>NZ_JAZHRU010000001.1:1441221-1744332 GCF_036924525.1 Bradyrhizobium sp. AZCC 1719 | reverse complement strand
GTGTTCGGCGTCCACTGCGTCGGCGGCATCGTCGGCGCGATCGGCACCGGCATCCTGGTGAATCCCGCACTCGGCGGCACTGGCGTCATGGATTACGTCGCCGGCAAGATCGCGGACTACGACTTCGTCGCGCAGATGACCTCGCAGCTCTGGGGCGTCTGCACCACGCTGGTGTGGTCCGGCATCGGCTCGGCGATCCTGTTCAAGGTCGTCGATGTCATCGTCGGGCTGCGTGTCAACGTCGAGACCGAGCGTGAAGGCCTCGACGTCACCGAGCACACCGAGCGCGCCTACAACATGTAAGCTCTCCCGGGTACGATCTCCTAAAGGGTCGCATCCACAACTCCGGTTCGGGCACATACCCGGCAATGCCCTGACCGTTGAGGGGCTCCAGCGCAAGCTGGAGCCCCTTTCTTTTTATGCTCCGCTATTGTTCCCGTTCCGGCGCGATCAGTTCGACCGTCGGGAAATAGGTTCGATAACGCCTTGCATCGCGTGTCAGCAGAGGTAGCTGTTCGACAGCGGCGTGAGCGCCAATGAAGAAGTCCGCCAGCACGCCGGTGCGAAGGTCCCCGGAGCCGCGATACCGCAGATAAGCCTTGCCCGCGAGGAAGAGCGCGGTGCGCGGGATCGCCGCCAGTTCGATGCCCAAATTGCGGAGCATCGCGTCCACGCCCTCGACCGTGGCGTAGCGCGTCGATATCTCGGCGTAGATGATATCATTGATGATAAGCGGCCCGGACGAGGCCGCTTGCTCAAGCCGTTGTTGCGACCAGTCCGCCCATATTTCACCGTCGGTGACGACATCCAGGAGGACGTTCGAATCGACGAGCGTCATTCCGGTTCGCCACGCAAGAGAGCCATCAGCTCGTCGGTCGTCATGCCTGGCCCAGCCGACCCTCGCGCTTTGGCAAACCTGCTAGGCGGCCGAGGCCCATCGGCTTTTTCGATCACCACACCACCATCGGCGCTGCGGCGGAAATCCACCTGGCTGCCAGGCTGAATCCCCAAATAGTCGCGGACACGTTTCGGAATGGTCACCTGGCCCTTGCTCGTAACTGTCGTCGCCATGGCAGAACTCCCGGAAGTAATACCCGCTCAAAATATGGTAATACTCTGCAAATTGTCCAGACCAGCCGATGGTTAATCGCGTCTTAACCTCGCCGTATCTATGGTGGTTTGTGGGTTTCCGGGGCTCGCTTAAGTCCTTTGACCGCTTTTGAAAGTGCTGGCGTTTCAGACATGGCAATGACCGCCTCTTCCGGCGTGGCGCAGGGCGCTGGCAGTGCAACCCCTGCCGGTCAGGCCGAACGCTCGCCGTTCTTGCGTACGACCGAGCTGCTGGCGCCCTACCAGCCGGCCAAGCCATTGATTACGCTGTCCCTCGGCGAACCGCAGCACCCGGTGCCCGACTTCGTCGGGCCGGTCCTGGCGAAACACATTGCTGAGTTCGGCCGCTATCCGCTTGCCAAGGGCATCGAGCCGTTCCGACGCGCCGCCGCCAACTGGCTTTCGACCCGGTTCCAGCTCCACCGCCCGATCGACCCCGAGAGCGAAATCCTGGTGCTGAACGGCAGCCGGGAAGGGCTGTTTTTCGCGGCGATCACTGCCGCTCGCTATGTTGGCCCGCGCAAGGGCAGGCCCGCGATCCTGATGCCCAACCCGTTCTATCCGGCCTATGGCGCAGGCGCCCGGGCCGCTGGTTGCGAACTGATCTACCTGCCGACCACGCGCGCCAACGGATTCCTGCCGGATCTCGATACGCTCGACGAGGCGACGCTGGCCCGAACCGTCGCGATGTTCATTGCCTCGCCCGCCAATCCGCAAGGCGCCGTCGCCTCGCGCGATTACTTCACACGGCTGAAGACCCTCGCCGACCGCTACGGCTTCATGATCCTGAGCGACGAGTGCTATTCGGAGATCTACACCAGGCAGGCGCCGGGCAGCGCCTTGGAATGCGCCGGGCCTGATTTCACCAACGTCGTTGCGTTCCAGTCGCTGTCGAAGCGCTCCAATCTGCCCGGCATGCGCGTCGGCTTTGCCGCCGGGGATGGCAAGTTCCTCGCTGCCTTCCACGAGTTTCGCAATGTCGCGGCGCCGCAAGTGCCGGTGCCGCTGCAACACGTCGCAGTCGCCGCCTATAGCGACGAGACCCACGTCGAAGAAAACCGCAGGCTTTATCGCATCAAATTCGATCTTGCCGACCAGATTCTCGGCAGCCGCTACGGCTATGTGCGGCCGGCGGGCGGCTTTTGCGTCTGGCTCGACGTATCCGAACGCGGTGGCGACGAAGCGGCGGCGGTGAAATTCTATCGCGATGCGGGCGTCCGCGTGATCCCGGGCAGCTATCTGTCGCGGCTGCAGCCTGACGGCTTCAATCCCGGCGCAGGCTACATCCGCCTGGCGCTGGTCTCCGATAGTGAATCAACGGCCGAGGCATTGCACCGGCTGGTCGAAATTCTGGATTAGTCGCAGGGCCCCAATGAGCATGCCAGCGATCGAACGTGTCATTCCCTTGGTCGGTCATCTGCCGGTCTCGATCCGCGAGGCCCTGGCGCGGCGGCTGCGCGAGCTTGCCGGCCTCAGCCTGATCGCGCTGTCCGGCGTGGCGGCGGCGGCGCTGATGACGTGGTCGGTGCAGGACCCAAGCTTGAGCCACGCGACCTCGCGCCCGATCCGCAACGTTCTCGGCTACCCCGGCGCAATCGGCGCCGATCTGTTGATGCAGATTCTCGGCCTCGGCGCGATCATGCTGATCCTGCCCGTCGCGGTGTGGGGCTGGCGCATGCTGACCCATCGCGCCTTCGACCGCGAAGCGCTGCGCCTTGGGTGCTGGATTCTATGCACGGTGATCGCGGCAGGCTTTGCAAGCTGCTGGCCGCATGGCGGCGCGTGGGCGCTGCCGACCGGGCTTGGCGGCGTCGTCGGCGACGCGCTGGTGCGTGCGCCCGCCGTCGTGTTCGGCCCGGTCGGCTTCACCTATCGCCTCGTGCTCGGCATCATCCTGTTTGCGGCGATGGCTGCGGCCTTTCTGTTTGCCTGCGGCTGGGGCTCGCGCCCGAAAGAGGAAGAGCTGACGCCGATCGAGGATGATGACGCGCCCTTCGTTGAAGAAGAGGACCGCAGTTCGGTATCGCTCGGATGGGTGTACCATGCCCTGATGAGCGCAAAGGCTCGGCTCGGATGGCTGATGGGCGTGGCCTACCGATCGCTGGTGTCGAGTTCGCCGCCGCCTCGCAAATCCTCGTTCGAACGTCAGGAACCGAGCCTCGGCGGCCGAGGCGCACCGGCATTGGCCCCACAGCAAGAGGAATTCGAGGACGAGGAAGAAGAGGAAGAGGAGGACGAGGAAGTCCCGGCCACCCGCGCTCCGCGCAAGAAGCCTGCACCGCGCGCAGCGGCGAAGAAATCCGACAAGTTCGAACTCCCTTCGGTCTCGATGCTGACGGCGCCGAAGGCGTCGGACCGGCAGCCGCTTAGCAAGGCCGAACTGGAGGCCAATTCGCGCGCGCTGGAAGGCGTGCTCGGCGATTTCGGCGTCCGCGGCGAGATCGTCAAGGCCAATCCCGGCCCGGTCGTGACGCTGTACGAACTCGAACCGGCGCCCGGTATCAAATCCTCGCGCGTCATCGGCCTTGCCGACGACATCGCGCGCTCGATGAGTGCGCTTTCGGCGCGCGTCGCCGTGGTTGCCGGCCGCAACGCCATCGGCATCGAGCTGCCAAATGCGCATCGTGAAAAAGTTTACCTGCGCGAATTGCTGACCACAAAGGACAGCAACGAGTCGACGGTGAAGTTGCCGCTCTGCCTCGGGAAAAACATCGGCGGCGAATCCATCATCATCGATCTGGCGCGTACGCCACACATGCTGATCGCGGGCACCACCGGCTCCGGCAAATCAGTCGCCATCAACACCATGATCCTCAGCCTGGTCTATCGCCTGAGGCCGGATCAGTGCCGCCTGATCATGGTCGACCCCAAGATGCTCGAGCTCTCCGTCTATGATGGCATCCCGCATTTGCTGACGCCGGTCGTGACCGATCCGAAGAAGGCGGTGGTGGCGCTGAAATGGGCCGTGCGCGAGATGGAGGAGCGCTACAAGAAAATGGCCAAGCTCGGTGTGCGCAACATCGACGGCTATAACCAGCGCCTCGTCGAAGCCAAGGCCAAGGGCGAGGAGCTGACGCGCACGGTGCACACCGGCTTCAACAAGGAAACCGGGAAGGCGATCTACGAGGAGGAAAAGCTCGAGCTCGAGCCGCTGCCCTATATCGTCATCATCGTCGACGAAATGGCCGACCTGATGATGGTGGCCGGCAAGGACATCGAAGGCGCGGTGCAGCGCCTGGCGCAGATGGCGCGCGCCGCCGGCCTGCACGTCATTCTCGCGACGCAGCGTCCGTCGGTCGACGTCATCACCGGCACCATCAAGGCTAACTTCCCGACTCGCATCGCCTTCCAGGTCACGTCGAAGATCGACAGCCGCACTATTCTTGGCGAGATGGGCGCCGAGCAACTGCTCGGCCAGGGCGACATGCTCTATATGGCCGGCGGCGGTCGCATCAGCCGCGTGCATGGACCATTCGCTTCAGACGAAGAAGTCGAGAAGGTGGTGCGTCACCTCAAGACGCAAGGCGCGCCCGAATATCTGGAGGCGGTCACCGCGGAGGAACCGAGCGAAGAAGACGGCGCGGTATTCGATTCCACCGGCATGGGCGGCGATGGTGGCGGCGACCTGTTCGCGCAGGCGGTTGCGATCGTCAAGCGCGACCGCAAGGCCTCGACCTCCTATATTCAGCGCCGGCTGCAAATCGGCTATAACCGCGCCGCCTCGCTGATGGAACGGATGGAACAGGAAGGCATCGTTGGCCAAGCGAACCATGCCGGCAAACGCGAAATTCTGGTCGAGGAGGAAGAGGGCGGATTCTAATGCGCCGAACGTGGATTCGGCGCAACGATTTTCACGGAAAAACGATATCTCCTTTGGTCGAAAGCGCGATAAACTGGCCGGCAGCGGGATGCCTCGTCGAATAGAGATCCGAAATATCTGATGACACAACAACCCACCCATCGCGGGCTGCGCTCCGGACTGGCCCTTTTGATCGCCACATCCATCGCTGGCTTCGCGACATCGGCTCTCTCGCAGACCGTGCCGGTTCCGAAGCCCGCGCCCAAGGCCCGCGACGGCAATGTGCAGATGAGCGCACAGGACAAGGTTCCGATGACCACCGGCGCGACCCAGGCGCCGCCGAATCCGGTGCTTCCGGACCCGCGCCGTAATGTCCCGGCCAATGTTTTTGCGACGTTCGATGCCAACCAGAAGGCGCAGGCTGCGCGGGTGAGTTCATATCTATCGTCGCTGCAGACGCTGGTCGGAAATTTCGTCCAGGTCGGCCCCGACGGCAGCAGGACCAAGGGCGATTTCTACATCCAGAAGCCGGGCAAGGTACGTTTCGAATATGACGACCCGAGTCCGATCGCGATTATCGCCGACGGTTCATCGCTGGCCGTGCGCGATCGCAAGCTCGCCACCCAGGACATCTATCCGCTGTCGCAAACGCCGCTGCGTTTCCTGCTGTCGGACCGGATCGATCTGTTGAAGGACACCAATGTCGTCAGCGTCACGGCCGATGACGTCTACATCAGCGTCACCATCGAGGAGAAGCAGGCCCTGATTGGCACCAGCCGGCTGATGCTGATGGTTGGCGTCAAGGACGGCCAGCTCAAGCAATGGACGGTGACCGACCCGCAAGGTTACGACACCACGGTTGCGGTCTACAATCTGGACTCGTCCAAGAAGGTCGATCCCGGCCTGTTCAAAATCGACTTCACCAACTACTTCACTCCAGCGAACTGAGCGTCGCTTTCCTCCATTCTTTCTGTGGAGAGGAGGAAATGCGCGTCATGAACCGTGGTAAGACACGGCTCCCATGCGTTTTTCCCTGACAACGTGGAATATCAATTCGGTGCGCCTACGCATCGATATCGTCGCCAAATTCCTCAAATCGGCGCGACCGGATGTGCTGTGCCTGCAGGAAACCAAATGCATCGACGACGCTTTTCCGCTGAAGCGGTTCAAGCGTCTTGGCTATGAGCATGTCGCACTGAACGGGCAGAAGGGCTATCACGGCGTCGCCATCATCTCGAAACTTCCCTTCGACACCACCGATATCAGAACCTTCTGCGAAAAGATCGATTCGCGGCATATTTCGGTGGCTTTCGGCGAGAAGGCCCAGCTTGCAAAGCCACTGGTGCTGCACAATTTCTACGTTCCGGCCGGCGGCGACATTCCCGATCCCGCGCTCAATCCGAAGTTTGATCACAAGCTGAAATTTCTCGACGAGATGAAGGCCTGCGAGCCGCTGCACCCGCGCGGCGACGACCGGCATATCCTGGTCGGCGACCTCAACGTTGCACCACATGAAAACGACGTGTGGTCGCACAAGCAGCTTCTGAAGGTCGTCTCGCACACGCCGATCGAATGCGAAAAGCTCCTGGCCGCGCAGGCCCATGGCGAATGGTTCGACGTCGCGCGCGAGCGGATCCCGCTTTCGGAAAAGGTCTATACGTGGTGGAGCTACCGCGCCGCCGACTGGACGGTCGGCGACCGTGGCCGTCGGCTCGACCACATCTGGGTCTCCCGCGCGCTGAAGGACGCTGTCAGCGATTTCAGGATCACCCGCGATGCCCGCGGCTGGGAGCGACCATCGGACCACGTTCCTGTCACGGTGACGCTGGAGGTGTAGGTTCTTCGTCGCCCCTGCGAACCGCAGGGCCCATAACCACAGGCTTCAGTTGGTGAAGAGGCCGCTGGCCCCAGGGGCAAATTGTGAGGCCGCGGCGTATGGGTCCAGGATAGCGCTCCTTCTGCACGCTTGTCCGGGGCGACGGAGCTCAAATACTCAGTTTCGCGCCCGCCATCAGAATGTCGCTGGCGAGCTGGCTGGTGCGGGTGGCGAGTTCGTCGCGCAAGCGGCGCGCCGCGGCGGGATCACTTTCGAGCACGCGCTGAAACAGGCTGCGTGACACCCGGATGACCGAGGAATGATCAAGCGCGACCGCGCTGGACGGTCGTTTCATGGCCACGATCAGCGCCAATTCGCCGATCAGGGCCCCCGGGCCCGCAACGACTTCAGCACCGCCGTCTTCGACGCGGAACGAACCGCGCTGAACGATGTAGCCTGCATCCGCGTCGTCGCCCGCATTGAACAGATAATCGCCAGATGAGAAATCGCGCTGCTCCGAACCGATTGCCAGCATGCGCAGCGCCGTCGTTCCCAACAGGCGTAATGTCGGGACCCGCTCAAGCAGGGCTACATCATCGTCGATCGACATGGACCGTTGACCGGGATGCGCGAAAACTACCAATCGTGGCTGCGAATCGTATCACGGTACCAGTTTGTAGCCACCGGCTTCCGTCACCAGGATTTCCGGGTTGGCCGCATCTTTCTCAATCTTCTGTCTGAGACGGTAGATATGCGTTTCCAGCGTGTGCGTGGTAACGCCGGAATTGTAGCCCCAGACTTCCTGCAGCAGCGTCTCGCGCGACACCGGCAATTGGCCGGCGCGATACAGGAAGCGCAGGATCGCGGTTTCCTTCTCGGTCAGCCGCACCTTTCTGGCGTTGGCGGCGGTCAGCATCTTGGAGCCGGGCCGGAAACTGTAAGGGCCGACGGAGAATACCGCGTCTTCGCTGGCCTCGTGCTGGCGGAGCTGCGCCCTGATTCGGGCGAGCAGGACGGCAAACCTGAACGGCTTGGCGACGTAGTCGTTGGCACCCGATTCGAGCCCCAAAATGGTATCCGAGTCGGTGTCGTGGCCAGTGAGCATGATAATTGGCGCCTTGAAGCCGCCCTTGCGAAGGCTGCGCACGACCTCCCTTCCATCCGTATCCGGCAGGCCGACATCCATCAGCACCAGATCGGGCGAATTGGCTTTGGCGGCGCTGGCGCCCTTGGCGCCGGTATCGACTGCGGAGGCCTCGAATTCCTCATGCAGCGACAATTGCTCCACCAACGTATCGCGCAGATCGGTGTCGTCATCCACGATCAGGATCTTGCGGGCATTGGGCATAGGATACGATCCTCTTGAGGCAGGCGGCGGACACAAGCGAGAGCGTCTCAAGCCGGGTCTTGGTCGATAACAACCTGATTCGCGGGCAAACTTCACAAGCAAGCCGGGTTATCAGGCACTGATTCGCATTGAGGTAGGAGATTGTTACAGTTTCACAAGCCGAACCGCAGTCTATCCCAAATTTGAGGCGCGTTTGGATGAATGTCCTGTAATGCCGCCAAATAGAGCAACTGCAGCAGGGCAAGCAACCCAGGATTCGGGCATTGGCATGGAAAGCAACGCCATTTCAATCACTTATCAGACAGGTGCGCGTGATCGGCCGCTGACGGCAATCCGGGTCCACAGGGCCGCCGGCGACCCCTGCCGGGGCTGGCTGACGGCGGACGGCTGGACCGTGCCGGTGGCACTTGGCCGCGGCGGCATCCTCGCTAACAAGCGGGAGGGCGACGGCGGCACTCCGCGAGGCACCTATCATCCGCTGCAATTGTGGTGGCGCGCCGACCGCCATCCCCGACCGCGGACCTATCTGCCGGTCCGGCCGATCCGGCCCGAAGATGCCTGGTGCGAGGACCCGCAGGACCGCCGTTATAACCAGCCAATCCGCCTGGTCCGGGATCAGGCTGGTGACCGGCTGACGCGCGAGGATCACCTCTACGACTTCATCGTCGAAATCGATCACAACAGCACGCCGCGAATTGCCGGCCGCGGCAGCGCCGTGTTCCTGCATCTGGCGCGAACCAATTTCTCGCCCACGGCGGGATGCGTCTCGATGACGAAATCCGCCATGCTGCGGCTGTTGCGGCGAATGGGTCCGCAGACGAAAATCATGATCGGCTGATGGGGAAGCAAAAGCAATGCTCGATAGCAACGCAATAACGGCCGCGTCAAAGATCCTGCACGACCACTGGCGCGCCGGCACCAAATTTTCCGGCCTCGACGAATCGCTGCGGCCGCGCGACCGCATTGAGGCCTACGCGATCCAGGCGGGACTCGAAAAATACTCGTCCGATAGCTTGTTCGGCTGGAAGATCGCGGCCACCAGCGAGGCCGGACAAAAGCACATCAACGTCGACGGCCCGATGGCTGGGCGCATTCTGGCCGAAACCATCATCCCCGACGGCGGAACGGCTTCGATGGCAGGCAACGAAATGCGCGTCGCCGAACCCGAATTCGCCTTTCGCATGCGCGTGGATCTGCCGGCGCGCTCCACGCCCTATACAATGCAGCAGGTTCTCGATGCGGTCGACACGCTGCATCCGGCCATCGAAATTCCGGATTCGCGGTTTGAGAATTTCGTTACCGCTGGCGCAGCCCAGATCATCGCCGACAACGCTTGCGCGCATCTGTTCGTGTTGGGGCCGGCGGCAACCGCCGACTGGCGTTCAATGGACCTCGTCGAGGAACGGCCGGTTGTCACGATGCGCGGCCAGCAGTTCGTTGGCCACGGCAAGAACGTATTGGGCGATCCCCGCATTGCGCTGACCTGGCTCGCCAACGAACTGCGCCAGCTTGGCGTGACGCTGAAAGCCGGCCGCGTCATCACCACCGGCACCTGTCATGCACCGCTGCCGATTCAGTCAGGCGATTTTTGCGCTGTCGATTTCGGCGCGCTGGGTAAGGTGTCGGTGGGGTTCGAATAAGCGTTGCTCACAATCGATGTCGTCCCTGCGAAGGCAGGGACCCATAACCACCATCGCTCGTTGGTACGGAAGGTAACTATTCCATCGCCTGACTGATAAGCCGCGGCGGCGTATGGTCCTGCGTTCGCAGGGACGACGGCACAGACTTTTATCGCGCCCCGAAAATTGCGGACCCCACACGCACATGCGTCGCACCCATCTGGATCGCGACTGCAAAATCGGCGCTCATGCCCATCGACAGATTTTTCAGCCCGTTGCGCGCGGCGATCTTGGCGGTCAACGCGAAATGCGGCGCCGGCGCCTCGTTGACCGGCGGAATGCACATCAAGCCGGAAATGACCAGGCCGTATTTGTCGCGGCAGCTCGCAATAAAAGCATCTGCCTCGCCGGGCGCGATGCCGGCCTTCTGCGGTTCCTCGCCGGTGTTGATCTGAACGAACAATTCCGGACGCTTGTTCTGCGAATTGATTTCCTTGGCGAGCGCTTCGCAGATGCTGGGTCGGTCGACCGAGTGGATGGCATCGAACAGCGCGACGGCCTCCTTCGCCTTGTTGGATTGCAGCGGCCCGATCAGGTGCAATGCAGTTCCGGGATAGGCCGACACCAGCGGCGGCCATTTCGCTTTGGCCTCCTGCACGCGGTTTTCGCCGAACACGCGCTGCCCGGCATCGAGGACAGGCGAAATGGCTGTGGCGTCGAATGTCTTCGACACCGCGATCAGCGTCACCGATGCGCGCTCACGGCGCGCCTCCTTGCAGGCGCGCGCGATCTCTTGCTCCACCTGCGCAAGACCATTTGGTAAAGACTTGGTTAGCGATGTCGGCATCTCTCTCGCGTCATATCCTGATTTCGGCCGAGAATTTTACGGCATTTCCTCTAATTTTACCAAGTTCGGGAAAGGCTTCTTGAACCCTTCACACTACCTTGCCGTGTGGGGGGCAGGATGGCTGGCGTTACTTTCAAGCGCAATCGGGTCAAACTCAAGAAGCTTCTGGGAATCCGGGCGCGGCTTGCGCTGCTCGCCGTGATGCTGGTGGCGCCCTTGATGCTGGAACGGGTCCGTTCGCTCGAAGACGCGCGCGCCAAGCAGATCGCGATGGCTTCGGAGGAATACGCCAACATTACGCTGCACACCGCGGAGACCCAGCGCGAGGTCGTCTCCTCGGTCGAAGCCATGCTGAAATCGGCTGCCTATATCCGCGCCTCCAGCGGCATCGGGCGCAGTTGCGAAATCCTGCGCGCCAGCCTGCCGACCAACCTGCCCTGGATCCGCAGCATCATGATCGTCAGCAAGGAAGGCGTGGTGCAGTGCTCGACGCTGAACATGCTGGTCGGCCTCAACATCGGCGACCGTGACTATTTCCGAAAGGCACAACAGACCCGCGACTTCGTTTTCAGCGACTATCTGTTCGCCAGGGTAAGCAACAGACCGATCCTGATGGCGGCCTATCCAGTAGCCGCAATCAATCCGGAAGAAGACGCCGTGGTGGTCGCCGGCATCAATCTCGACTGGATGTCGAAGATCATGGCCAAGTTCGGCGGACGGCCGGGCATTTCGGCGCTGCTGGTCGACGGCGCCGGCGTCGTGCTGGCCGCGCCGGCGGACGAGGCCAGCATGATTGGCAAGCCGCTCAACAATGTGCCGCTGCTGACGGCCATCGCTCACAAGGCACTCGTTTCCGACACCCCGATGGGTTCGCTTTCCTTCACTGCAGCCGACGGGTCGCAACGCGCGATCAGTTTCGCGCGCATTCCCGGCACGCAGTCCCGCCTGATCGTCAGCATCGACGAGGCCAAAATCACGACGGCGATCAACCGCGATATCCGCACCGCCTATCTGCAGCTCGGACTAGTCTGCCTGTTCGTGCTGCTCGGCGCGTTGATCGGCGCGGAAAAGCTCATCATCAACCCGATCGAAGTCATGACCGGCATGGCCAGGCGATTCGGCGAAGGCGACTGGTCGGCCCGCGTCTCGCACAGCCGCCTGCCGTCGGAATTCATGCCACTGGCCCGCGCCTTCAACGCGATGGCAGCGCAACTCAGCCAGCGCGAACGCGAGCTCGTTGCCACCAACGACCGGCTCACCGTGATGGCCTCGATCGACATGCTCTCCGGCCTCGCCAACCGACGCGGCTTCCAGAGCCGGCTCGATTTCGAATGGATGAAGGCGCAGCAGTATTCTAGCGAGCTGTCGCTGCTGATGATCGATGTCGATCATTTCAAGCTCTACAACGACACCTATGGCCACCCGGAAGGCGACGCCTGCCTCACCCGGATCGGCGAAGCGCTGGCCGGCATCGCCGCCGACAATCTGGGTTTTGCCGGCCGCTATGGCGGCGAAGAATTCTGCCTGCTGCTGCCGAACACCAGCCCGCAGAAAGCACTCGAGATCGGCGAAACCGTGCGCGCCACCGTTCAAGGCCTCGGCCTGCCGCACATCACCTCCAGCCACCGCACCGTCACCGTCAGCGTCGGCGTCGCCGCGACGCTTCCGAACGACGCTCAAACCCCCGGCGAGCTGATCGAGGCGGCGGACGCCGCCCTCTACGCCGCCAAACACCGCGGGCGAAATACCGTGGTCGAGCACGGCTTTGCAAAGCTGGTGGACGAGGCGGGGATCGCGATGGCGGGGTGAGCGGACGCTCCACGCCATCGGCTAGAACGCCCCCTCCCCGCTGTCCCAACCCGTTGACCCCGCAGCCGCTTTTGTGGCCTAGTCCGCCGTCCTCTGGACGGGACCCGAATCCACAAAAAGCCCTGCGATTCCATGACCTCCGAACGTTACAACGCCCGTGATTCCGAGCCGCGCTGGCAACGCCAGTGGGACGAAAAGGCGATCTTCGCCTCGAAAAACGACGATCCGCGGCCGAAATACTACGTGCTCGAGATGTTCCCCTACCCGTCCGGGCGCATCCATATCGGGCATGTCCGGAACTACACGCTGGGCGACGTGCTGGCCCGCTTCATGCGCGCCAAGGGTTTCAACGTGCTGCACCCGATGGGCTGGGACGCCTTCGGGCTGCCGGCCGAGAATGCCGCGATCGAGCGCAAGGTCGCGCCTAAGGCCTGGACCTACGACAATATCGCCGCGATGAGGAAGCAGTTGCGGTCGATCGGGCTGTCGCTCGACTGGTCGCGCGAATTCGCGACCTGCGACCCCAGCTACTACAAGCATCAGCAGAAGATGTTCCTGGACTTCTTGCGCGCGGGACTGGCCGAGCGCGAGAAGCGCAAGATCAACTGGGATCCGGTCGACATGACCGTGCTCGCCAACGAGCAAGTGATCGACGGCCGCGGCTGGCGCTCGGGCGCCGTCGTCGAGCAGCGCGAAATGAACCAGTGGGTCTTCAAGATCACGAAGTACTCGCAGGAACTGCTGGACGCGCTGGATGGGCTGGATCGCTGGCCGGACAAGGTGCGGCTGATGCAGCGCAATTGGATCGGGCGCAGCGAAGGCATGCTGGTGCGTTTCGCGCTCGATCCGGCCACAACGCCGACGGGCGAATCCGAGCTGAAAGTCTTCACCACGCGACATGACACGCTGTTCGGCGCGAAATTCATGGCGATTGCAGCGGACCATCCGCTGGCGCAGGCCGCGGCTGCGAAGAACCCGAAGCTTGCGGAATTCATTGCCGAGGTCAAACGGATCGGCACCGCGCAGGAAATCATCGATACCGCCGAGAAGCAGGGTTTTGACACCGGCATCCGCGCGGTCCATCCGTTCGATCCGAACTGGAAGCTGCCGGTTTACGTCGCCAACTTCGTGCTGATGGAATACGGCACGGGCGCGATTTTCGGCTGCCCGGCGCATGACCAGCGCGACCTCGATTTCGTCAACAAATACGGGCTCGGCAACACACCGGTGGTCTGTCCCGAAGGCCAGGACCCAAAAACCTTTGTTGTCAGCGATACCGCCTATGACGGTGAGGGCCGCATGATCAATTCTCGCTTCCTCGATGGGATGACCATCGAGCAGGCGAAGGAAGAGGTGGCGAAGCGGCTGGAAGCAGAAGTTCGCGGCAATGCGCCGGTCGGCGAACGCAAGGTGAATTTCCGCCTGCGCGACTGGGGCATCTCGCGCCAGCGCTATTGGGGCTGCCCGATCCCGGTGATCCATTGCCCGAAATGCGACGTGGTGCCGGTGCCCGACGCCGATCTGCCGGTGACGCTGCCGGAGGACGCCACCTTCGACAAGCCCGGCAATGCGCTCGACCATCATCCGACCTGGAAGCACGTCACCTGCCCGAAATGCGGCGGCAAGGCCCAGCGCGAAACCGACACCATGGACACCTTCGTGGATTCGTCCTGGTATTTTGCGCGCTTCACCGATCCCTGGAACGAAAAGGCGCCGACCACGCCTGATGTCGCCAACCGCATGATGCCGGTCGACCAGTATATCGGCGGCGTCGAGCACGCGATCCTGCATCTGCTCTACAGCCGCTTCTTCACCCGCGCGATGAAGGCGACCGGCCACATCGGCATGGACGAGCCGTTCGCCGGCATGTTCACGCAAGGGATGGTGGTGCACGAGACCTACCAAAAAGCCGACGGCACCTATGTGACGCCGGCCGAGGTGAAGGTCGAGACCGGCGGCAATGGCCGCCGGGCCGCGCTCCTCGACAGCGGCGAAGAGGTCACGATCGGCGCGATCGAAAAGATGTCGAAGTCGAAAAAGAACACGGTCGACCCCGACGACATCATCGCGACCTACGGCGCCGACGTCGCGCGCTGGTTCATGCTGTCGGACTCGCCGCCCGATCGCGACGTGATCTGGAGCGACGAGCGCGTGCAGGGTGCCTCACGCTTCGTGCAGCGACTGTGGCGGCTGGTGAACGAATCGGCCGAGATCGCCAAGATAGCCCCAGCCGCGCGGCCGGCTTCGTTCGGGGCGGATGCGCTTGGCTTGCGCAAGGCAGCCCATGGCGCACTGGACAAGGTCTCGTCCGGGATCGAGCGGCTGCATTTCAATGTCTGCCTTGCTCATATCCGGGAATTCACCAATGCGCTGGCCGAGGTGCTGGGTCGTGAGACCAAGCCGGCGCCGGACCTTGCCTGGGCCGTCCGGGAGGCCGCAATCATCCTGGTTCAATTGTTCGCACCGATGATGCCGCATCTGGCCGAGGAGTGCTGGCAGGTTCTGGGGCAGTCCGGGCTGATTTCGGAGGCCAACTGGCCCCAAATCGAACGCGATCTGCTGGTTGAAGACACTGTGACGCTGGTGGTCCAGGTCAACGGCAAGAAGCGGGGTGATGTTACCGTGCCACGGGTCGCCCAAAATCCGGAAATTGAGGCTGCCGTTTTGGCGCTCGATGCGGTAAAACTCGCCCTCGGCGGCAAGACCGTCCGCAAGGTAATCGTAGTTCCCATGAGGATCGTGAATGTCGTTGGCTAGGACCCGGATCGCCGTTCGGCTCATCGCCGTCGCAGCTCTGGCGGCGCTCACAGCGGGCTGTTTCCAGCCGATGTATGCCGAACGTACGGACGGCAAGCCCGGCTTGCGCGAAAAGCTGATGGGCGTGGAAATCCCGCCGGTCGACAAGGCCAACGCCTCGCGGGAAGCCCGAATTCAGGTCGAGATCCGCAACGCGCTGGCGTTCAAGCTCTACGGCAACGCCACCGGCATGCCGCCGACCCATCGGCTGGTGCTGCGGTTCAACACCACCCGCTCTTCGCTGATGCTCGATCCGGCCACCGCGCTGCCGTCGAGCGAAAACTACGGCATCGACGCGCAGTACAATCTCATCGACCTCGCCACCAACAAGTCGGTCATGACGGGCACGACGTTCTCCCGCGTGTCCTATGACGTCCCTGGCCAGTTGCAGCGTTTCGCCCGCGCCCGCGCCTTCCGCGACGCCGAGGACCGCGCCGCCAACGAGGTCGCGGAAAACATCCAGACCCGGCTCGCGTCCTACTTCTACGCCGGCACCTGATGTTCCGTCATTCCGGGGCGTGCGAAGCACGAACCCGGAATCTCGCGCAGCAAGCTCTGGATTCCGGGTCCACGCGAAGACGCGTGTCCCGGGAATGACGTCAAGAAAGGTCCGTCGTGGTCGCGCTCCGCGGAAAAGACATCGACGCTTTTCTCGCCCGGCCTGATGCCGGCCGCCCTATCATCCTGCTGTACGGTCCCGACGCCGGTCTCGTGCGCGAGCGCGCCGACGCGCTGATTGCGTCGGCAGTCGACGATCCCAATGATCCGTTTTCGCTGGTGCGGCTCGATGGCGACGAGTTGGCGGCCGAGCCGTCGCGGTTGGTCGACGAGGCGATGACGATCCCGATGTTCGGCGGCCGGCGTGCCATTCGTGTGCGCGCCGGCTCCCGCAGTTTTGCCAGCGGCGTCGATACGCTGGCCGATTCGCCAATCAAGGATTGCCGCATCGTGATCGAGGCCGGCGAGTTGCGGCCCGAATCGCCGCTGCGCAAGGCATGCGAGCGCGCCAAGAGCGCAGTCGCCATCGCCTGCTATCCCGACACCGAGCGCGACCTTGCTCGATTGATCGACGAGGAATTGCGGACTTCCAATTTGCGCATCGCCGCGGATGCCCGCGCCGTGCTGATGTCGCTGCTTGGCGGCGACCGCCAGGCCTCGCGCAACGAGCTCCGCAAGCTTGCGCTCTATGCCCATGGCAAGGGCGAGATAGCGCTCGAAGACGTCATGACCGTCGTCTCCGATGCATCCGAGCTAAAGCTCGACCCGATCGTCGATGGCGCGTTTGCCGGCAAGCCGGATTTGGTCGAAAGCGAATTCGCCAAGGCGATGGTCGCCGGCACCTATCCCGGCGTGATCATCTCGGCCGCGCAGCGTCAAGCCGCGTGGCTGCACAAGTCGGCGCTTGCGGTCGCGGAGGGAACGCCCGTCTCCACCTTGCTCGAGGGCGGCTATCCGCGCCTGCACTTCTCGCGAAAGGGTGCCGTCGAAATCGCGCTGCGCAATTTCAGCGCGGCGCGGCTTGCCGGGATCATTGACCAGCTCGGAACTGCCGCCCTCGACATGCGCAAGCAGGCCTCGCTCGCGTCAGCGATTGCGCTGCGCACGCTGCTCTCGATCGCGGCGAATGCCAAGCGAAGGGGGTAGCATGCCGGCCGACGCGGCAGACGTCGTGACCCTTTGGCGCCCGGTTGGGCCGGCCGAATTGGAATTGATCCGTGAGAGCGGAATGCGTGCATTCCCGCCACGGCTTCCGGATCAGCCGATCTTCTATCCCGTGCTCTCGGAAGAATACGCCGTGAAAATTGCCCGTGACTGGAACGTCCCGGCCAGCGGCTCTGGCTATGTCACTCGTTTTGAGGTCCGGCGGGACTTCCTCGAAAAATACGACGTTCAGAAAGCCGGTGGCTCCGCGCATTCGGAATACTGGATCCCCGCAGAGGAAATGTCGGCCTTCAACGCAGCTATCGTCGGCGCGATCGAGGTCGTTGCCGCGTTTCGTTGAAGCTTACCGCTTCGCGCCGTCGCCCCGCCGTCATCGCGGAGCAATCCATCTCTCCGCGCTCGCGGAAGCATGGATTGCTTCGTCGCTGTCGTTCCTCGCAATGATGTGGAGGGGCCTGCTAGATCAATTCCCCTTCTCCAGCCGCCGCATCACCTCGTCGAGTTGCTCGAGATTGCGATAGCTGATCTGGACTGTGCCGCCGGGGTCGCGGTGGTTGACGGTCACGGTCAGGCCGAGCGCGTCGCTGACGCGTTTCTCCAGCGCGATGGTGTCGGGATCCTTTGTCTTGCCGCCACCGCTGCGCGCCTTCTGCGGCTTGCGCTCTGGTACGCCCTCTTCGTGGGCGAGCGCCTCGGTCTGACGCACGTTGAGGCCTTCGGCGACAATGCGCTTGGCGGCCGCCAGCGGATCGGGCACGCTAATCAGCGCGCGGGCGTGTCCCGCCGACAATTCGCCGCTCGCGATAAGGGCCTGCACCTCCGCCGGCAGCTTTGTCAGCCGCATCATGTTGGCAACGTGGCTGCGGCTCTTGCCGACTTCCTTGGCGATGTCTTCCTGGCTCCGTTTGAATTCGTCGGCCAGCGCGTGATAGCCTTGCGCCTCTTCCATCGCGTTGAGGTCTTCGCGCTGCACGTTCTCGATGATCATGATCTCGAGTGCGTCGCTGTCGCTGACATCGATGGGAACGATCGGCACTTCGTGCAGGCTGGCAAGCTGCGCCGCGCGCCAGCGCCGTTCGCCGGCGATGATCTCATAGCGGTCCTGCGCACCCTTCACCGGCCGCACCACGATCGGCTGGATCACGCCGTGCTGCTTGACGGAGGAGGCGAGCTCGCCGAGTTCGGCATCGGAAAACGTCCGGCGCGGGTTGCGCGGATTTGGTTTTAAAAATTCGATCGGTACCTTGCGCTGGTTGCGCGGCCGTTCGACATGCGCGGCCTCGCCGCCGACGTCCCCGATCAGACTTGCGAGACCACGACCCAGTCGCGAACGCGTTTCGTCGGCCATCGCCGCCAACTCCCTAGGATTCACTTAAGCTACTCCGGAACTGAATTCGGTGATGGTAGGGTGGGCAAAGCGTAGCGTGCCCACCATGATCTTGCCGCGGGCAAGGTGGGCACGGCGAAGACGCCTTTGCCCACCTTACGATTCCTGACTAATGCCTCAGCTCGCGCTCGCGCTGGATCACTTCCGTTGCAAGCTTCAGATAGGCTTCGCTGCCGACGCATTTGAGATCGTAGACCAAGACCGGCTTGCCGTAAGACGGTGCCTCGGAGATGCGGACGTTGCGCGGGATCATGGTGTCGTAGACCTTGGAGCCCATGAACTGCCTGACGTCGGCGACCACCTGGTTCGACAGGTTGTTGCGCGAGTCGAACATCGTCAGCACGATGCCGTGGATCGACAGGTTCGGATTGAGCGTCGAGCGCACCTGCTCCACTGTCTGCAGCAATTGCGACAGACCTTCGAGCGCGAAGAACTCGCACTGCAGCGGCACCAGGATCGCATCCGACGCTGCCATCGCGTTGACGGTGAGAAGATTAAGCGACGGCGGACAATCGATCAGCACATAGGTGTAGTCGGTGTCCGGCGCCGCGTTCTTGTTCAACGCCGCGATTGCATCGCGCAGGCGGAATGCGCGGCCGGGGCGTCGTGCCGAGTTCGAGTTCGAGGCCCGACAGATCCATCGTCGAGGACGCGATGTGCAGGCGCGGCACCGCGGTGGCAACCACCGCGTCGCGCAGCGGCGCTTCACCGATCAGCACGTCGTAGGTCGAGCAGTTGCGGTTGCGGCGATCGATGCCCAGGCCAGTCGAAGCGTTGCCCTGCGGATCGAGGTCGACGATCAGCACGCGCTCGCCAATCGCCGCGAGCGCGGTGCCAAGATTGATCGCTGTGGTAGTCTTGCCGACGCCACCCTTCTGGTTGGCGAGCGACAGGATGCGTGGATGAGGCGGCGGAGTTTGCTCCCTATCCTCTTGATATAATTCATCTAATTCGGTCATGCCCGATCGCCATGTGTGATCGCGGAAGGATTGCGCCGCTCGAAGCGATCGAGTTCGACGATCCAGCCGTGCCCGCCCGTTCGGCTGGAATGGAGTCGCGGTTCAATATTCCAATATTTGGTAGCCTCGGTCAATTCAGCCTCTACATCTTGACCCTTGAGAAACAAAGCTTTTGCGCCTTCTCTCACAAACGGCTCCGCGAAGCCGACAAGCTGATGTAATGGAGCCAGCGCCCGCGCGGTGACGCAATCGACGCGGCTACCGATTCTATCCACAATATCCCCGATTCCTGCCAAATGCACGATCGCAGCCGCAGATGTCACGCGGACCGCCTCGCGCAGGAAGGCTGCCTTTTTGGCGTTGCGCTCGACCAAATGGACGTTGGCGCCCGGCGTCGCCGCCAATGCGCAAGCGAGCACCACGCCGGGGAAACCTCCACCGCTGCCGAGATCGACCCAGATTTTTGCGGACGGCGCCAGGTCGAGGAGTTGCAACGAATCGGAGATGTGACGGGTCCACAGATTCGGAAGCGTCGATGGCGCCACAAGATTCGTCTTGGACTGCCACTCCAGAAGCAGAGCGACGTAGCGATCGAGCCGAACCTCTGTTTCACGTGAAACGGGGGTGAGGGCCAGGGCGGCGGCTTTGTCGGATGGTAGGACTGGGGAAGGGATCTGGTCGACGGCTTTCGCCATTGGGGTGGTCTCGGCTAAGCCAACGATCGTAGATGGTGGAGCGCAGCGATATCCATCTTTTTTGTGGAGGCATCTGATGGGTACCGCTCCGCTCCACCCATCCTACATCAACGTTTCACGTGAAACAGATTCTTAAGCGCTCGCCTTCGCGTTCTTGCGCCGCGCCTCGCGCCGGAGATAGGCCGCCAGAATACCCAGCGCCGCGGGCGTCAAACCGTCGAGCCGACCCGCCTGCCCCACTGTCCGCGGCCGCGCCGCTTCGAGCTTGGCGCGCGCTTCGTTGGAGAGTCCGGGCACATCGGCATAATCGATATCGGTCAGGACCAAACCTTCGTCGCGCCGGAAGGCATCGACGTCGGCGGTCTGGCGCTTGAGATAGACATCGTATTTGGCATCGATCTCGAGATGCATGGCGATCGATGGATCGATGGCCGAGAGCTCCGGCCATATGCCGCGCAGGGCAGTCCACTCGATCTCCGGGTAGGCCAGCAACTCAAACGCCGAGCGCCGATGGCCGTCCCGGTTCAATGCCAAGCCATGCTTTGCGGCTTCGTTGGGGGTGATCGACAGCGACCTGGCCAACGCCTTGGCGGCATCCAACGCGGTCATCTTGTCGCGATGCCGCTGCGAACGCGCCTGTCCTACGCAGCCCAAGGCAATGCCCTTGTCGGTCAGACGCTGGTCTGCGTTGTCGGCTCGGAGCGTCAGGCGGTACTCGGCCCGCGAGGTGAACATCCGATATGGCTCCGTGATCCCGCGGGTCACGAGGTCGTCGATCATCACCCCGAGATAACCGTCAGCGCGATCAAATACGATCGGATCGGCGTCACCCGCCATCAAGGCAGCGTTCAGACCGGCAACGATTCCCTGGGCCGCCGCCTCTTCATATCCCGTCGTGCCGTTGATCTGCCCGGCCAGGAAGAGACCCGGCAGGCGCTTGGTCTGCAGGGTCGGCTCCAACTCGCGCGGATCGACGTGATCGTATTCGATGGCATAGCCCGGCCGAACCATATTCACCCGTTCGAGCCCGGGGATGGTCGCGAGGATCGCGAGCTGGACTTCCTCCGGCAGCGAGGTCGAGATGCCGTTTGGGTAGACGGTGGAGTCGTCGAGCCCCTCCGGCTCCAGGAAGATCTGGTGGCCATCACGATCGCCGAACCGGACAATCTTGTCCTCGATCGAGGGACAATAGCGCGGGCCGCTGCTCTTGATCTGCCCTGAATACATCGGCGAGCGATGCACATTTGCCCTGATCACCTCGTGGGTCGCCGGGGTCGTCCGGGTGATCCCGCATTGGATCTGGGGCGTCGTGATCCGATCGGTCATGACCGAGAACGGCTCAGGCGGATCGTCGCCGGGCTGCATTTCAACGGTGGCCCAGTCGATGGTCGTGCCATCGAGTCGCGGCGGCGTGCCGGTCTTCAGCCGTCCAAGCGTAAAGCCGGCGCGCTCGAACGAGGCCGAAAGCCCCATCGCAGGCGCCTCCCCGACCCGGCCCGCCGGCCAGTTCTTCTCGCCGAGATGAATGAGCCCGCGCAAAAAGGTCCCGGTCGTGATGACCACGGCGCCCGCCGAAAGCAGCCTTCCCTCGATCAAGCGAATTCCAGCGACCCGGCCGTTCGAGACGATCAGCTCGTCCGCCTCGCCTTCGATCACGCTGAGATTGGCGGTCTCCCGGATCGCCGTCTGCATGGCCGCAGCATAAAGCTTGCGATCTGCCTGGGCGCGGGGTCCGCGGACGGCCGGACCCTTGCGGCGGTTCAACATCCGAAACTGGATCCCGCCGGCATCCGCCACTCGGCCCATCAGGCCATCGAGAGCATCGACTTCGCGGACCAGATGACCCTTGCCGAGACCTCCGATCGCGGGGTTGCAGGACATCGCCCCTATGGTCGCAAACCGATGGGTCACCAGGGCCGTCTTAGCACCCATCCGCGCGGCCGCACTCGCGGCCTCACAGCCGGCGTGGCCGCCGCCAATAACAATGACGTCGAAGGAGTCTGCTCGGAAAATCATGCCGCGACTTCTATCGCGGAGTTGGAAAACGCGGAAGAAAGAATTGCTTGGATGTTTGAGGCCGGGTGTTTCACGTGAAACATCCCAAGTCCATGGAACTGTTTCACGTGAAACAGGATGGTAGGGAAGGTTCACTTACCCACACAGAACTCCCGGAAGATAACGTCCAGAATGTGCTCGACATCCACGCGCCCCAAGAGCCGCCCCAGCGAATGGGCCGCCATGCGCAATTCTTCCGCCGCCAGCTCCTCGCCCTGCCCGACTACCTGAACGCAGCGTCGTAACGAGGCCGCGGTCTCCTGCAAGAGCAAGCGCTGCCGGGTTCGGCCGATCAGGCCAGCCTCGCTTCCGCCAAAGTAATTTTGCGCGAAACCAACCAGGGCCGCGATCAGCTCGGGCAAGCCATCGCCTCGGCTCGCCGAGATCTGAAAAACGCCCTGCCCTGACGGATCGGCCAATGGCCGACCTATCTGTTCCAGATCGATTTTGTTTCGCACGCTCCAAACTGGCGCATCCCAATCGTGGTCAATCGCTGCCGGCGAGTCGAAGAGCCACAGCACAAGATCCGCATCCGCGGCCCGGGCCCGGGCGCGACGAACGCCCTCCTGCTCGACCGGATCATCCGTCTCGCGAATCCCAGCGGTATCGATCACGGTCACCGGATAACCGTCGAGATTGAGCTGCACCTCAATAACATCGCGCGTGGTGCCGGCGTGCGGCGAGACGATCGCGACCTCCCGGCGCGCGAGCTGATTCATCAGCGTCGACTTGCCGACATTCGGCGGCCCGGCGATCGCGACAACGAGGCCATCGCGAAGCCGCTCACTCCGCCCCTGCTCCGCCAGGACTTCCTCGATCTCAGCCGACAGCGCTTTGACCTTCGCCAATGCCGGCGCGATCAATTCGGCCGGCACGTCGCCCTCATCCGAAAAATCGATCCCAGCCTCGATCAGGGCGGATGCTTCGATGATCCGCGCACGCCAGTCGCGAGCTCGGTCGCCAAGCAGCCCCTTCAATTGACGCAGCGCCTGGCGCCGCTGCCGATCGGTATCGGCATGAATGAGATCGTCGAGTCCTTCGGCTTCGGTGAGGTCGAGCTTGCCGTTCTCGAAGGCGCGCCGGGTAAATTCGCCGGGCTCGGCCGGACGCACATTTTCGAACGTAGAAAGCGCAGCGAACAACGCGTCCAACACCGCGCGCCCGCCATGGACATGAAATTCCGCGACGTCTTCCCCGGTCGCGCTGGCCGGACCCGGAAACCACAACACCACGGCATCGTCGATCGGCCGCTGGCCGACATCATGGAGGAGCGCCCGGCTGGCCATTCGCGGCGACGGCAATTTGCCAGCTAGTGCCGTCACGAGCTTCCCGGCCTGCGAACCCGAGACGCGCACCAAGGCAATCGCGCTCGGTGGCCGGCCCGACGATAGTGCAAAAATGGTCTGGTCCCGCGGATGCATGGCCTATTTGTGCGGGAGGTCCTGAAAAGGCAACGCAGTTTCGATTCGGGATCTTAGGACGCAGGCCGACATCCGCCGACCTTATTGCAGCAAAGGTGCAGCAGCTATGCTGCAAAATCTGGAGAGGCTCCCTGCCCTGATCTCCAGATCGAAATAAACAATATAAAATTCAATAACTTACTTGGTTAACCAATCAATAACGCCAATTTTCCGATACTGCATTCGCATCGCAGCGATGACCGCACCAAGAAAAAGGGCGCCCCGCGGGTGCGAGGCGCCCTCCCCTAAGCCCCTGGCTTGGCGGCTCAGGTATTCATGGAGTCGAAGAACTCGGAGTTGTTCTTGGTGTTGCGGAGCTTGTCGAGCAGGAAGTCGATCGCGTCCATCGTGCCCATCGGATTGAGGATCCGGCGCAGCACATACATCTTCTTCAAGAGCTGCGGATCGGTGATCAGCTCTTCCTTGCGTGTGCCGGAGCGCGAGATGTCGATCGCCGGGAAGGTCCGCTTGTCCGAGACCTTGCGGTCGAGGATCAGTTCGGAGTTACCGGTGCCCTTGAATTCTTCGAAAATGACTTCGTCCATTCGGCTGCCGGTATCGACCAGAGCGGTAGCGATGATCGTGAGCGAACCGCCCTCTTCGATGTTGCGCGCGGCGCCGAAGAATCGCTTCGGCCGCTGCAGCGCGTTGGCGTCGACGCCGCCGGTCAAGACCTTGCCCGATGACGGCACCACGGTGTTGTAGGCGCGGCCGAGACGCGTGATCGAATCGAGGAGGATCACGACGTCGCGGCCATGCTCGACCAGGCGCTTGGCTTTCTCGATCACCATCTCGGCGACCTGAACGTGACGCACCGCCGGTTCGTCGAAGGTGGACGACACCACCTCGCCCTTCACCGAGCGCTGCATGTCCGTGACTTCTTCCGGACGCTCGTCGATCAGAAGCACGATCAGATAGCACTCCGGATGATTGGCCGTGATGGAGTGCGCGATGTTCTGCATCAGCACGGTTTTGCCGGTGCGCGGCGGCGCCACGATCAGCGCGCGCTGGCCCTTGCCGATCGGGGCGACGATATCGATCACCCTTGCGGAAAGGTCTTTTCGCGTCGGGTCTTCGAGCTCGAGACGGAAGCGCTGATCCGGAAACAGCGGCGTCAAATTGTCGAAATTGACCTTGTGCTTGGACTTTTCCGGATCTTCGAAATTGAGCGTGTTGACTTTCAGCAGCGCGAAATAGCGTTCGCCTTCCTTCGGGCTGCGGATGTGGCCTTCGATGGTGTCGCCGGTGCGGAGTCCGAAGCGGCGGATCTGCGAGGGCGAGACGTAGATATCGTCGGGGCCGGGCAGGTAGTTGGCGTCGGGCGAGCGCAGGAAACCGAAGCCGTCGGAGAGAACCTCGACGACGCCTTCGCCGATAATGTCGATTTCTTGAATCGCGAGCTGCTTGAGAATGGCGAACATCAGCTCCTGCTTGCGCATGGTGCTGGCGTTCTCGACCCCGCTCTCTTCGGCGAACGTAACGAGCTCGGCCGGCGTTTTCGATTTGAGGTCTTGGAGTTTCATTTCCCGCATTGGGGTGGTCCTGTGGAGTGTCTTTTAAGAAGGGTGCGAAGCTGGCTTTGGGGAAAGCCGGACACGAAAAATGGAAGGTCCGCAGGTCTAAGCAAGGAAAGCGCCGGTGAGGCTTCAAACCTGATGCGGCGGCCGGTCCAATGAAGGAGCCGGAACGCAGCCACATCCGCCTGCGTGGGGTGGGATTTCGACAATATAGAAAATCGGCCGCCGCTTCGCAAGCAGGCGAGAAACCGACCGACCCACGAAAAGCTGCCCTAGAACGGCTTCACGATCACCAGGATGACGATAAAGATCATCAGTACGGTTGGTACCTCATTGATAATACGATAGAATTTCTGGCTTCGGGTATTCCGGTCGGCGACGAAGTCCTTAACCCAGCGGGAAAAAAAGCCGTGGACGCCCGACAGGATGAGCACCAGCGTCAGTTTGGCGTGAAACCAGCCGGACGTGTACCAATGTCCGCTCCAGGCCAAATAGAGCCCGGCCAGCCAGGTGATGATCATTGCGGGGTTGATGATCACCTTCAGCAGGCGCCACTCCATCACCTTGAAGGTTTCGGACTGCTTCGATCCGACCTCGGCTTCGCAATGGTAGACGAACAGCCGCGGCAAATAGAGCATGCCGGCCATCCACGAGATGACGGCAATCACATGCAGCGCCTTAATCCACGGGTAGGCCGTGATCGTGATCCACTCGTACATTGCAGCCGCCCTGAACTCCGGAACGTTCCGATCTTCTCAAGCGTTGCGAAGAAGCCCCGCCAGCGTGGGACGCAAGACATATCCGCAAAGCACCGCTTCTCTAAACTAATAATTTTAGAATCTTAGGTTTGAGTCTAAGTGACGGTGATTTGGACTCATACAAAACCATCCAGTCTCTTTGCGAGGCTTGTTCACATCCATCACCAATTCGGGCCAAACACCGGATCGTCCTGATAACACCACGTGCATCAATCGCTTGCGATGTTTTGTGGTCAGCTTATGAAGAGACAAATCCACATCTTCTCACTATCATTGTCGCGAGACGTTGGACTTGTCCTCGCGTGAGGCCCTGTGAAGAAACCAAGGGTTTTCCCGCAGGCGGCGATCCAGGGCCCGACATCTCGGTTATGCTCCACAGGATTCACAGGAATACACAGGGGTTCTGGTGCCCACGACCGGCAACTATTTTCATCTTCATCTGGTCTCGGACTCGACCGGCGAGACGCTGATCACGGTGGCGCGCGCGGTCGCCGCGCAATACGCCAACGTGACGGCGGTCGAACATGTCTATCCGCTGGTGCGCAGCCAGAAGCAGCTCGACCGCGTGCTCGACGAGATCGAGGAAGCACCGGGCATCGTGCTCTTCACGTTGCTGGAAAAGGATCTGGTCGCCCGGCTGGAAGCCAAGTGCAGGCACATCAACATACCGAGCCTCTCCATCATTGGTCCGGTGATGCAGTTGTTCGAGGCCTATCTGGGCGCGGCGACGACGGGCAGGGTAGGCGCCCAGCACGTTCTGAACGCCGAATATTTCAAGCGCATCGACGCCCTGAACTACACCATGATGCATGACGACGGGCAGCACGTCGAAGGCCTGGAAGAGGCGGATGTCGTTCTCGTCGGCGTGTCCCGCACCTCGAAGACGCCGACTTCGATCTATCTCGCCAACCGCGGCGTCCGTACAGCGAACGTGCCGCTGGTCCCGGGCATTCCGCTGCCGCACCAACTGGAGACGCTGAAAAAGCCATTGGTCGTCAGTCTTCATGCGACACCGGAGCGGTTGATCCAGGTCCGGCAAAATCGCTTGCTGAGCATGGGCGCCGATACCCCCAATGATGATTACATCGATCGCCAGGCGGTGGCCGATGAAGTAGCCTATGCCCGGAAACTGAGCGCCAGATTCAGTTGGGCGCAGCTCGACGTGACACGGCGTTCGATCGAGGAAACCGCGGCGGCGGTGCTAAAACTGTTCACCGATCGCCAGCGACAGCGGCTTCCGGAATGACGCAGCCAAGATGAATATTTGGCGTGGACAACATCCGCTGATTCTCGCCTCGCAGAGCCGCGCGCGGCAAATGCTGCTTGCCAATGCCGGCATTTCCTTCGACGCCGTTCCTGCCGATATCGACGAACGATCCGTGCAGAAGAACTCAGGCCTTTCCGCGCCCAGTGAAATCGCCGGCCTCCTGGCGCGCGAGAAAGCGTGTTTCGTATCGTCGAAAAATCCCGGTCGTTATGTCGTCGGCGCCGATCAGACGCTGGCTTTGGCAAGCCGGCTGTTCAGCAAGCCGGCCGGCCGCGCACAGGCCGCAGAGCAATTGCGGCTGCTTGCCGGCCAGACGCACGAGCTGCACTCCGCCGTTGCGGTTGCCCGTGACGGCAAGCTAGTGTTTTCCGACCTCAACATTGCCAGAATGACGATGCGGCGCTTGGGCGAGAGCGAGATCGAAGCCTATCTGGATCAGGCCGGGCAGGCGGTCACCACCAGCGTCGGTGCCTATCAGCTCGAAGGGCTAGGCGTGCACTTGTTCGAACGGATCGAGGGCGACCATTTCACCATCCTCGGCCTGCCGCTGTTGCCGCTACTGGCGTTCCTGCGCGGCGAGGGTTTGCTCAATGTTTAGAATCACTACTTTGGCAACGGCGATCTGATGCGGATCCTGGGACTCACCGGCTCGATCGGGATGGGGAAATCCACCACCTCAAAACTGTTTACCGAGGCGGGCGTGCCGGTTTACGACGCCGACGCAGCCGTTCACAAAATCTACGAAGGCGAGGCGGCGCCCGCGATCGAAGCCGCGTTTCCCGGCACGACGGTGGACGGCAAGGTCGATCGCGCCAAATTGTCCGCCAAGGTGGTGCATGACCCTGCTGCCATCAAGCAGCTCGAGCAGATCGTTCACCCAATGCTCGGCGCGTCCCGCCAGAAATTCCTCGATGAGGCCGAGCGGTCCGGCGCGCCGGTTGTCGTGATGGACATCCCGCTATTGTTCGAAACCGGCGGCGAGAAACGCGTCGATGCGGTGGTCGTGGTCACGACCGATCCGAAAACCCAGCGCGAGCGAATTTTGGCGCGCGGCACCATGACGTCAGAGGCCCTCGACGCCATTCTGGCGCGGCAGTTGCCCGACGCCGAAAAGCGCAAGCGCGCAGATTTCGTGGTGGATACCTCGCATGGGCTGGACCCGGTGCGCGCGCGGATCCGCGACATTCTGGCCGAGGTTGTTAAGATGCCGCTGCGGCGGACCTGATTCGTCGAAACTTCGGTCTCTCACATCCATGCGCGAAATCGTTCTCGATACCGAAACCACCGGCCTCGATCCGCTGCGCGGCGATCGGCTGGTCGAAATCGGCTGCATCGAGATCTTCAACCGCATGCCGACGGGGCAGACGTTTCACCGCTACATCAATCCCGCAGCGCGACATGCCAGCGGAAGCCTTTGCCGTGCACGGCCTGTCGACCGAGTTCCTCGCCAGCAAGCCGCTGTTCACCGAAGTGGTCGAGGAGTTCCTGGAGTTTATCGGCGACGCACCGCTCGTCATCCACAATGCCTCGTTCGACATCAGCTTCATCAATGCCGAGCTCGATCGCATCAAGCGGCAGCCGATTCTGCGCGAACGGCTGGTCGATACTCTGCTATTGGCGCGCCGTAAGCATCCCGGCGTGTCGAATCGGCTGGACGATCTCTGCTCGCGCTATGCGATAGACAATTCCCGCCGCACCAAGCACGGCGCGCTGCTCGACGCCGAGCTCTTGGCCGAGGTCTATATCGACCTGATCGGCGCGCGGCAGTCGCAACTGATCCTGGCGTCGGAAACCCGCATCACGGTTACCAGCGGGATTGGCGATACGCCACGCCGGCAGCGCGAAATACCGCTGGCGCCACGAATCACCGACGCGGACCTCGAGGCTCATCGCGCCTTCATCGCCACGTTGGGCGACAAGCCGATCTGGAACGATTTTCTTCCGGCAGCGGTCTAGCGGCAAACAAGCCGCCGCTCGCCTTTTAGCTCGGCTTCGCGCCCGAGGCGGCCTGTGCTGCAGCCTGCCGTTCCATGTTCTGGCGGTACAGGCCGACAAAATCGACGGGATCGAGCATCAAGGGCGGGAAGCCACCGTCGCGCACCGCGGTCGCGATGATCTCGCGCGCGAACGGGAACAACAGCCGCGGGCATTCGATCATGACCAGCGGATGAAGCTGCTCCTGCGGCACGTTGAGGATGCGGAACACGCCCGCATAGGCGAGTTCGAAGCTGAACATCACTTTGCTGGCATTTTCAGCCTTGCCCTCGATCGAGAGCGTCACTTCGAACTCGTTTTGCGCGAGATTGTTCGCCGAAACATTGATCTGGATGTTGATCGCGGGCTGCTGCTGCTGCGGCGCCAGCGAGGAGGGTGCGTTCGGATTCTCGAACGACAGGTCCTTGGTGTACTGGGCCAGCACGTTGAGCTGGGGAGGGGCCTGTTCGGGAGGCGCGCCGTTGCCGTTGGTCATGAAAATCTCTCCTGAAGCGCTCGCGAGCGCGGCCCGGGTTCGTCTGAAAATGCGTTTTCCGGGCGAGTGGCTATCATAGCCCCGGCTCGTTCCACAAGGACGACTGCGCGGCGGCAGACCAGTCCGGCCGTCAATTGTGGCGGATATGCCTAACACCGTCCCGCCAGCCGCGCAAAATGTACCGTAAATAATTGAATGCGCGTGATTTCCGGCCACGATCGGGTTTCCCCTCGTCGCCAAAACGCGCTACAATTAGCCCGCGCCAAAACGCGCCATTGGCCGGGCGCGGTTTCATGCCTACATGCTGCAGTCTCGATCGTTGATGTAATCTCTGCCGTTCTCAGGGAAATCTCGTAAGAGAGCTTCTCACCAGGGAACGCTCGACCGCCGGGCCCGTTGCCGGCGCTGGAACCAGAAAGCGAATACGACGTGGATATTTATACCATCATCTTCCTGGCGTTGGCGGTCTTTATCTTCCTGCGCCTGCGCAGCGTCCTCGGACAGCGCACCGGGAGCGAACGTCCGCCCTATGATCGCGCCGCTCCCAACGTCGTGCAGCGTACGCAGGACAACAACGTCGTTCCCATGCCGGGTACCGTCATCGATCAGACGCCGCTGGCGCCGAATGCCGATATTGCGCCGGCCGATCGCTGGAAAGGCATTGCCGAGCCGGGCACGCCGCTTGCCGCGGGCCTCGACGCCATCACCGCCCAGGACTCCTCATTCGATCCGCGGCACTTTCTCTCCGGCGCCCGCAGCGCCTACGAGATGATCGTGCTGGCCTTCGCCAATGGCGACCGCCGGGCGCTGAAGGATCTCTTGTCGAGCGAAGTCTATGAGAGCTTCGAGGCCGTGATCAAGGATCGCGAGAAGCACGAGCAGAAAACCGAAACGCGGTTTGTTTCGATCGACAAGGCCGAGCTGGTAAATGCGGAAGCCCGCGACCGCGCGGCGCAACTGACGGTTCGCTTCGTGTCGCAGATGATTTCGGTCACACGCGACAAGACCGGCGCCATTGTCGATGGCAACCCCGATAAGGTCGCCGATATCACCGATGTCTGGACTTTCGCCCGCGACACGAGCTCTCGCGATCCGAACTGGAAGCTGGTTGGCACCGGAAGCGCGGGCTAAGGCGCGAAGCCTTGCGGGGCTTGCGCTGGGCGTGCTCGCTTTGGCGTGCTCGATCGCACCGTCGGATGCCGCAGCAGTGCGCCATTCACGTGCGCAAAAGCCCTCGCATCCGCAGCCCGTCCGGCACCTACCATACCCACCGCTCGAATTCCCGTTTCAGATTACCGGCGGCCAGTATGCGCCGGTCGCCTGGTCCGAGATCGCGGGCTGGCGCGAGGACGATCATCTCGCCGCCTACAACGCATTTCGCGTAAGCTGCAGGCCGATAGCGGCGCAGCAGAAGCCGCCCGCCGATCCAAAGGCACTCGGCATGTCGCTCCGCGATCCCTGCCGTATCGCCAAGGGTCTCGAACTATCAGATGGAGTGAAGGCGAGGGCCTTCTTCGAGGAGCACTTTCTTCCCTTGCGTATTTCGCGACTTGGCGAAGGCGAGGGTTTTGTAACCGGTTATTACGAGCCCATCGTCGACGGTTCACGGACGGAGAACGAGGTCTACAAGGTGCCGGTCTATCGCCGACCCTCGAACCTGTTCGTCCGGGGCACCACGCAGGCCTCGGCCGGCTTGCCCAACAAGGGCCAGGTGTTCCGCAAGATCGGCCGCCGCAAGCTGGTGCCCTATTACGATCGCGCCGAGATCGAGGACGGCGCAATCGCCGGCCGCGGCCTCGAAATCTGCTGGCTGAAGGACCAGACCGACCTGCTGTTCTCGCAGATCCAGGGTTCGGCGCGGGTCAGCCTCGACGACGGCTCGACCGTTCGCATCAATTACGATGCGCATAATGGTTTTCCGTATACGCCGGTCGGCCGCATCCTGATCGAACGCAACATCATCCCCAAGGATCAGATGTCGATGCAGAAGATCCGGGAATGGATGGAACAGAATCCTAACGAGGCCGACGAGCTGCGGCGGCAGAACAAGTCCTACGTCTTCTTCCGCGAGGTGCAGCTTTCCGACAAGGACGAGGCGGTCGGCGCCCAGGGCGTGCCGTTGACGCCGGGCCGGTCGATCGCGGTCGACAAATCACTGCATGTCTATGGCACGCCGTTTTTCATCGAGGGCGAACTGCCGATCGAATCGGAGCGATCGAAGACACCGTTTCGCCGTCTGATGATTGCGCAGGACACCGGCTCCGCCATCGTCGGTCCAGCCCGCGCCGATCTTTACTTTGGCGCCGGCCTCGACGCCGGCAAGGTGTCCGGCCGCCTCCGCCACAATGCGCGCTTCGTGATCCTGGCGCCGAAGAGCCTTGATCCGGTTGCGCGCGGCCGCAAGATGCCGGTGCCCGATGAGCGGCCGTCGGAGACGATCGCAAAACTGTTCCCGCAAACCGATCCGTCAAAGGATCCGAAGAATGCCGGAAAGCCGTCCGATGTTACGGCGGCAGCGACCAACGCCAAACCCGCGATGCAGGCGACGACATCGTCTGCAACCGGGCCCTCGCCAGCCCCGGCCATCCAGGCTGCCGTAGCAAAGCCAGTACCGCTTCCAGAACCGCGGCCGAACGTTGAAGCGGTTTCGGCAAAGCCGCAGCCGCGTCACCTGCGCCGATATCGCCATCGTCAATGAAACGCCGGCCGTCGAGGTTGATTCCCGAATTGCCGGAGCCGCCGCGCCGCAAGCGCGGCCTGAGCGAAGAGGAGCGCGCGCTGTGGGAGAGCGTCGCCAAGCAGGTCAAGCCTTTGCGCAAGCGGCACCGCGCCTCGAAGCCGTCGGCTGCTCTGGCGGAAACCGAGCACAAGGTCGCTCCGAAACCCGCCGCTTCACCGAGGCACGTCGCCCCGGCGCGAATCGTTGCGCCTTCAAAGCCGGAACCACCGCCGCTGGCGCCGATCGGCCGCCGCGAGCGGTCGCATCTGTCGCGTGGTCGCAAGGAGATCGATGCAAGGCTGGACCTGCATGGCATGACGCAGACGCGCGCGCATCGCGCGCTGTTCGGTTTCCTGCAGCGCGCCCATCATGACGGGCTGAGCTTCGTGCTCGTCATCACCGGCAAGGGCAAGGTGGGTGCTGAGTCCGAGCGCGGCGTGCTGCGCCGCAAGGTGCCGCAATGGCTCGGGCTGCCGGAATTCCGCGCCCTGGTGGTCGGCTTCGAGGAAGCCCATATCGCCCATGGCGGCGAGGGTGCCCTGTATGTGCGGGTGCGACGGGCGCGTCTCTAATCTCGCTTAGAGCGTTTTCAATCGAAAGCCTGCCCCGGACTTGATCCGGGGTCGACACCAGTTCGCGTCAGGAAAACGCGTGACGGCTACAAAATAAACCGGCTCAGATCCGAGTTCTTGGCGAGATCGCCGATGTGGTTCTGCACGTATTCGGCATCGACCTTGATGGTCTCGCCATGACGGTCCGGCGCGGCGAATGAAATCTCGTCGAGCACGCGCTCCATCACCGTCTGCAGCCGCCGCGCGCCGATGTTCTCGACCGTCGAGTTGACGGCGACGGCGATATCAGCCAGCGCGTCGATGGCGCCGTCGGTGATATCGAGCGTCACCCCCTCTGTCTGCATCAGCGCGACATATTGCTTGATGAGCGACGCTTCCGGCTCGGTCAGGATGCGGCGCATGTCGTCGCGGGTCAACGCCTCCAACTCGACGCGGATCGGCAGGCGGCCCTGCAATTCCGGCAACAGATCCGAGGGCTTGGCAATATGAAACGCGCCGGAGGCGATGAACAGGATGTGGTCGGTCTTGACCGCGCCGTGCTTGGTCGTGACGGTGGTGCCTTCGATCAGCGGCAGCAGGTCGCGCTGCACGCCCTCCCGCGAGACGTCGCCGCCGAGGCGGTTTTCGCGCACGCAGATCTTGTCGATCTCGTCGAGGAACACGATGCCGTTGTTCTCGACCGCCGCGATCGCTTCCAGCACGAGTTGGTCATTGTCGAGCAGCTTGTCGGATTCCTCGTTGACGAGAATCTCGTGCGAGCCTTCGACTGTGAGCCGGCGGGTTTTGGTTCGCCCTCCAAGTTTGCCAAAAATGTCGCCGATCGAGATCGCGCCCATCTGCGCGCCGGGCATCCCCGGAATCTCGAACATCGGCATGCCGCCGGAGGATTGCGTCTCGATCTCGATTTCCTTGTCGTTGAGCTCGCCAGCGCGCAGCTTCTTGCGGAAGGAATCGCGGGTCGCCGGGCTGGAGGCCGGCCCGACCAGCGCGTCCAGCACGCGCTCCTCGGCGGCGAGCTGTGCGCGGGCCTGCACGTCCTTGCGCTTGCGCTCGCGCACCTGAACGATCGCGACCTCGACGAGATCGCGGATGATTTGCTCGACGTCGCGGCCGACATAGCCGACCTCGGTGAATTTCGTGGCCTCGACCTTGATGAAGGGTGCGCCGGCGAGCTTTGCCAGCCGCCGCGCGATCTCGGTTTTGCCGACGCCGGTCGGCCCGATCATCAGGATGTTTTTCGGCAGCACCTCTTCGCGAAGCGAGCCAGTTAGCTTCAGCCGTCGCCAGCGATTGCGCAGCGCGATCGATACCGCGCGCTTGGCGTCGGCTTGGCCGACGATGAAGCGGTCGAGTTCGGAGACGATTTCACGGGGAGAAAAGTCGGTCATGGGTCCTAGGTAGGTGTCCAATGTTGCGAGAGCAAGCGGTGCACGAGGCCGCTAAATGATCGGCGGGCCACCCTGCCACAGCTTGATCGCCTCGAAGGGGTGAATCAGCATGATAATGTTGAGCGTCAGATTGTCGCGAATGTGGAGCGTCATCACCAGCTCGAACAACATCGCAAGAGCGATGGTGACTGCCACGGGAAGCTTCCTCGCCAGCAGGAAGCCACCGATCATGAAGAGCATATCGGAAATCGAATTGACGATGGTATCGCCGAAGTAATCCAGCGAGATCGTGCCGGCGCGGTAGCGGTTGATGATCCAGTCGGAATTCTCGACCAGTTCCCAGCCGCCTTCGACCAGAATGGCGAGTATCAGGCGGCCCTGCCAGGCCAGGCGCGGGAACGCGAGGAAGGCCGCGCCGTAGAACAGGAAGCCGTGCAGGATATGCGATAGCGAATACCAGTCGGCGATGTGCTGGGAGTTTTCCGAACTCTGCACGACACCGTGCCAGAGCTTGACGTAGCCGCAGGCGCAGATCGGCAGGCGTCCCATCCCGTACAGGATCGCAGCTTGCGCCGCGAGGATGCCGCCTGCAATTAATATCCAGTGTCGGCCCGAAAGCGTGACTGGAGCTTTCTCGATACTGTTGGTGGAGGTCATGCGTTGCGGACCATCAATAGAGCGGGGCCATCAGGTGTATCGACCATACCGACTTTTTCAAAGCCCGCCTTCTCGTAGGCACGCACGGCCCGGGTATTGGCCGGATCGGGATCGGTCACAATGCGCGGCGCGCCGTTCCGCAAACGCTCGTCGACGAAGGCGCGAATGAATGCCGAACCATGGCCGCGTCCGACCATATCGGGCTCTCCAATGAACTGATCGATGCCGCGGGTGCCACGCGGATGTTCGCCAAAGCCTGAATTCCACGCCGTCAGGTCGTAGCACTGCAGGTAGCCGAAATCGTTGCTTCCCGTCGAGACGATGAACTGATCCATCGCCGGCTCATCGAGATCGCCGCTGACCAGTTCATATTGTTCAGAGGGGTCGCCCCACCATTCGCGCACATGCGGCCGCGCGAGCCACTGCCGGATCAACGGCAGGTCGGCCACAGTCATCGGGCGGAAGGCATATTCCGGCGCCATGACCGGCGGCTCCTCAGAGCGTTTCGATCGTGACGTTGCGGTTGGTGTAGACGCAGATGTCGGCGGCGATATCGAGTGCCCGGCGCACGATGGTTTCGGCGTCCTTGTCGGTGTCGACAAGTGCGCGGGCGGCCGCCAGGGCATAGTTGCCGCCGGAGCCGATCGCCATCACGCCCGCTTCCGGCTCCAGCACGTCGCCGGTGCCGGTCAGGACCAGCGAGACGTCCTTGTCGGCGACGATCATCATCGCCTCCAGCCGGCGCAGATAGCGGTCGGTTCGCCAGTCCTTGGCCAGTTCGACCGCCGCTCGGGTCAATTGCCCCGGATATTGCTCAAGCTTGCTCTCCAGCCGCTCGAACAGGGTAAAGGCGTCGGCGGTGGCCCCGGCAAAACCGCCGATCACGTCGCCCTTGCCGACTTTCCGGACTTTTCTGGCGTTGGCCTTGATGACGGTTTGGCCGATCGAGACCTGGCCGTCGCCGCCGATTACCACCTTGCCGCCCTTGCGGACTGTCAAAATCGTGGTGCCGTGCCAGATCGGCAGGTTGTTTTCAGATGCTTGCATGGATCGCCCTCTTTCCAGTCAGATTTAGGGGTTGAGGGGAGGGGTTACAATCGCGCCGTTTCACCCCCGAATCCGGTCACCATGGGCCGAAGTTCAGCCCTTTAAACGTCATCCCGCAGTGGCGAAGGTGACATCCGCCTGTTAAAAGGGCCGCGTTTTCGGCCCCAAGCGGCCCAAGGGAAGCAGTTTTCATGCGCACAGCGTCCATCAAGCGCAAGACCAAGGAAACCGACATCGAGGTCGCGGTGAACCTCGATGGCACGGGCGTGTCCAAGGTTTCGACCGGTATCGGCTTTTTCGACCATATGCTTGATCTCTTAGCCCGGCATTCCCGCATCGACATCACGGTCAAGGCGGATGGTGATCTGCATGTCGACCACCACCACACCACCGAGGATGTCGGCATCGCGCTGGGTCAGGCTGTCAAGCAGGCGCTCGGCACCATGGCCGGCATCACCCGTTATGCCTCGATCCACATGCCGATGGACGAAACGCTCTCGCGCGTCGTGATCGACATTTCGGGCCGGCCGGTGCTGGTGTTCAAGGTCGATTTTCCGCGCGACAAGGTCGGACAGTTCGACACCGAGCTGGTGCGCGAATGGTTCAACGCCTTCACCATCAACGCCGGCGTGACTTTGCACGTCGAGACCTTATATGGCGAGAACAGCCATCATATCGCCGAATCCTGTTTCAAGGGTTTGGCGAGGGCGCTTCGTGCCGCGGTTGCGATCGATCCGCGCGCGGCGGGTGAAGTGCCTTCCACCAAGGGTCAGCTCGGCGGCTGATTGCTTGTTCGCGTTTTCGTTCGCGGCGGAGAGGTTCGATGCCGGTCTACACAGTGCATGCCCCCGTAGCCAACGGCGCCGATCTTCCGGCGACCGACAAGTTCGTGTTTGTCCGTGACGGATTCCATTTCTGGGCGGCGGTCGCGAGCGTGATCTGGCTGTTGTGGCATCGGCTGTGGCTGGCGCTGATCGGCTGGATTGTTCTGATGACAGCCGTGCAGTTCGGGATGTCGGCGCTGGGCGCTAGTCGCGGCACGATCTTCGCTGTTGATGTCCTGATCGCCATCCTGATGGGCCTCGAAGCAGCCAGCCTGCGGCGCTGGACGCTGTCGCGGCGCAAATGGCGCCAGCTCGATATCGTAGTTGCCGACGACGAGGAAGCTGCCGAACACCGCTTCTTCGAACGCTGGACCGGCCGGCAGCGCGGGCTGATCAGCGACCAACGGTCGGTCGATCGCGGCGCACCGCCGCCGACCCGCAACATTCCGGGCCAGTCGTTCTCCAAGCCGCCGCCGCCCTTGCCGCAAGGCGGAATCATCGGTTTGTTTCCGGAGCCGGGAGGGCCACGATGACCGTTGCGATCGTCGATTACGGCTCGGGCAATCTTCACTCGGCGGCAAAGGCCTTCGAGCGCGCCTCGCGGAGCATGGAAGATCCGCAGAAGGTCATGGTGACGCGGGATCCGGACGCCGTGTACCGCGCCGATCGCATCGTGCTGCCCGGCGTCGGCGCCTTCGCCGATTGCCGCCGGGGTCTCGACGCCGTGGACGGCATGCTGGAAGCGATGACGGAAGCGGTGCGCGCCAAGGCGCGGCCGTTCTTCGGCATCTGCGTCGGCATGCAGTTGATGGCGACGCGCGGCAAGGAACACGTCACGACCGACGGCTTCAACTGGATCGAGGGCGATGTCGAGAAGATTTCCCCGCGCGAGGAAAATCTGAAAATTCCGCACATGGGCTGGAACACGCTCGACCTGGTCCGCGAGCACCCGGTGCTGGAGCGGTTGCCGCTCGGGCCGAAGGGCCGCCATGCCTATTTCGTGCACTCCTATCACCTCAACGCCTCCAATGAGGCCGATGTGCTGGCACGTGCCGACTACGGCGGGCCGGTGACCGCGATCGTAGGCCGAGACACCGCCATCGGCACGCAGTTTCACCCCGAGAAGAGCCAGCGTTTCGGTCTGGCCCTGATCTCGAACTTTTTGAAGTGGAAGCCGTGATCCTCTTTCCTGCCGTCGACCTGAAAAACGGCCAATGCGTGCGCCTCGAGCAGGGCGACATGGCGCGCGCGACCGTGTTCAACCTCGATCCCGCGGCGCAGGCGCGCGCTTTTGCCGAGCAAGGGTTTGAATATCTCCACGTCGTCGATCTCGACGGTGCCTTTGCCGGCAAGCCGATGAACGCGCTGGCGGTCGAGGCGATGCTGAAGGCGGTCACCATGCCGGTGCAGCTCGGCGGCGGCATCCGCGATCTCAAGACCGTGGAAGCCTGGCTCGACAAGGGCATTGCGCGGGTCATCATCGGTACGGCGGCAGTGCGCGATCCGGAACTGGTGAAGGGCGCGGCGAAAAAATTCCCCGGCCGCGTCGCGGTCGGACTCGACGCGCGCGACGGCAAGGTTGCGGTGGAAGGCTGGGCCGAGACCTCGCAGGTGACTGCGCTCGAAATCGCGCAACGGTTCGAGGATGCCGGCGTCGCCGCCATCATCTTCACCGACATCGCGCGCGACGGCCTGTTGAAGGGCCTCAACCTCGATGCCACGATTGCGCTCGCAGACCGCATTTCAATTCCAGTGATCGCATCCGGCGGGTTTGCTTCCATCGAGGACGTCAAGGCGCTGCTCGAGCCGCGCGCCAAAAAGCTCGCCGGCGCCATTGCCGGCCGCGCGCTCTATGATGGGCGGCTGGATCCCGCCGCCGCTTTGACGCTGATCCGCACCGCGCGCGCGGCGGCCTAGGAGTTTTTGCGATGTTCAAGGTCCGCGTCATCCCCTGTCTCGACGTCAAGGACGGCCGCGTGGTCAAGGGCGTCAATTTCGTCGACCTGCGCGACGCCGGCGATCCTGTCGAGGCGGCGATTGCATATGACGCGGCCGGTGCCGACGAATTGTGCTTCCTCGACATCACCGCCACCCACGAAAACCGCGGCACCATGCTGGATGTGGTGCGGCGCACGGCGGAAGCCTGTTTCATGCCGCTAACGGTCGGCGGTGGGGTGCGCACCATCGAGGATATCAAGACGCTGCTGCGCTTCGGCGCCGACAAGGTCTCGATCAACTCGGCCGCCGTCTCCAACCGTGAATTCGTCAAGCAGGCGGCGGAAAAATTCGGCGAGCAGTGCATCGTGGTTGCGATCGACGCCAAGCGGGTCAAGCGCGGCGGCGGCTCGGACCGCTGGGAGATTTTTACCCATGGTGGACGCAACTCCACCGGGATCGACGCCATCGAATACGCGCAGGAAGTGGTCTCGCTCGGCGCCGGCGAGATCCTGTTGACTTCGATGGATCGCGACGGCACCCGCCAAGGCTTCGACCTGCCGCTGACGCAGGCCATCGCCGACAGTGTTCCCGTACCGGTCATCGCCTCCGGCGGCGTCGGCAATCTCGACCACCTCGTCGACGGCATCCGCCACGGCCACGCCACCGCAGTGCTGGCCGCCTCGATATTCCACTTCGGCGAATTTACCATACGCCAAGCCAAGGAGCACATGGTGCGCGCCGGGCTGCCGATGCGGCTCGATCCCTGACGACTCCCCGTCACAAAAGTGCTAAGTCCTTGCCCGGGACGGCGACCCGGCCTTTGGCCGGGCGCGAGTGTTGAGTTCGGTTGATGTCGCGTTTCACGATCCATGACCTGGCCGCCACCATCGATGCACGGGCCGCATCGGGAGGGGAGGCGTCCTACACCCGCAAATTGCTCGACAAGGGGGCGGAGCACTGCGCCAAGAAGCTGGGCGAGGAAGCGGTCGAGACCGTGATCGCGGCGGTCGAGAACGACCGCAGCCACCTGATTGCCGAAAGCGCTGACCTGCTGTTTCACCTGCTGGTGTTGTTGAAGTCGCGAGGCGTGAAGCTCGAGGAGGTCGAAGCCGCGCTGGCGCAGCGGACCTCGATGTCCGGGCTTGAGGAGAAGGCGTCGCGCAAGCGCGACTAGCCGAGAGGGCAGCTCATGGATATCCGCACCCCGGAACAGCAATACAATCCCTACCGTATCTTCACGCGCGAGCAGTGGGCGCGGTTGCGCGACGACACGCCCGATGACGCTGGAGCCGGGCGAATTCGAGCGGTTGCGTTCGATGCATGACCGCCTTGACCTGCAGGAGGTCGAGGACATCTACCTGCCGCTGTCGCGACTGTTGTCGATCTATGTCGATGCGACCGATCGGCTCTTCCGGGCGCAGCGCCAGTTTCTCGGTATCCGCGACCGCAAGGTCCCCTACATCATCGGCGTCGCCGGCTCGGTTGCCGCCGGCAAATCGACCACCGCGCGCGTGTTGCAGGCGCTGCTCGCCCGCTGGTCGCCCCGGCCCAAGGTCGACCTGGTGACGACCGACGGCTTCCTGTTTCCCAATGCCACGCTCGAGCGGCAGGGGCTGATGCAGAAGAAGGGCTTTCCCGAGAGCTACGATCTGCCGATGCTGCTGGCCTTTCTTTCCGACATCAAAGCCGGACGTCGGCCGGTGCGCGCGCCGGTCTACTCGCATCTGGTCTACGACATCGTGCCGAAGGAGTGGATCGAGGTTGATCGCCCGGACATCTTGATCGTCGAGGGCGTCAACGTGCTGCAGACCGGCCGACTGCCGCGCGACGGCAAGGCGGTGCCCGTGGTGTCGGATTTCTTCGACTTCTCCGTCTATATCGACGCCGAGGAGCCGGTGCTGCGCGAATGGTATGTGCGGCGCTTCCTGGCGCTCAGGGACACCGCGTTCCACGATCCCAAATCGTACTTCCATCGCTACGCCGTGCTCTCCGACGAGGAGGCCACCGCGACCGCGATCGCGATCTGGGAGCGCACCAACCTCGCCAATCTCGAGGACAACATCCTGCCGACCCGACCGCGCGCGACGCTGATCCTGAAAAAGCGCGCCGATCACCTCGTGGAGACCGTCGCGCTGCGGCGTCTGTAGTGTCGTAGTCGTAGGGTGGGCAAAGGCGCCCTTGCGCCGTGCCCACCATCTATCCCCCGACACCTGAGTGGTGGGCACGCTTCGCTTTGCCCGCCCTACGAACCCTGCGTTCGCGGTGACGACTTTTGCTCCCACTCACGCTGCAATGTGCCGTGACGCGATCAGCCCGGCGAGCGCCTCGGCGAGTTTTTCGCGGTCGAGCGGCTTGATCAAGAATCCGTCCATGCCGGCTTCGAAGCAGGCGTAGCGATCTTCCACCAGCGTGTTGGCGGTGAGCGCGAGGATCGGCGTCCGGCTACCCGGCTCGCCGGATTCGAGGGTACGAATCCGCTTGGTGGTTTCGATGCCGTTGAGCTGCGGCATCTGGATGTCCATCAGGACGAGATCGTAGGGGCTACCCGCGGATTTCGCCGAGAGCCAGGACTCCAGCGCCTCGGTGCCGTCGGTGGTGATGACGGCGTGATGGCCGAGTCGGCCGAGCAGCGATCGGATCAACAGCGCATTGATCTGATTGTCCTCGGCGACCAGGATCGACAGGCCCTTGGCTGACGGCGCGGCCGGCGTCTCGCTTGGGTCGATGGCCGGATCCAGGCTCGGTGCGGCCACTTCCGGCGCGGCCGTCATGCGCGCCGCGAGCGAGGCCGCGCGCAGCGGCTTGACCAGATAGCCGGTGAGGGCGGAAGTGGCGGACGGCTGCATTTCGTGCCGCGTCGCTGGCGTAAACATCACGATGCGCTGGGTGGCATGAAGCCGCGCGGCTTCGCCAAGCCGTTCGATTTCGGCGAGCCCCAGCGCGTGATCGATCAGCACGGCGTGCCAGGCGCGCTCGGGCAGCAGGGCCTCTGCGACGTTGGCGTCTGATACCATGCAGGTCTGCCCACCCCAGCGCTGCAGCCGCCGCGCGGTCAGCGAGGCCTCGATGCTCGCGGGCGAGACCAGCATGATCGAGTGGCCGGAAAGATCCGGCGCCGCAAATGAGATCTGTTCGCCGCCGGCGGCGGCAAGGGGAAGCGACACCTCGAATGTCGAGCCCATGCCCGGCGTGCTCGCCAGCGCGATGCGGCCGCCCATGCGTTTGACGATACGGTCGGAGATGCTCAAGCCGAGACCGGTGCCGCCGTAGCTGCGGGGCGATCTTGTCGTCGGCCTGCTCGAACTCGCGAAAGATCCGCTCGCGTGCTTCGGGGGCGATGCCGATGCCGGTATCGCGCACCAGGAAACTGATTTCATTGGGCCAGATGCCGGGCTCGACGATCAGGGCAACACCGCCGGTTGAGGTGAACTTGATCGCATTGCCGGCGAGATTGAGCAGTACCTGCCTCAAGCGAGCTGCGTCGCCGATCACGTGCGTCGGCAGCCGCTCGTCGACATAGGCGGCCACCTCGATCTTCTTGGCCTCCGCGCGCGGCGCGAGCAATTCGGTGATGTCCTCGATCAGGCCCGACAAGGCGAACGGACGATGTTCGAGATCGATCTTGCCGGCCTCGATCTTGGAATAATCCAGGAGTTCCTCGATCAGCGAGAGCAGCGCGTCGCCGGAGGTCTTCACCGCCTTGACATAGGTCGCCTGTTCCGGCGTCAGCGGCGTATCCATCAACAGGCCGCTCATGCCGATGATGCCGTTGAGCGGAGCGTGTGCGGATCTCGTGGCTCGCCATCGCGAGGAAGCGCGACTTGGCGCGGCTTGCCGCGTCCGCCTGGTCGCGGGCCTCGGTCAGCGCGCGTTCGCTCTCGGTGCGATCAGTAACGTCGCGGCCGACGCTTTGCATTTCCGCTCGCTCTCCGGCGTCGTTGCGGACGAACCCTTCGCGCCATGCGATCCAGCGCGGGCCGAGCGGTCCCTCGATCCGCTGGTCGTGAACGCGGGTGCCGCTCGGTTCGAGCGCGGTGTCGCCCTGTTCGAGAACGGTAAGCGCGAAGCGGCTGCCGATCAGCGCGTCGCGCGGCATTTGCGCCAGTTCGCAATAGGCGTCATTGGCATAGGTGATCCGACCCTCGCCGTTGCGCAGAACGATCAGGTCGCCCTGCGATTCGAACAGCCGCCGGGTGCGCTGCTCGGCTTCCTGCAATTCCCAGTTCCGGTCGGCCAACACTTCGTTATGCAGTGCGACCTTGCGCATCTTCTTGCGCAGCAGGCGGAGGCGGACGCTGAAGGTGGCGAGCGCGACGCAGGCGATCGCAAACAGGAAGGCGACGCCGATCGCAAAAGAGTGCGGATCATAGCCGGAATTTTCCGCCTTGGCTCCGGCGATGAAGCCAAAGGCCCCGCCGAACACGACCGAGAAGATCATCAAGGAGCGCAGCGCGAACGTAAGCCAGGGATGACGGCGGCCGAAGCGGCGAAAGCGAAGTTTGATCCGGAAAGTCCGTCCCATCGCCAATGACCCTAAACTTGCTGCTTGAATTGACCCGGCCTGCTTCGCCGCTTCTCTCGGAAAGACGATGCGTTGCCGACGTTGCAAAGTGCTTGAGGCTCCCAGCGCATGACGGCCGCGATGAGAACAGGGTGAATGAAAGGTTAACCAAGCAAGGTCCGGACCCGGAGGGCCGCTTTCGCGCAAAGTGGGAACCGGTTTTCCGAAAAGACCATGCTCCAAACCTAGAGCGACGCCGCTTCGATGCGGTGGCGCTCGCCGCGAGCGCCGACGATCAGGGCGGCGGCATCGAGCAGCGAAAAGCTCTTCGAGGACACGAAGATGCGGTGGTCGGCCGGTCCATCCCTGGAAAGGTAGATCACGGGATCGGAGCTTGAGGGATTTCGGGAGATCGCAACCAGAAGCGGCGGCGCGTTGCTCGCGCAGGCACCGGCTTCGGCCGTATCGATATCGTCGATCACGGTGAAGTCGGCCGCCTCCGCGTTGTCGGTAATCTGGACCCGCACCGTCGCGCGGCCTGGATCGCTGGTGAAACTGACGTGCCGGTGCGCCTGCCAGGAGAGGGCGGCGATCCGGACGGAAGTGCCTGATATTTCGATGCAGGGCCGCGGACCGGCCAAGAATTCGCTGCGCGCGAACAGAGCGACAACGGCCAGCGGAATCACCGAGGCCAGGATTTTCATACGCAACATGACACGCTACTCGCTCACCATAAGTCCGCGACATGGGACCTATGGTTGGCAGAGGGTAAAGGAAACTAGTTACCGCGGTGTTGACGCGGGTTGTCCTTTGTGGCGGCAGCATCCGTGAGGCGAGAGGATTTCGTGCGCCATTGTTTAGTCCGGAGACATGGCTGACACCTGTTCGGACACATCACTGTCAGGTTGGCCATTGGTCAAGCCGGGCGATAACGACAGAGTATCAGGAGCCGATCTCGCGACGCGTTGCGCCCGACCGGCTCTCAACTGTCGAGATCATCACGTAGGCCGTGCCGCGCGCTATTGTTCGGCTGGGGTGACGGCGAGGCACCGTGCAAGTTCGTCCCGCGGATTGCCGCGAAAACTCTGGCGGTCCCTCAACTCGGGTGGTGCTCGCCAGCCCGGCTCAATGCCTGTCATGTCGGGCAACTCATGCGCGATGCCTTTGTGGCAGTCGATGCAGGTCTTCTCGCCGGTGATGAGAAATTTGCCGTGGATGTCCGCAGCCCGCCGCGTCTGCTTGGTGAAGTCCATCGCGACGGCAGAATGGCAGTTGCGACATTCCAGTGAATCATTCGCCTTCAGTCTCGCCCACTCGTGCTTGGCGAGCTCGAGCCGGTGATCCAAAAACTTCTGCCTGGTGTCGATGGTGCCGAAGATCTTGCCCCAGACCTCCTTGGAAGCCTGCATCTTGCGGGCGATCTTGTCGGTCCAGTTATGCGGGACGTGACAGTCGGGGCAACTGGCGCGGACGCCCGAGCGGTTCGAGAAGTGCGGCGTGTGCTGCAATTCCTCGAAGACGTTAGTGCGCATTTCGTGACAGGAGGTGCAGAACTTCTCGGTATTGGTGATTTCGAGCGCGGTGTTGAAGGCTCCCCAGAACAGCACGCCGCAGATGAAGCCGCCGAGTGCGAGCACGCCCAGGCTCAGATGCGTGCTCGGCCGGCTGGCAATGCGCCAGAACCAGATCAGCAGTTCCTTGACCCGCTTCATCGCCGGTTCTCACTTCTTCTCTGAACCGACGAGCAGCATGTCCTTGAACGCGTTGGGGACGAGCGGTCGTGCGTCTGTCTGCTGGACATGGCACGACGTGCAGAAATATCGCCGCGGCGTAACGTCGGCTAGAACCTGTCCGTCGCGGTCCATGAAGTGGGTGACACTGATCATCGGCGCACCCGAGCCTTCAGTGTACTGTCGGCGGTGACAGTCGAGGCAACGATTGGTCTTGAGCGTGAGCTGATAGTTCTCGATGGAGTGCGGGATGATCGGCGGCTGCTCCGGATAATTGCGCATCAGCCGCTTGTCATCGACGATCGGCCGCGCCAACGGCGGTGTCCGCACATCTCCCATCGGCGCTGCGGCGCCGGTAATCCGCGGCACGATCTGGGGCGCGGTCTGCGCGTAGATCGCGCCGCAGACGAACACCAGCAGGCCGCCGAGCAGAGCGCCTGCTACGGGACTTCGAAATCTCTTCAGACCGGAATGATCTTGACCGCGCATTTCTTGAAGTCCGCCTGCTTGGAAATGGGATCGGTTGCGTCGAGCGTCGCCTTGTTGATGAGTTGGCTGGCGTCGAACCAGGGAACGAAGACGACGCCGCGCGGCATCCGGTTGCGTCCCTTGGTATCCACTCGGCTTCGGATTTCGCCACGCCGCGAAACTACCCGGACTTCGGCGCCCTGATTGATGCCTCTGGAGCGCGCGTCCTCCGCATGCATGAATACCCGTGCGCCGGGAAACGCCTTGTAAAGTTCCGGTACCCGCATGGTCATGGACCCCGAGTGCCAATGTTCGAGTACACGGCCCGTGACCAGCCAGGTATCGTATTCCTTGTCGGGAGATTCCGCGGGCGGCTCGTAGGGCACCGCAATGATCCTGGCGCGCCCGTCCGGCTGGCCGTAGAAGTCGACGCCCTTGCCCGGCTTAACGTAGGGATCGAGGCCTTCCCGATAGCGCCACTTGGTTTCCTTGCCGTTGACGACGGGCCATCGCAATCCTCGTACTTCGTGATAGCTGTCGAAGGGCGCGAGGTCGTGGCCATGGCCGCGGCCGAATTCGGCGTACTCCTCGAACAGACCCTTCTGCACGTAGAACCCGAAAGCCTTGGCCTCGCTATTGTCGTACTCGGCGGGGATTTCAGTGGTCGCGAACTTGTCGACCTTGCCGTTCCGGAACAACGCGTCGAACAGCGTTTTGCCGCGGTAATTGGGGTTGTCGGTCAGGATCTGCGTCGGCCACACCTCGTCGGTGGTGAAGCGCTTCGAAAACTCCATGATCTGCCAGAGGTCGGAGCGCGCCTCCCCCGGCGCGTTGACGAGCTGCCGCCACACATGGGTGCGGCGCTCCGCGTTGCCAAACATGCCTTCCTTTTCGACCCACATCGCCGCGGGAAGAACGAGATCGGCGGCCATCGCTGTGACGGTCGGATAGGCATCGGAGACGACGATGAAGTTGTCCGGATTCCGGTAACCAGGATAGGTCTCGCGCGAGCTGTTCGGGGCGGCCTGAAGGTTGTTGTTCACCTGGATCCAATAGAAGTTCAGCTTGCCGTCCCGAAGCATCCGGTCCTGTTCGACCGCGTGATAACCCGGTTTGTCCGGAATGATGCCGTGCGGCACGCGCCAGATTTCCTCGGTGTGCTTGCGGTGCTCCGGATTGGTGACGGTCATGTCAGCAGGCAAACGATGCGCGAAGGTGCCGACTTCGCGGGCTGTGCCGCAGGCGGATGGCTGCCCTGTCAGTGAGAACGGCGAATTGCCGGGCTCGGAAATCTTTCCCGTCAGCAGATGCAGATTGTAGACGAGTTGATTGGCCCATACGCCGCGAACATGCTGGTTGAATCCCATCGTCCAGAGCGACATCACCTTGCGCTTTGGATCGGCATAGAGCTCGGCCAACTCCTGCAGGAAGCCGCGTACGACGCCGGAGAGGTCGGATACTTTCTCGAGCGTGTAGTCCTTCACAAAGCCGGCATAGGCGTCAAAATCGATCGCCTGCGTCGCGCCCGCTGTCGCCGCGCCTTTGGCTTTGACTTCAAGCGGATGGTCCGGGCGCAAGCCGTAGCCGATGTCGACCGTGCCCTTCACAAATGTCGTGTGGTTCTTGACGAAATCCTGGTTGACGCGGCCGGTCGAGATGATGTGGTTGGCGATATAGTTCAGGATGGCGAGATCGGTGCCCGGCTTGAAAACGATCGGGATGTCGGCGAGATCCGAACTGCGGTGAGTGAAGGTCGAGAGAACCGCCACCTTCACATGCGGATGGCTCAAGCGCCGATCGGTCAGCCGCGTCCAGAGGATCGGATGCATTTCGGCCATGTTCGAGCCCCACAACACGAACGCGTCCGCCGCTTCAAAGTCATCATAGCAACCCATCGGCTCGTCCATGCCGAAGGTGCGCATGAAAGCGTAGGCCGCCGATGCCATGCAGTGGCGGGCGTTCGGATCAAGGTTGTTCGAGCGAAAGCCGGCCCTCATCAACTTGGTGGCGGCATATCCTTCATAAGCTGTCCACTGCCCCGAGCCGAGCATGCCGACCGCTGTCGGGCCCTTCTCCTTTAGCACTGTCTTGGCGCGCGCGGCCATCACGTCGAAGGCCTCGTCCCAGGTCACCGGCGTCAGTTCGCCGTTCTTGTCGAACACGCCGCCTTTCTTGCGCAGCAGCGGCGTGGTCAGGCGGTCGCCGCCATACATGATCTTGGAAAGGAAATACCCCTTGATGCAGTTCAGCCCGCGATTGACCTCGGCGAGCGTGTCACCGTGGGTGGCGACGACCTTGCCGCCCTTGACGCCGACCATGACCCCGCATCCGGTGCCGCAGAAGCGACACGGGGCTTTCGACCATTTGATCTCCAGCGATCCGATGCCGCCCGCCACCGGTTGCGCTATCGCTGGAACGGTGATGCCGGCTGCCGCTGCGGCAACGGCAGCAGCCTGTGCCTTCAATAGTTCACGTCGCGAGAGTGACATGGGACTGGTCTCCGATCTCGACGAGGTCATCGATCTGCTCGAACACCATGTTGGCGGACAGCACGCCCTGCCAGCAGGCGATTTCGGCGAGGCGGCTTCCGAGGATTCCGCTATCGGGCGCTTCCATCACGATGACGATCTTCGAGGCGTCGCGTTGATGGACCTCAACGTCAGGCAGAGCAGCGAGCCTGCGCAACACCTCATCCCGGCGTTCCGGCAGTACGGATACGACTGCGCTCGAGATGTGAATGGTGGCTTTCCCGGTCACGAGGCAGCCTCGTGACGCGCGGCGCCCAGCGTGACAGCGTCGCCCGGACAGGCGCCGACGCATTCGCCGCAGCCGGTGCAGGCGGCTTCATTGACGATGGCCTGAGGCGGCAATCCAATTCGGGGCCGGAAACGAATGGCTGAAGCAGGACATGCATCGCCGCAGGATCGGCAGACGATGCCGGCTTCGGCGAGGCAGCCATCGCCGATCACAGCGATTGGTTTGGAGAGAAGTTGACCGCGAAACAGTGCCCGGCGTGAAGGTCCTTGGGGTGAAGGTCCTTGGTTTTTCATGGCGATGTCATGCCCCCGGAGGGCCGGGCGGACCCAGGATGATCTGCGACATCCAGACGAGAAAGCCGTATCCGCCGACCACGCCGACGGCGACCACCGGCCAGATGAAGGCGGCGATGATGGCGAATACGATCAATTCGGCCCGTCGACTGTTTGGGACAGGCCTACGCTGTGGTGTGCCGTTCTGGGACGCGTCGACCATGCGGATGCCTGCGGGACCTCGGGGGACGAAGCCGATCCAGAGAGCCAGAACGCAGTTTTGCAGCCATGGTTCCAGCGACAGCCGGACTATCAGGCCGTAGTACACTCCCTCGGGTAACAAGTCGTCGCAACGGGCAAGCCGACGGCCGCGGCCTACGCCGCCCTTCGCAGATCCTCCGCCAGCGCGCGATACGATAGCGCCTCCGCCAGATGCAGCCGGCCGATCTTTTCCGCCCGATCGAGGTCGGCGAGCGTGCGCGCGACGCGCAGCACGCGGTGATAGCCGCGCGCAGTCAGCTTCATGGTTTCGGCGGCGTCGCGTAAAAGTTTTTGCCCCTGTGCATCCGGCTGCGCAATTGTTTCCAGCAGCGAAGCCGGTGCTTCGGCATTGGTGCGGATGTGCGGCATGCCTGCCGCGGCGTAGCGCGCGAGCTGGATATTGCGGGCAGCGGCGACACGGGCTGCGACTTCGGCAGAGCCTTCGCTTGGCGGAGGAAGTATCAAATCGGCGGCGGTGACCGCCGGCACCTCGATGCGCAGGTCGATGCGATCCATCAGCGGGCCGGAGATGCGCATCTGGTAATCCGCGGTGCAGCGGTCGACCGGTGCGCGCCTGCAGGAATAGCCGGGATCATAGGCCTGGCCGCAGCGGCAGGGATTCATCGCCGCAACCAGCATGAAGCGCGCCGGATAGGTAACGCGGTGGTTGGCGCGGGACACCGAGACCTCGCCGTTCTCCAGCGGCTGGCGCAGCGAGTCGAGCACGCGCGGATCGAACTCGGGCAGTTCGTCGAGGAACAGCACGCCCTGATGCGCCAGCGAAATTTCGCCCGGTTTTGCGCGCAGGCCGCCGCCGGTGAGCGCAGCCATGCTGGCGGAATGATGCGGTGCGCGGAACGGCCGCCGCGCGGTCAGCGCGCCGTCGCGGATTTCGCCGGCGACGGAGGCGATCATCGACACTTCCAAAAGTTCGGATGGCGACAGCGGCGGCAGGATCGAAGGCAGCCGCGCCGCCAGCATCGACTTGCCTGCACCGGGCGAGCCGATCATCAGCAAATGATGTCCGCCGGCCGCCGCGATCTCCAGCGCACGCTTGGCGCTCTCCTGGCCCTTGATATCGCGTAAGTCCAGATGCGTTGCTTCCGGCTCGTGCACCTTCGGCTGCGGCCGTGACAGCACCTGCGTGCCCTTAAAATGGTTGGCGATCTGGATCAGCGATTTGGCCGCAATGATCTGGATGTCCGGGCTTGCCCAGGCCGCTTCGGAGCCGCACGCCGCGGGACAGATCAGCCCCTCCTCGCGTGCATTCGCCCCGATCGCCGCTGGCAACACGCCGGCTACGGGTGCGATCGAGCCATCGAGCCCGAGTTCGCCGAGCACGGTAAAGCCGTTGAGCGCATCCGGCGGGATCGCGCCGATCGCCGCCATCAGGCCGAGCGCGATCGGCAGATCGTAATGGCTGCCTTCCTTCGGCAGATCGGCCGGCGCGAGATTGACGATGATCCGCCGCGCCGGCAGGGCTAGCCCCGAGGCGATCAGCGCCGAGCGCACCCGCTCGCGCGCCTCCGACACCGCCTTGTCGGGCAGACCCACAATCGCAAACGCCGGCAGCCCGGGCGCGACCTGCACCTGCACGTCGACCGCGCGGGCCTCGATCCCCTCAAAAGCTACGGTAGATACCCGCGCAACCATGCTGCCCCCCGCGACGCAATCGAAGGTAGCGGGGAACCGGAGAGCAAGTCAAGAACATTCAGAGAACATTGTGCGCCTAGGGCCTAGCGCTCCGTTCGCATGTACGGGCTGTGCTCAGAAACAAGCTTCAGCGCCGGATCATCAGCGAGAACGCGCACCGCCTCTGTCCTTGCAGGGCTCTCATTCTCGCGGTTACCCCGGACGCTCCACACAGCGAGCCAGACGACGAGCATTCCGGCTCCGATCACTACCATGTCTTTGGTCATCTGCCGGGCCTCCATATTGGCTGCCAAGCGGTCGAGATGCAGGCCTTATTATTTCGGCTTGGGCGCCTGCTGGTCCTGTGGCCTGACGCTCATGTTGCTCTCGGGTATCTTGTCGCGGCCTTGATGCGTTTCATGATGCTTCCTCTCTGAGGAAAAAACCAATTTCGGCGATCCGCTATGGTTCCTTAGACACGCCTGCTTCGGGAGGGGCTCTCGAATAAGTGTGGGCCCCGCGCACGAGCGCCGGCACCTGGATGATCCGGGGCCGGACCGACTGCCGGCCCCGGATATTGCGTCTCAGAGCTGCATGTTCATCGGTTCGGGATAGTACCTGAAACCGTCGCCGTTCTTGGCGACATGGCCGTAGCCGGGCCAGGCGAAGTGATAGGACATGACCGGGATCTTCTGGGCGGCGAGCATGTCGAGCATCTTCACCCGCGAGGCGGCCGCCTGCTTCGGGTCGGTGTCGTAGGAGAATTCCATCCGCGGTTTCTCCAACAGCAGCACCGCGTGATGCGAGAGGTCGCCGAGGAAGCAGAAGGATTTGCCCTTCGAGCTGACCATGAAAATGGTGTGGCCGACGGTGTGGCCGGGCGCCGACAGCGCGGTAACGCCGGGTAGGATTTCCTGGTTGTCCTTGAAGAACACCAGACGGTCACGCACCGGCATCAGGTTCTTGCGGGCATGAATGATAAAATCCTTCAACGGACTGCCGAGCTTGCCTTCATCGGTCCAGAAATCGAAATCGCTCTGGGCGATGTAGACCTGCGCGTTCGGGAATAACGGCTTGTCGTCGGCGCCGACCAGGCCGCCGATGTGATCGATATGGGCGTGCGAGCACACCACGGCGTCGATGTCTCCAGGCTTGATGCCGGCCGCCATCATGTTCTTCTGCTGCTGGCCGGTGGTCGGGCCAAATGCCTTTAACGTGCCCATGCCGGTATCGAACAGGATCAGCTTGTCGCCGGTGTTCACGATCGGCGAGTTCTGCTCGAGCACGACGTTGTCGGGGTTGAGGAAGTTGTCGGACAGCATCTTCTTCACTTCCTCCTTCGGCACGCCGGTAAACGTGCCGGTGGGATCGCCGAGCGGCAGCGGGCCGTCGGAGACGACGGTCACTTCGGCGTCGCCGAGCATGAAGCGGTGCCAGTAGGGCGTCTGCGTGCCGAGTTTTGGCGCCTTGGCCAGAGCGCTGCCGCCGAGCATCGTTGAAGCGCCAAGGCCCATTCCGAGTCCTGCGCCGAGCGCAAGCAAAGACCGTCGCGAAAGATTCGTCGTCATGCGTCTTCCTCCACTAATTTTATTGATTGCAGTACGTGCCCGGACGAACTCATCCGTGCCTGCAGGCTGCTCCCGCTTCCCGAAATTGGCAAGTGGGACGAGGAGGCACGACAGGGATGCGAAAATGACGATGACGCTTCCGCGGCGCGTCGCGGCGATGTTGCAGAACAGATTTCGAAGATCAGCATCGACAGCTACCAATCGTAGTCGTCGTACATCCACTCCCTTGGGTATCGAGGCCGCGATCTCGCTTGCGGCGGCGACCGCTCTGGTTTGCGCAAGGTCGGAGCCGGCTGCCTCGGAGGCGCTGACGCCTTGGGCGGGTTCTGCTCGGAAACCTTCGCGAGATCGCGCTTCATCTCTTCCTGGCTTGCCTTCATCTCCCCAATGGCCTTTGCATTGTCGCTCGCCATTTGTTGCTGGTTCGCCTTGAGCTGTTCGATGTTTCGCTCCAGGTTCGCGAGGTCGCGCGCGATCGTTTGCAGCAACTGGGTCTGGTCGGGACCAGCCGCTGTAGTTGGCGGCGGGGCGTCTTGTGGTGGTGCGGCCTGAGCCAAGGATGTTGCCTGCGGGGGCGCTGCTTGCGGCGGCGAGGACGCTTGCGGTGGTGCTGCCTCCGCCGCGGCCACCTCAACGGTAGATGGAGCGGGCTGCGCGGGAGCTGGCGGAGTTTCCGGCGGCAATGGTGGCGATGAAACGGGCTGCGGCGCCCACCAAGCGACAACCTGCTTGGCTCCGCCGCTATAGGACGACTGCAAAATCAGCGCAGCGACAATGATGCACGCTGCCAGGGGCAAGGCGGCGAGGGTGCGGAGCGCCGGCCTTTTCTCCGGTGATTGCGGGCCAGGTCGGGCCGCAGGCGGATGCGCGGCATCGCGCTCCATTTTTTCAACCTGTTCAGTCAGACGCGCGAGCTGCTCATCCGCGCGTTTGATCTGTTCGTGGGCCTGCGTGAGCCTCTCATCGGCACGCGCGCTCAGGGCATCGTGGGGTTCAGTTTCTTTCGGTGTAGGTGTGGAGTTCATTGGCGTTTCCTTTCCGTCCAATGTCATCCGAAGGTGGCCGGCCGAGCATCCGGCAGCGCTCCGTGCAGTCTTGCCCAAAGAATGGCCGCATGATGGTAGAATATGGCATCACATGGCGATAGCGTCCTGCAATCCAGCGGGCCGCCCCCGGCGGCGTAGCACAACGGTGCCGCGGCTCTCCTCGTCGGTTCCAATCGGCCGGCAGGAGGCGCACGCAATTCATCCGGCTCATCCGGCCTAAGTCTGGTCGCGTATGGGCGCGCTGCGAATGAGTTGGTCGCGCGAGGGCGAAACTATTTCCCGGTGCGCTTCTTCTCGATGGTATCCCAGATCTTCCCGGCGACATCCGGGCCGTTGAGACGCTGGATGGCGCGGATGCCGGTCGGGCAGGTCACGTTGATCTCAGTGAGGTTGCCGTCGATCACGTCGATGCCGACGAACAGCAGGCCGCGTTCGCGTAGCGCCGGGCCCAGCGTGTCGCAAATCTCGCGTTCGCGCGGGGTAAGGTCGGTCGCCTGCGCCGCGCCGCCGCGCACCATGTTGGAGCGGAGGTCGTCGGGAGCGGGGACGCGGTTGACGGCGCCGGCGAACTCGCCGTCGACCAGGATGATGCGCTTGTCGCCGTGCTTCACCTCGGGCAGGAAGCGCTGGATCACCCAGGGCTCCCTGAAGGTGACGGAAAACATGTCGAACAGCGAGCCGAAATTCATGTCCTGCGGCATGACGCGAAACACGGCGGCCCCGCCATGGCCGTGCAGCGGCTTCATGACGACCGCGCCATGCTCATCGCGGAACGAATTGATTTCGTCGAGGTCGCGCGAGATCAGCGTCGGCGGCATTAGCTGAGGAAAGTTCAGCACGAACATCTTTTCCGGCGCGTTGCGCACGCTGGCGGGATCGTTGACGACCAGCGTCCTGGGATGGATTCGTTCCAGCAAATGCGTCGAGGTGATGTAGGCGATGTCGAACGGCGGCTCCTGCCGCAACAGGATGACGTCAAAGGCTTCGAGCGGCTCGCGCTTCGGCTCTCCCAACGTAAAGTGATCGCCGACCTCGTCGCGCACGGTGAGGTGCTGCACCGGCGCCACCAGCTCCTCGCCGCGCAGCGAGAGCTGGTCCGGCGTGAAATAGGAAAGTCCATGCCCGCGCTTTTGCGCTTCCAGCATCAGGGCAAAGGTCGAATCGCCGCGGATGTTGATACGCGCGATGGGGTCCATCTGGACGGCGACATTCAGTTTCATGAGTGAGGTCCGGGTCTCTGGAGGGGATCTTAAACGCTGGCGTCGAATGCCGCTAACAGATGGCGTGGCAGACGCCTGGGCGCAATCAGGACGGCGTCAAAACGAAGCTCGAATTCGGCATGCTCGGGATGCGCCATCAACCAGGCTTGGGCGGCGTCGATGATGCGGGCCTGCTGGCGCGGCGTGACGGCATAGGCGGCGTCATCGAGGCTGGCGCGCGCCTTGACCTCGATGAAGGCAATCAAACTGCGCTTCCTCGCCACCAGGTCGATCTCGCCATAGGGGGTGCGGAAGCGTTTGGCGAGAATGCGGTAGCCTTTTGCCATCAGATAGGCGGCGGCGCGGCTTTCGGCGGAAAGCCCGGTACGAAACGCTGCGACCCGCTCGGGCGCAGCGAGCTTTGCCACGGCGTCTGGCGGCGACGGGCCTTCAGTCTTCGCCATCGCTGCCTCTTACTTCCTTCGCGAGCTCCAGCGCGCGGGCATAGACTTCGCGGCGCGGCCGGCCCGAGAGCTCGACGGCGTGCGCGACGCTGTCCTTGACGCTTTCGCGCGAAAGCCGCGATCGCAGCAGGTCGTCGAGGTCATGCTGGGTCATGACATCGGCGTCCTTGCGCGGCGGGCCGATCACGAGCACGAACTCGCCGCGGGTTTCCAGCGTATCGGCCGTCCTTGCCAGCTCGGCGATGGGGGCACGCTTGATGTCCTCGTGCAGCTTTGTCAGTTCGCGGCAGATCGCGGCGTCGCGCCCGGCCATGATCTCGGCGAGGTCGGCGAGTGTTTCCTGCACGCGGTTGCCGGATTCGAACATCACCAGCGTGGCGTCGATCCTTGCCAATTCGGCCAGCCGCGTCCGCCGCGAAACTTGCCGGGCCGGCAAAAATCCCTCGAAGTAAAACCGGTCGGTCGGGAGCGCTGCGACCGAAAGCGCCGTCAGCACCGAGGACGCACCGGGCACCGCGATCACGGTATGGCCGGCAGCAGAGACCTCGCGCACCAGCTTGAAGCCGGGGTCGGAGATCAGGGGCGTGCCGGCGTCCGACACCAGCGCGATGGAAGCGCCCTGCGCCAGCCGCTCCAGGATTTTCGGCCGTGCCATCGCCGCGTTGTGCTCGTGATACGGCTTGAGTTCTGCCGAAATCGCATAGCGCTCGATCAGGCGGCGGGTGATGCGGGTGTCCTCGCAGGCGATGATGTCGACGCCGGCCAAGGTCTCCAGCGCGCGCAAAGTGATGTCGCCGAGATTGCCGATCGGGGTTGCCACCAGATAGAGGCCGGGAACCGGCTTCGGGGCATTCAGAAGGTGGCCGCCAATCAAGAATGTTCGGTTGGCCGAACCCGGTTCGGTATCGAAGCCGTAGTTTGAACTGGATTTTGCGCGCATATCGGCAATCTAGAGGGGTCTTGGGGCAAGCGCCATATCCGGCGGATGGCGGCAAAGACGAAGTTCCCCCCGCGGCCGGGCCACGGGCGGCGAGGCCGTAATCCTTTTGTTTTGGTTAACTAATTCTCGACAATATGCAGAATCCCAATTGGGTTCAGTAGCGGTTCAGGTGCCTCGGCCCAGAAGGCCGGAATCCTGGCCGACGGCGGTCGGTCAAGAGAAGAGACAGAATGGAAGGCCCGTTCAATCGCAAGCTTGGATCCCCGGACTCGCGGCCGTCAGGCCCGACCCGGCGGACGGCACTTGGTCTTATCCTCGGCGCGCCCCTGCTCGGCGCCTGCTCCGGTGGTGGACAGATTTCCAGCCCGTTTGGCCCGTCAGCGCCCGAGGGGCCGCCAGGCCCGCAGCAGCAGCCGCTCGCCGTCGGCACCGGGCAGGTCAAGGTCGGCCTGATCCTGCCGCTTTCGGCCGCCGGCAATGCCGGGGTCGCCGCGCAATCCATGAAGAACGCGGCCGAGATGGCGCTGGCGGAATTCCAGAATCCGAACATTCAGCTTCTGATCAAGGACGACGGCGGCAGTCCGCAGGGCGCCCAGCAGGTCACCCAGGAGGCGCTCGGCGAAGGCGTGGAAATCGTTCTGGGCCCGCTGTTTGCGGCCTCGGTGCCGGCGACCGCGCAACTGACGCGCGCGCGGAACATTCCAGTGATCGCGTTCTCGACCGATTCCAGCGTCGCCGGACGCGGGGTTTATCTGCTGAGCTTCCTGCCCGAATCCGACGTCAACCGGATCGTCGATTATTCCGCCGGCATCGGAAAGCGATCGTTTGCGGCGCTGTTGCCCGACAACGCCTATGGCAATGTGGTGGAAGCGGCGTTCAAGCAGGCGGTCGGCCGCAAAGGCCGTCTCGTCGCCTTCGAGAAATACACCGCCGATCGTGCCGGCGCGGCGCGGACGGTGGCGCAATCGCTCGGCTCGGCGGACGCGCTGTTCATCGCCGACGACGGCGAATCGGTCGTGGCAGCGGCGGATGCCTTGACCTCGGCGGGCGCGAATTTGCGAAACATCCAGTTGCTCGGCACGGGACTCTGGGACAATCCGCGCGTCTATGCCAGCGCGACGTTGCAGGGCGGGCTTTATGCTGCGCCGGATCCGTCGGGCTTCCGCGCCTTCTCCGGCCGCTACCGCGCCAAATACGGCACGGACCCCGTGCGCACCGCAACGCTCGCTTACGATGCCGTCGCGCTGGTTGCTGCGCTGTCGAAGCAGCAGGGCGGCCAGCGCTTTGCGCCGGAGACGCTGACCAACCCGTCCGGCTTCGCCGGCATCGACGGGCTCTTCCGATTCCGTTCCGACGGCACCAACGAGCGCGGGCTTGCGGTGATGAAAGTCGCAAGCGGCGGCAGTACGCCGGTCGCCGGCTCGCCGAAGAGTTTTGGAGCGTGATCTTTCGTCGCCCCTGCGAACGCGGGGGCCCATAACCACCATTGCTGATGTTGAAAGAGGGCGTCGCGCCTTGTGCCGTTTGCGCGGGCCGCGGCGTATGGGTTCTTGGTTTCGCAGGAACGACGGCTGTTACGCGGCGAGATCCGCCACCACCGCGTCGAGCACCGGGAAGCCGTCCTTCGTCACGCGCAATCTTCCGTCGGAGTCGACGGATATCGCGCCTTCGTTGCGCAGGATGGCGATGCGGTTCGGATCGAGCGCGCGACCGGACAATGCCGCATAGCGCCTGGGATCGATGCCCTCGGCGAGCCGCAATCCCATCAGCAAGAATTCGTCGGCGCGTTCTTCGCTGTTGAGGTGGTCGTCGGTGACGACGCCGTGGCCGTTGGCCTCGACGCGCATCAGCCAGGCCTCCGGGCGCTTCTCGGTCGCGGTCGCGTGCCGTGTGCCATCGATGTCGAGGCGGCCATGTGCGCCGGGACCGATGCCGGCATATTCCTCACCGCGCCAATAGACGAGATTGTGCTGGCACTCCGCGCCTTCGCGCGCGTGATTGGAAATCTCGTAGGCCGGCAAGCCATGATGCGCGCAGACTTCCTGCGTGACGTCGTAGAGCGCACGCGCCACCGCCTCGTCCGGTGTCTTGAGTTTGCCTGCGGCGTGAAGGCCGAAGAACGGCGTGCCTTCCTCGATGGTGAGTTGGTAGAGCGAGAGGTGCTCGGCGGCTTCGGAGATCGCGAGCCTCAGTTCGTCCGCCCACATAAGCGGCGTCTGGTCGGGGCGGGCGTAGATCAGGTCGAACGAATAGCGGTCGAACGCGGTGCGCGCGATCGCGACCGCATCGAGCGCCTCGCGCGCGGTATGCAGCCGTCCGAGCGCTTTCAGCGAGGCGTCGTCGAGCGCCTGCACGCCGAGCGAGACACGGTTGACGCCGGCTGAGCGATAGCCGCGAAACCGCGTCGCTTCTACGCTGGTCGGATTGGCTTCGAGCGTGACCTCGACATTGCCGGCGACCCGCCAGTGCTTTCCGATCGCATCCAAAATCGCGCCGACAGTCTGCGGCTGCATCAAGGAAGGCGTGCCGCCGCCGAGAAAGATCGATGTGACGGTCCGCCCCGGTGCGCGCGCCGCCGTGGTTTCGATCTCACGCGCGAACGCGCGCGCAAAACGTTGCTCGTCGATCGGTGCGTGGCGGACATGGCTGTTGAAATCGCAATAGGGGCATTTCGACAGGCAGAACGGCCAGTGCACGTAGACGCCGAAGGCATCTTTGGGGCGGGGTCGCTCGCGACTAGCCAAGGCAGATCTCCGCCAGTTTGACGAACGCGCGCGCCCGGTGCGACAAGCCAAGTCCAAGCGGCGGCAGGCCGTGCTTTTCGATGGAAGTCATCTCGCCAAAGGTCCGCGTGTGCCCGTCGGGCAGGAATATCGGATCATAGCCGAAACCGGCGGTGCCGCGCGGCGGCCAGACCAGGGTTCCATCGGCGCGGGCCTCGACCTCTTCGAGATGCCCATCGGGCCAGGCGACGCAGAGAGCCGAGACGAAATGCGCCTTGCGCTTGTCGGGCATGGTCGCGCCGCGTTCCTGCAACAGGCGCTCGATCCTTGTCATCGCCGCCATAAAATCCTTGCCATTGCCGGCCCAGCGCGCCGAAAAGATTCCGGGCGCGCTGTCGAGCGCATCGACTACGAGACCGGAATCATCGGCAAACGCCGGCAATTGCGCGGCTTTCGCCGCCGCGATCGCCTTGATCGCGGCGTTGGCCCGAAACGTCTGGCCGGTTTCCTCGGGCTCGCCGAGGCCCAGCTCGCCCGCGGAGACCGCCTCGACGCCGTGCGGCGCGAGCAATTCCTGCATCTCGGCGAGCTTGCCGGGATTGTGGGTCGCGATCACGAGCCGGCCGGTGATTCGACGGTGCATGTGCGATCAGACTACGCCACAGCCAGCTTCTGCAAGTCCACCAGACGCGCGACACCCTTGCGCGCCAGTTCCATCAACGCCAGGAACTCGTCCTGCGAAAATGGCGTCTTCTCGGCGGTGCCCTGCACCTCGATGATGCGGCCGTCGCCGGTCATGACGAAATTGGCATCGGTCTCGGCCTCGGAATCCTCGGCATAGTCGAGGTCGAGCACCGGTGTGCCCTGATAGATGCCGCAGGAGATCGCGGCGACATTGTCGCGCAGCACGTTGGCTTTCAGCATGTTGCGGTTCTTCATCCAACCGATGCAGTCGGCCAGCGCCACCCAGGCACCGGTGATCGAGGCCGTGCGGGTGCCGCCATCGGCCTGGATCACGTCGCAATCGACCGTAATCTGCCGCTCGCCGAGTGCTTCGAGGTCGATGGCGGCGCGCAGGGAGCGGCCGATCAGCCGCTGGATCTCGACTGTGCGGCCGCCCTGCTTGCCGGCGGCGGCCTCGCGGCGGGTACGCTCCAATGTGGCGCGCGGCAGCATGCCGTATTCGGCGGTGACCCAGCCACGGCCCTGGCCCTTCAACCAGGGCGGCAGCCGTTCTTCCAGCGTGGCCGTGACCAGCACATGGGTGTCGCCGAACTTCACCATGCAGGAACCTTCGGCATATTTGACCACGCCGCGTTCCAGCGACACGGGGCGCAACTGATCGGGCGCACGGCGGCTCGGCCGCATGGGGAATCCTTCCAAAAATCGAGCGAAAATTCGTTCGCGGTGCTTGTAGGAGGGGGAGCGGGCAGCGGCAAGGGCTTTTGCCTTGTTTCGGGGTAGAGTTCGGTTCTGAATCAATCAGAACCGGACCTCTACCCTCTTGTTTTGACGCGTTTTCTTTACGCGAACCGGCGGCCACCCCCGGATCAAGTCCGAGGGCACGCTTCGCTCGAAAACGCTATGCAAAGCGGACGCTTGTCATCGGCGGGCCGGATCGACAAATTAGGGGTATCAGGGAGTTAACAGTGGCCCACCACGATCCGATTGGCCTGATCGCGCCGCATGCGGGGCTCGCCCAGCTCAACGAGCGCTCGCGCGACATTTTTCGTCAAATCGTCGAGAGCTATCTCGCGACCGGCGACCCCGTCGGTTCGCGCAACATCTCGCGCCTGATCGCGGTGCCGCTGTCGCCGGCGTCCGTCCGCAACGTGATGTCGGACCTCGAAGCGCTCGGCCTGATCTATGCGCCACATACCTCGGCCGGCCGCCTGCCCACCGAACTCGGTCTGCGCTTCTTCGTCGACGCCCTGATGCAGGTCGGCGATCTCACCGAACCCGAACGGGAATCGATCCAGAACCAGCTTGCCTCCGTCGGCAGGGCGCAATCGGTCGAGGCGGCGCTCGGCGAGGCGCTGACGCGGCTGTCCGGCCTGACGCGGGCGGCTGCGGTGGTGCTGACCGCCAAATCCAATTCGCGGCTGAAACACATCGAATTCGTGCGGCTGGAGCCCGAGCGCGCGCTTGTCGTGCTGGTCGGCGAAGACGGCCAGGTCGAAAACCGCGTGCTGACGCTGCCGCCCGGCGTGCCTTCCTCGGCACTGACCGAAGCGAGCAATTTTCTCAATGCGCGAATTCGCGGCCGGACGCTCGCCGAAGCGCGGTTAGAGCTCGAAACCGCGATGGCGCAGAGCCGCATCGAGCTCGACCAACTGACGCAGAAGGTGATCGAGGCGGGGATTGCGAGCTGGTCGGGCGGCGAAAACGAGGACCGGCAGTTGATCGTGCGCGGGCACGCCAACCTGCTGGAAGATTTGCACGCGCTGGAAGATCTCGAACGCGTCAAGTCGCTGTTCGACGATCTCGAGACCAAGCGCGGCGTGATCGATCTGCTCGGCCGGGCCGAGCGCGCCGAGGGCGTGCGGATCTTCATCGGATCGGAGAACAAGCTGTTCTCGCTGTCCGGTTCCTCGACCATTATTGCACCCTATGGCGACGCGTCGGGCCGCATCGTCGGCGTTCTCGGCGTGATCGGGCCGACACGGCTGAACTATGCGCGGGTGATTCCGACGGTGGATTACGCCGCCCGCATTGTCAGCCGGATGCTGGGCGGCTGATCCGCCACGAATCGACCGCTTGATTTTCGGCCCCTAAAGCACGATATCCCGCTCAGCAAATCCCCATCCAACCAGATGCGTTTTTTGAGAAGGCAGTCTTATGACCGATCCCAACCGGCCGAGTGACGACGGGGCACAACCCGCCAACCAGACCGGCGAGCCCGTGGTCTCAAAACCCTACATCATGCCCGACGATCCCGAGGAAGGATCGGTCGAGGCGTTGACGAAGGAAGCGGCGGAAGCGCGCGACAAGATGCTGCGCACGCTGGCGGAGATGGAAAACCTGCGCAAGCGCACCGCCAAGGAAGTCGCCGACGCGCGCGCCTACGGCATCACCGGTTTCGCCCGCGACATTCTCGAAATCGCCGACAACCTGCAGCGCGCGCTCGATGCCATGCCGGCCGAAACCAAGGCCAGCGCCGATCCGGCGCTGAAGGCTTTCATCGAAGGCGTCGAGCTGACCGAGCGCTCGCTGCTCAACACGCTGGAGAAGAACGGCGTCAAGAAGTTCGATCCGTCCGGCGAGAAGTTCGACCCGAATTTCCAGCAGGCGATGTACGAAGTGCCCGATCCGTCCGTCCCCGCAGGGACGGTGGTTCAGGTCGTGCAGGCCGGCTTCATGATCGGCGAACGCATACTGCGCCCGGCACTGGTCGGCGTGTCGAAGGGCGGCGCCAAGGCCGCGCCGGCGGCTGCTCCTTCAGAGCAAAGCTAACATCTCGGTGCAGCGCGTAGCGCTGCTCCGCCACCACGAGATTGCTAAGCCGCGATATCGCTCGACTGGATGCGCTTGACGCCGGCCTTGGTCATGTCGGCCCAGGCTTTTGCGAGCGAGCCCTGGGTGTCGATGCCGCGGCAGGCGTCCTCGATCACATAGGCCTCGAAGCCCGCCTTGCGCGCATCCAGCGCGCTCCATGCCACGCAGAAATCGGTCGCAAGGCCGGCGAGGTAAACCCGCTTCACCTTGCGCGCCTTCAGGTATGCGGCCAGCCCCGTCGTGGTCTTGCCGTCGGCCTCGGTGAAGGCCGAATAGCTGTCGATGTCCTTGCGAAAACCCTTGCGGATAACGAGGCCGGCATGCGGGATCGCGAGGTCCTTTGACAGCGACGCTCCCTCGGTCCCCTGTACGCAATGATCCGGCCACAGCACCTGCTTGCCGTAGGGGAGATTGATGGTTTCGAACGGCTTCTTGCCGGAATGGGTGGAAGCGAACGAGACGTGGCCCGCGGTGTGCCAGTCCTGCGTCATCACCACATTGGCAAAGCCCTTGGCGATGCGGTTGATGATGGGCACCACCTGGTCGCCGTCTTTCACGGCGAGGCTGCCGCCCGGCAGGAAGCAGTTTTGCACGTCGATGACGAGGAGCGCGGAGGCGTCGTCGGGTTTCATTGGCGCAGCCCATAGCATCGTTGGAAGGAGGGGGACGACGGATACCGCGCCAAAGCCTGTCAGAACCAGCCTGCGAGAAAGCATAGCGCGTCTCCCCTGTCGTGAACCCGGCAGGGGGAAGGCTAGTTCCATTGGTGTACGAACGAAAGCCCGAAATTTCGGCGCGTCCTGAACATCAGGGCGCGCGCTTTTTTCGAATTTCGCGATCAGGCTCGCGGCCGGATTCCGTCGCGCACGGCGCGGAAGCGCGGAAACGCCTTGGTCCAATCATCGCGCGGCGAAGAACCGATGATGCGCATCGAGGTCTGGGAGCCGAACCGCAGCCATTGCACGATCGTCACCGGCGTATTGTCCTTGCCGCTGATGGCGTCGATCCGGGTCTCGTAGCCGGGCTGGCCATCGATGCGGACCGGCTCCGACATCGTGATCCTGCCGTCGCGTACGCCGGGAATGGTGGTCGCGATCTGCTGGGCAAAGCGGCCGCGATCGTCAGGCGACGCCGCCGTCGAGCCGATCAGGCCGATGATCATGAAAGGCGCGACCTCGAAGCCTTTCTTTTCGTCGCTGTCGGAGAGAATGAGGGCGGCGCCCGGCGCCAACGTGCGGACGTTCTTGAAGCTCGAGAGCTCGCCGATCTTGAACGGCATCATCCCGAGCTGTTCCTCGACGGGAACCTCAACGCGGATCACGGCCGATGCGAACATCTGGCGCACGGCATCGTCGGTGTAGATCTTCGAGGCGTTCTCGGGCACCTGCACGGCGACGTAGCCAGAGAAGGTTGGGCCGGGCAGGATCATGGAATAGCGGCGCACGTTGGTGGCGCCGTCCTTGGCGTTCTCGACGGTGTAGTAGGCGAGCCCCGCTTTGGTCTCGATGCTCTCCGGCTTGATGCCGGCAGTGCCGCCGGGATTGGCCTTGAAGGCATTGGCGACCTCGCCATAGGCCTCGGCGGGCAGGTCGGCGACCAGGACCTTGACGCCCTGGTCTTCGGTCTCGAATCCCGTGAACGTTCTGGCCTTGTTGAGGCCGACCAGCGGCGTCATGCCGACCCTGGCGCCCGGCGGGAAAACCGGGTCCGCGGCGAACGCGGAGGAGGTGGCGGCAACGAGGAGGGCAACCGCAGCAAAGTATCTAAGTGGCTTCATGGATGGTCTACCGGGTTTGCATGGAGGCCGTTCAAAGATCGGACGGTGGAGCTGGTGGAATCTGGGCCTCGGGGCGCGACTGGGTCGTTCCGTTCGGCCCGCTTTTAGCGGTTTTGGTGTCCCTGCAACAGGGCAGGGCGGGCGTCCGTTCCCTCGCCTCGCTCCTATATGTTGGCCTTTCGCGGCATTCTGCCCAGTCTCCGAGCGCTTTTTTGGGGCGCTTCCAGCGGCCAAATACCGCGTCCGCTCAACCGGCGGCGGTCCACGCCGTGAGGATGCTGCCGTATCGCCGTGCAACGCTTCGGGGTGTGAGCGACAAAGGAGTTGCCGATTTCTTAACGCCGGTCGCGGCGCGGGGGGCCGGCCCCAGGCGGCACAATCTTTCAAACGCCAGCCTTTTCAGGCCCTAAGCTTGCGCTCGGTCCTTGCAGGCACAACCCCCCCTCCTATATGAGGCTCACCGTCGCAATATCGCGAGTATTTGAACGTTGGGGGTTCGGTTAGGTGCGCCGTCCAGGGCCCAGCCAACCTGCCGCAAAAAGAAGGATATGAGGACCATGGGAAAGGTCATTGGGATCGATCTCGGCACCACGAATTCGTGCGTCGCCGTAATGGATGGCAAGACTGCAAGAGTCATCGAGAACGCGGAGGGCATGCGCACGACGCCTTCGATCGTTGCCGTCACCGATGACGGCGAGCGCCTCGTTGGCCAGCCCGCCAAGCGCCAGGCGGTGACCAATCCCGAGCGGACGTTCTTTGCGGTGAAGCGCCTGATTGGCCGCCGCTACGACGACCCGATGGTCGAGAAGGACAAGAAGCTCGTTCCCTACAAGATCGTCAAGGCATCGAACGGCGACGCCTGGGTCGAAGCCGACGGCAAAACCTACTCGCCCTCGCAGGTCTCGGCCTTCATCCTGCAGAAGATGAAGGAGACCGCGGAAGCCCATCTCGGCCAGAAGGTCGAGCAGGCCGTCATCACCGTTCCCGCCTACTTCAACGACGCGCAGCGCCAAGCCACCAAGGATGCCGGCAAGATCGCCGGTCTCGAAGTGCTGCGCATCATCAACGAGCCGACGGCGGCAGCGCTGGCCTACGGTCTCGACAAGACGAAGGTGGGCACTATCGCCGTGTACGACCTCGGCGGCGGCACCTTCGATATCTCGATTCTCGAGATCGGCGACGGCGTGTTCGAAGTGAAGTCCACCAACGGCGACACCTTCCTCGGTGGTGAAGATTTCGACATGCGCCTGGTCGGTTATCTCGCCGATGAGTTCCAGAAGGAGCAGGGCATCAACCTGCGCAACGACAAGCTCGCCTTGCAGCGCCTGAAGGAGGCGGCCGAAAAGGCCAAGATCGAGCTGTCTTCGACGACGCAGACCGAAATCAACCTCCCGTTCATCACGGCCGACCAGACCGGGCCGAAGCATCTGACAATGAAATTGACCCGCGCCAAGTTCGAGGCGCTGGTCGACGATCTCGTTCAGAAGACCATCGAGCCCTGCCGCAAGGCGCTGAAGGACGCAGGCCTGACCGCCGCCGAAATCGGCGAAGTGGTGCTGGTCGGCGGCATGACCCGCATGCCGAAGGTCCAGGAGGTCGTGAAGCAGTTGTTCGGCAAGGAGCCGCACAAGGGCGTCAACCCGGACGAAGTCGTCGCCATCGGTGCGGCCATTCAAGCGGGCGTGCTGCAGGGTGACGTCAAGGACGTGCTGCTGCTCGACGTGACGCCGCTGTCGCTCGGCATCGAGACGCTGGGTGGCGTGTTCACCCGCATCATCGACCGCAACACCACGATCCCGACCAAGAAGAGCCAGGTGTTCTCGACAGCCGAGGACAACCAGAATGCCGTCACCATCCGCGTCTTCCAGGGCGAGCGTGAAATGGCGGCCGACAACAAGGTGCTCGGTCAGTTCGACCTGATGGGCATTCCGCCGGCGCCGCGCGGCATGCCGCAGATCGAGGTCACCTTCGACATCGACGCCAACGGCATCGTCAACGTCTCGGCCAGGGACAAGGCGACCGGCAAGGAGCAGCAGATCCGGATTCAGGCATCCGGCGGCCTCTCCGAAGCCGACATCCAGAAGATGGTCAAGGACGCCGAGGCCAATGCGGCCGAGGACAAGAAGCGACGCGAGGCGGTCGACGCCAAGAACCATGCCGACGCGCTGGTGCATTCCACCGAGAAGGCGCTGGCCGAGCACGGTTCAAAGGTGGAAGACTCAGAGCGCCGCGCCATCGAGGACGCCGTCAGCGATTTGAAGGAAGCGCTCAAGGGCGACGACGCCGAGGCCATCAAGGCCAAGACCAACACGCTGGCGCAGGCTTCGATGAAGCTCGGCGAGGCCATGTACAAGCAGCAGGCCGAGGCGGACGCCAAGCGGGATGCTGCCAAGGATGACGTGGTCGACGCGGAGTTCACCGAGGTCGACGACGACAAGAACAACAAGAAGTCGGCATAAGCGGGCTTTCGATCATGACCCTCATCCAAAAGAGCGCACGGCTCGCGTTCGATGGGTGGGGGTCATTTTTCTTTAAGCCGATGGCGGCATCTTCGATTGAAGGTGCTTTCGGCGTGAAGGCGAATTTCGGGCGGGTTTGACTGATGTCCACCAAGCGCTGCTATTACGAAACCCTGGAAGTCGAGCGGAACGCGGACGAATCCAAGCTCAAGTCGGCCTTCCGCAAGCTCGCGATGAAATGGCATCCGGACAGGAATCCAGGTGATGCCACCAGCGAAATGAAATTCAAGGAAATCAACGAGGCCTACGAAGTCCTGAAAGACGGCGACAAGCGCGCCGCCTATGACCGCTACGGCCACGCCGCGTTCGAGCAGGGCATGGGCGGCGGCGGTCCCGGCTTCGGTGCCGGCTTCGCCTCGTCGTTTTCAGATATTTTCGAGGACCTGTTCGGCATGGCCGGGCAGCGCGGGCGCGGCGGCGGACGCGAGCGCGGCGCCGACCTGCGCTACAACATGGAAATCACGCTGGAGGAAGCCTACCTCGGCAAGACCGCGCAGATCGAAATTCCGGTCTCGGTCACCTGCGAGCCCTGTTCGGGCACCGGCGCCAAGGCCGGCACCAAGCCGAAGACCTGCGCGATGTGCGGCGGCGCCGGCCGCGTCCGTCAGGCTCAGGGCTTCTTCACGCTGGAGCGAACCTGCCCCGGCTGTCAGGGCCGCGGTCAGATGATCGAGGACGCCTGCCCGAATTGCTCGGGCACGGGACGGGTGACGCGCGACCGGACGTTGTCGGTCAACATTCCGCAGGGCGTCGAGGACGGCACGCGTATCCGGCTGGCCGGCGAAGGCGAGGCCGGTGTCCGCGGCGGCCCGCCCGGCGACCTCTATATTTTCCTGTCGCTGGCCACCCACGAATTCTTCCAGCGCGACGGTGCCGATTTGCACTGCCGGGTTCCGATCTCGATGGTCGCGGCCGCGCTCGGCGGCGAATTTGAGGTGCCCACCATCGACAAGGGCAAGACCAAGGTGAAGGTGCCGGCGGGAACGCAGTCCGGCCGCCGTTTCCGCATTGCATCAAAGGGCATGCCGGTGCTCCGCTCGCGCCAGACCGGCGACATGTATGTCCAGGTCATGGTCGAAACGCCGCAGAATCTGACCAAGAAGCAGCAGGAACTGCTCGCCGAGTTCGAAAAGCTGTCCTCCGGGGAAACCCAACCGGAGGCCTTGGGCTTCTTCACCAAGGTCAAGGACTTCTTCGGCAGCCGCGCGGGCTCCTGAACCGCATGCACGCCGCCCGGACGAGCGCCGTTCTCGCCCGGCAGTCATGATTCATTCAGCTTACACAGAGTGTTATCGGCGGATCGCGGGCACTTTGGCGCCTCTCGCGCATTACCGTTTGGCTTGACCATATCCCCGTCGACCTATACGTGTTCATGACTGTTTTTTGACATTCCCGCCCGTCAGCGGGTCCCGCCTGGTAGCGACATGCCTTTGCAATCGTCCGTGCGTGCGTTGAAGAAGCCTCGTCTCGACGACGAGGTGCGCTTCCTTCGTTCATGGATTGAAAAGCCGCTGCACATGGGCGCGGTGATGCCGTCGAGCAAGGTGCTCGCCCGCACCATGGCGCAATATGTCGATGTCGATTCCGAAGGGCCGGTCGTCGAACTTGGGCCCGGGACCGGCGCGATCACCAACGCGCTGATCGAACACGGTGTAGATCAGAAGCGGCTCGTGCTGGTCGAATATAATCCGGGTTTCTGCGCGCTGCTGCGCGATCGCTATCCGCAGGCCAAGGTCGTACAGGGCGATGCCTACACGCTTCGCGCTTCGCTCGGAGATGCGCTGGATGCGCCGGCGTCTGCCGTGATCTCCGGCCTGCCGCTCGTGACAAAACCGATGCTGACCCGCCTGAAGCTGATCCGCGACGCCTTCCTGGCGCTGGCGCCGGGCGCGCCCTTCGTGCAGTTCACCTATTCGGTCGCGCCGCCGATTCCGAAATCGCTGCCGGGCGTGTCCACAGAGGCCTCCGAGCGGATCTGGATGAACCTTCCGCCCGCGCGGGTCTGGGTGTATCGCAAGGGCTAAGTCGTCCGCTGTCGCGCGGACGGTTAGCTCCGACTGCGATTTCTAAGAAATGTCCGCGCTGAAAATCCTCGTGATCCCGGGATCGCTCCGCACCGGCTCGCTCAATGCGAGGCTGGCGGCGGTGGCCGTGCACGAACTGGCGCAGGCCGGCGCCGAAGTCACCCGCATCTCGCTGGTCGATTTTCCGCTGCCGATCTATGATGGCGACCTGCAGGCCAAATCCGGCGTGCCGAAACACGCGGTCAACCTGAAGCGGATGATGGCAGCCCATCATGGCGTGCTGATCGTGACGCCGGAATACAATTCCTCGGTGCCGGCGCTGGTGAAAAACACCATCGATTGGGTAAGCCGGGTGCAGGACGCGCATGAGACCCGCGGCCAGGTGTTTCGCGATCGGGTGTTTGCGATTGCGTCGGCCTCCGGCAGCCGGCTTGGTGGCGCCCGCGCGCTGGCCGCACTGCGGCTGATCCTGTCGGCGTGTCATGCAACCGTGATACCGAACCAGTTCGCGCTGGCGTTCGCCGACGATGCCTATGATGAGATGGACCGCCTGAAGAATGCTGCTGATGCCGAGGGGCTGAAAGCGCTGGTGCGGCAATTGATCGACGTTTCCCAACGCATGATGTGAGGTGATATGCAGCCAGCCAGTATCGCGCCGAAGGATCGGCTGATCGTCGCGCTCGACCTGCCCGGAGTGACTGAAGCGGAAGCGTTGATCGCGCGGCTCGGCGACAGCGTGAGCTTCTACAAGATCGGCTATCAGCTCGCCTATGCCGGCGGATTGCCGCTGGCGCAGCAACTGGCGAAGTCAGGCAAGAAGGTTTTTATCGATCTCAAGCTGCACGACATCGGCAATACGGTGGCGCGCGGCGTTGAGAGCGTCGCCAAACTCGGCGCGACCTTCCTCACCGTGCACGCCTATCCGCAAACCATGAAGGCCGCGGTCGAGGCGCGCCAAGGCTCGGGTCTGAAAATTCTCGCTGTCACCGTGCTGACCTCTTATGACGATGGGGACCTGCATGCCGCCGGCTATCGTCTCAACGTCTCCGACCTGGTGGAAGCGCGCGCCCAGCAGGCGCAGGTGCTCGGCGTCGACGGCCTCGTCAGCTCGCCGGAAGAGGCAGCCGCGTTGCGCAAGATCGTCGGCCACCAGATGCATCTGGTGACGCCGGGCATCCGCCCGGCGGGCGCTGCGACCGGCGACCAGAAGCGCATCATGACGCCGGCGCGGGCGATTGCCGCGGGCGCCGACTATCTGGTGGTCGGACGTCCGATCACGGAAGCCGCCGATCCCAGGCTTGCTGCGGATGCCATTCAGGCGGAAATCAAGCAGGCGATCACGTAACAAGAAGGAGATTGAGATGGCCAAAGGATACTGGATCGGACGCGTCGACGTTCACAATGACGAGGGCTACAAGCCCTACATGGCGGCCAACCCGGCCATCTTCCAGAAATTCGGTGGGCGCTTCATCGTGCGCGGCGGCCAGTTCACCGCGGTCGAAGGCCAATGCCGCTCGCGCAATGTGGTGATTGAATTCGACAGCTATGAGAAAGCGCTGGCCTGCTATAATTCGCCGGAATACCAGGCCAACATCAAGGTCCGTCAGCCGCACTCGATCGCAGACCTCATCGTCATCGAGGGCTATGACGGCCCGCAGCCCTGAGCGCTATTCTTACGCACGACATCTACGCCCCTCAGGGCCTCCGCAAAGGTGCGAGGTCCCGTAGAAGCGGCTATTTCCGCGCCGCTTCGCGGGACTCCATCCCATCAAGAAATATGTGCGAATGTTTCCGATCGTGCTTGGCCGATCGGCTCCCCGTCGAAAAATAGCAAATAGCTGATCGTCATTCCAAGCGAACGCGGGGTCTGCGGGCCAAACGTCCGCTATCCGACATTTCTTTTGTCCCCAACTGGGGATTGTGACGCCGCCCCGGCTTCATCAAGTTGCGCGCCATCGAACTCCACATCGATCGTGATGGAAATCGAGCCAACACAAAATCGCTAGTGCATGACGGGCCGCGGCCGACCCGCATGCGAATGCGCGGGCGCAAGGAGTAGAAACCATGGCATTTATCCCCGGAACACCAGACGACGATACATTGGTTGGCACACCAGATCCCGATGAGATCAACGGCCTGGCCGGCAACGATACGATTACCGGATTGGAAGGCGATGACCTCGTCAATGGCGGTGCGGGCGATGACGATATCGATGGCGGAGCCGACGACGACACGTTGAACGGCAATGCCGGCATGGACACGATCGCCGGCGGTGACGGCGATGACACCGTCAGTGGCGGCGCGGGCGATGACGATATCGATGGCGGAGCCGGCAACGACACGTTGAACGGCAATGCCGGCGTCGATACGATCCTCGGCGGTGAAGGCGATGACACTGTCAATGGCGGCGCGGGCGACGACGATATCGATGGCGGAGCCGGTATGGACACGTTGAACGGCAATGCCGGCAACGATACGATCGCCGGCGGTGCCGATAATGACACCATCAACGGCGGCGCCGGTGATGACGACCTGTCGGGCAACGGGGGCGATGACACGCTCAGCGGCGGGGTCGGTGACGATACCCTGAACGGCAATACGGGCATGGACACGCTGAATGGCGGTTTCGGGAACGACACGCTGAATGGCGGCGCCGATGACGACACGCTGAACGGCGGTGCCGGCAACGATACGCTCAACGGCCAAGGCGGCAACGACACGATGAGCGGCGGCGACGACGACGACGACATGGCCGGTGGCGGTGGCGACGATACCATGTCCGGCGACGACGGCGACGACACCATGACCGGTGGTGCTGACAACGACATAATGTCCGGCGGCGAAGGTGATGACGAGCTCAGCGGCGGAGCTGGCGAAGATACGTTGGACGGCGACGCTGGAGATGACATGCTCGTCGGCGGTGCCGATGTCGATGAGCTCAATGGCGGAGACGGAGACGACACGATCCTCGGTAACGCCGGCGACGACACCCTCAACGGCGGCGCGGGCGCCGATGAGTTGGACGGCGGCAATGGCGCCGATGTCCTCGACGGTGGCGAGGGCGACGATATGCTGACAGGCGGTGCAGGCTCCGATGACCACAATTTCGGCGACGGCACGGCCACCAACTTCGGCGACGATGAAGTCGTCGACCTGAGTTTCGCTGATGGCGACGAAGTTAATGTCGATGCCGATCCGGCGTTTGATCCGGCCACCATCGTGGTCGATGACGACGGCACCAACACGGTGCTCGATTTCGGCTTCGGCACCATCACGCTCACCGGCGTTTCGGGCGGCGTCGGAAACGAATTCGAATCGATCGACGACATCAACGCTGCCGCGGGTTACGAGGCCATCGAGGTCGCATAACTCGACACTTCAGCGGGGCGGCCCGGCAGCCGCCCCGCTCCCGCCTCTTTGCAATACTTCTTTCAGTAGTAGTGCCGGCCAGTCATGTATTCGCGTAACCGTCGTGAGATCCCAGCGTCCGCTGCACGATCGCTGCTTGGATTGATTCCGGGACGATCCGCATTCGTGTGGGTCGTGGCCTTTAGCGTGTCTTTGAATATACTTCTCCTCGTCGTTCCCTTCTACGCCATTGAAGTGTTCGATCGGGTCATCACCAGCGGCAGCGTTGAAACCCTTGTTGGCCTCACCATCATCGCCGCAGGCGCTCTCGTCTTCAGCGCCATGTTCGATGTTCTTCGCAGCCGGCTACTCAGCCGGTTTGCGGTCGGATTTGAGCGCTGCGTCGCGCCTATCGTTCTCGAAAGCACCATTGTTGACGTTGCGAAGCGCGGCGACGGCAGGACGCACGATCTCGTCAGGGTTCGCGAGTTGCGAACTTTCCTTTCGAGCGGGACGGTCGCGTCGCTGATTGACGCTCCCTTCCTGCCGGCGTTCATTCTCATTCTGTTTCTTCTGCACCCATGGTACGGCGTCATCGCCCTGATCGGAACGGCAATTCTGCTGGTCATGGGCATTGCCAGCCGCTGGGTCGCGCGCACGGAAGTCGCGCAGGCGTCGGAAGCTGCGCTGAGGACGCAGGCCACTCTCGACGGTATCGTCCGACATTCCGGCCTCGTGCGGGCAATGGGTTGGACCCGAGGCGCCGTCCGCGAATTCATGAATCTCAATGACCAAGCATTGTGCCCGGTCGTTCGCGGCAGCGAACGGGTATCCGCGATCGCATCCGCCGCGCGCATGGTACGAACAGTTTTGCAGATCGCCGCGATCGGCGCAGGCGCCTGGCTCGTGCTTCAGAACGAGGTGCTGTCCGGCAGCCTGATTGCAAGTGCGATCCTGATCGCCCGTACGCTGCAGCCGATGGAAGGCCTTATCTCGGCATGGCGCGCATTGTCATCGGCACACGAGGCGTGGGTACAAGTTCAGGCGGCTGCGGCTCCGGTTCTTGTTCGTGAGAGACGTACACTGCTCCCGTCCCCGTCCGGCAGAATTGAAGTGAATCGGGTGACATATCGGACGGCCACGATGCAGCGCCCGATCCTCGCAGGCATTACGTTTGAATGCCCGCCTTCCGGGATTGTCGTCATTGTCGGCCCGACCGGCGCCGGAAAATCGACCTTGCTGCGCCTTATGGCGGGGCTGGAACGGCCGAGTGGCGGCACGATCCGGCTGGACGATGCAGCCTTGCAAAACTGGGACCCCGACCAGCTCGGCCAGTTTGTCGGTTATCTTCCTCAGGAGGTGCAGCTCCTGGGCGGCACCGTGGCTGAAGCTATCGCCGGCTTCGACGAACACGCGCGTGATGAGGACATCGTTGCCGCGGCTGTGCTCGCGCAGGCGCATGAGATGATCCTGTCTCTGCCAGCCGGTTACCAGACCGAAATAGGGCGCGACGGCAACAAGATTTCCGGTGGGCAGCGCCAGCGGATCGGCCTTGCCCGGGCCTTCTTTGGCGATCGCAAATTGATCCTGCTGGATGAACCAAACGCCAATCTCGATCCAGAAGGCGAGGAAGCATTGTGCTCCGCCATTGAGCGGGCGAAAGCGCGCGGCGCGACGGTGGTGATTGTCACCCATCGGCCCCGGCTATTGACCATCGCGGATGCAGTACTCCTTTTGAGGGATGGCGCGCAGCTGGCTTTCGGGCCACCTGCCGAAGTTCTCCGCCTGCCTGTCACGTCATCCGTGTCGAAGCCGCATGTCGTCCGGCATAATCCGGAACCGCATAAACTGCCTGCGAGGGGGGCGGTTCAATGACCCAGGACGGTCAGAATCGCGCCATCGCCGTTTTCCGCAAGGAACGACCGCGATCCGACATGCGACGGATCATAGGATGGGGCTGTGTACTGCTCGTTCTGCAATTTTGCGGCTTCGGCGTGTGGGCCACGACGATTCCCCTGCGCGGCGCGGTTGTGGCACCAGGGGTCATAAAGGTTCATTCGAAGCGCAAGGCAGTCCAGCACCTTGAGGGAGGAATAGTGAAGTCGATTCACGTCAGGGAAAACGATCAGGTCGAGGCCGGTCAGCTCATAGCGCGGCTCGACACTACACAGATCGAAGCAGCCCTGGGCTCGTTCGAGACAAAGTATTTTGCTGCGCTGGCGATGGAGGCGCGGCTGGCGGCGGAACAGGCCCTCGCGGCATCGATCTTGTTTCCTGACGAACTGAAGAAAAATGCAAGCCATGCGTCTGCGCGCATTGCCATGCAAACCCAGGAAGCCGAGTTTGCGGCGCGGCTGGCCGCGATCGACAATGAACGCAAAATGATCGACCAGCAGATGCAGCAACTGACTGACTCGATCCGCGGCCTCGAGAGCAACACCGAGGGTGTCGAGAAGCAACTGAGGCTTTTGCAAGAAGAAATAGCTGACACAAGCTACCTGCTGTCAAAGGGCCTCGCCCGGAAGCCACGCGTATTGGCCCTGAAGCGTGCCGAAGCGGAGGCCAGCGGACAGATTGCCCGCAACTCAGCATCGGTCGCGGAGAAGCAGGGCAAAATGGCGGAACTGGAGGACAGGCGCCGACAGTTGGGCTTCAATCAAAACCAGGAAATAGCGAAGCAGCGGCATGCGACGAGCGAGGAGATTGGGGAGCTCCGACATCGAATTGCCGCTTTGCGCGATCAGCTTGGTCGGTCTGAATTGCGTGCCCCCGAGAGTGGAAAGATCGTCGGCCTCAACAGCAGAGATCTTCATGCGGTGCTTGCGCCGCGCGAAACTCTCCTGGAAATCGTTCCGACGGAAGATCGGCTCGTCATCGAAGCAGCATTGAAACCAATGGATCGGGAAGAGGTCTATGCCGGACAGGGCGCGCGTGTTCGTGTTCACGCGCAGAATATTCGTCGTCGGCCGATGCTCGATGGAAAGGTCGTCGCCGTAGCGGCAGACGCACTGACCGACGCCAAGAGCGGCGTTACGTCTTACATGGCGGAAGTCGAGCTTGATATCAACGCGCCGACGGCCTCGTATTTTTCATCACTACTGCCCGGAATGCCCGTTGAGATATTTATCGAGACGGGGGAAAGAACCTTCGCAGAATATTTGCTGCAGCCGATGGAACTGCGCGTCAACCGCGCGTTTAAGGAGCCCTAGACAGCCGGCATCGGTCCGGCTGCATACCCTTACGGGAGGCGCCCGTGCAAGAAAACAGCAAAACACTACCTCCCAGGCACAGCGGATTTCGCTTCAATGACGCTGAACGGAGCGCGTCTCTTCAGAACGCCGAAGATCCTCAGATAGGGCGCCCTGCGGAGCAAGGTCCCAGCCAGAGTGCGATGGAATACTTTGGCAAGGCTGTTGCCGAGCTTTTCGAGTGCAGCAGTTGCTATGTCGCGGTGATGTCTCGCGCGAGCGGGTCGGAGCTCAAAGAGGTCCGGATCGGACGCGCCACAATCGATCCGTCATGCACCAATACCGTCGCGCGTATTGCCCGCAAGGGCGCTGGTGCAGATTGCGCCCTTCTCGAACCCGTCAACGCGCGCACCACGTTTGTGCGGAAATTGATTGGCCCCGAGCCAGGAACAAATAGCCATTCCGTTATTGGGAGGTTCGCCTCCCGTGACAGGTCAACCGTGGTATTTGTCGCGGGATGGCGGCAGGCTGCATTGGTTCGGGCCGAAATTCGCTGCCTCGCGCGTGCGGTTCGCACGTTTTGGGAGACGGCTCATTCCCTCGCGCAACTGTCACCGGATCGACGTCTACACGCCGAAATCTGGCTAGAAGAACTGGCCTTTCCCGCGCTCATCGTGGACGAAGGCCTGCATGTTCACGGCATCAACCACAGTGGACAAGCGCTGCTGGCAAAGGGCGAGCTTCTCAAGATAGATGGTGGCAGGCTCGCGGGCAGCGGACCGGTAACCGAGAGCTTGCGGGCGGCGATCCGGGAGGCGTTGGTCCCGCGACCCGGCCAGGTCTGGTTGAACACAACTGTGCCGCTCTCGACGGAGCGCCAGCAGTTTGCCTTCGCCAAGATCGGGGCCGCGCCAATGCCTTGGGACGGGGGGAAGGCGTTGATCATCGTGCCGCAATTCGACGACGCACTGGGAGCACACCGTATTGCGTCCGCGTTCGGCTTGAACTGGGCCGAAGAGAGAATCATCGCCAAGATTCTTCAATTCCAATGTCCACGTGATATCGGCGCCGACCTGCATTTGACCGAGGCAACAGTAAGAACCTATACCAAGCGCATTATGCTTAAACTGGGAATCAACCGGCAGGCCGAGTTCTTTCTGCTCTATCATCTCACGCAGTCCCCGTTCGGGGCCGGCAGGCGCGAAAAGGCCGTCGTGCCGATGTCACCGGATTGCCGGTTGCTCTGTGCGGCTGATAAGCGGCCCCCGAATTGATACGCCAGCCTTTGCGATGGTCCAGGACTTCATGCGCCGGATGACTTCTTATCGAGCCTTTGCCATCGTGGCGGCACTGGGCTTTTCTTCCAATGCGATCGCCGAGAGCATTCAACTGGGCCTGCCAATCGCGTGCGAACTTGGCCGGACCTGCTACATCCAGAATTACACTGATGTCGATCCGTCGGGGTCAGCGCGAGACTATAAATGCGGCACCCTGACGTATGACCGCCATAACGGGACGGACTTTCGCTTGCCGTCGCTGGCGTCGCAAAAGGCCGGCGTGGAAGTGCAGGCTTCGGCAAGTGGCCGCGTGCTTCGCACGCGAGACGGCGCGCCAGACGGCGCCGTTGGCAAGTCTGCGCCCGAAACTGTTCGCGACGTCGAATGTGGCAACGGCGTTGTGATCGAACACCCGGAACATTGGGAAACCCAATACTGCCACATGGCTCGCGGCAGCCTCGTGGTAAAGCCCGGAGAGGCAGTCAAAGTTGGGCAGCCGCTTGGCCGGGTCGGTCTCTCCGGGCTGACCGAATATCCTCATCTGCATTTCACGGTGAGGCATAAGGGAGAGGTCGTAGATCCCTTCGCATATGGTGCCGCTTCCGGCTCTTGCGGGGGCGGCGAACTGCTGTGGCATCCGGCACTTCACGCGCAACTTGCTTATCGGGAGCGAACCATTCTGAACGCCGGCTTCGCGAACGGTCCGGTGACAATGGAGCTTGTCGAGGATGGAAGCGCGGGGATGGAAAAGCCGTCCGCCAGCGCGGCGGCAATTGTCGCTTTCGTTCGCGTCATTGGCCTGAAGGCGGGCGACGTACAACGGCTCGTCGTCAAGGATCCAACCGGAAAGGCCATCGCCGAAAATCGAGCCGCGCAACTTGAGAGCAACAAGGCGCAATTCATGCTGTTCACCGGCAGAAAGCGTCCGGCGACGGGCTGGGAGCGCGGCACCTACAAGGCCACATATGTCGTGGAGCGCGACGGTCGGATCGTTCTGGAGAGAGAGCTGGAACTCACCCTCTAGATCGGCCGGTCTTCGGCCGGCGGAGACGACGCCGACCGATCCCGATCATGGCAGGATCGCCACCCTGATTGCCCTCTTGCCTCCGCCCAGCCGATCGCCTGGCCGCCGGGAGCCGCAAAAGCGCCTGGTTGGTTGCCGGAACGGCCTCATCCCGCTATAGGGCGTGCAGAGGTAAAAGCCATGGCCGATATGCGATTGATCGTAGCGGGAGCCGGCGGCCGGATGGGCCGCGCGCTGGTGCGCGTCATTTCGGAAACGCCGGGTGCGGTGCTGACCGGGGCGCTGGAAGCGCCGGGCTCGGAGCTTCTGGGCAAGGATGCCGGCGTGCTCGCCGGCCTGCCTGCCAATGGCATCGAGTTGTCGGCGGACCTCTGGAAATTGTCCGCCAATGCCGACGGCATTCTGGATTTCACCGTGCCCGCCGCCACCATCGCCAATGTCGCGATCGCCGCCGAACGCGGCCTGGTCCACATCGTCGGAACCACCGGCCTGTCGGTATCAGACATGGCGGTCATCAAGAGCGTCACCTCGCGCGCGGTGGTGGTGCAGTCCGGCAATATGAGCCTCGGCGTCAATCTGCTCGCCGCGCTGGTCAAGCGCGTCGCGCAGTCGCTGGACGAAAGTTTTGACATCGAAATCGTCGAGATGCACCACAAGGCCAAGATCGACGCGCCCTCGGGCACGGCCTTCCTGCTCGGTGAAGCTGCCGCCGCCGGCCGCGGCGTCGACCTGCACGCCCGCTCCGCGCGCGGCCGCGACGGCCATACCGGCGCGCGCCGGTCCGGCGATATCGGCTTCGCTTCGCTGCGCGGCGGTACCGTCACTGGCGATCACTCCGTGATCTTCGCAGGTCCGATGGAGCGGATCGAACTGACCCACCGCGCCGAGGATCGGACCATGTTCGCGCAGGGCGCGATCAAGGCGGCGCTGTGGGCGCGGGGCAAGGCGCCCGGCTTCTACACGATGACCGACGTGCTGGGGCTCGCCGACTTCTAACCATCGAAAAACGGAATCTTGGAATGAGCGATCGTCTTCTCGTGCTCGTGCGGCACGGCCAGAGCGACTGGAATTTGAAGAACCTGTTCACCGGCTGGAAGGATCCCGACCTCTCCGAACTCGGTGTATCGGAAGCAAAAGAGGCCGGCCGCAAGCTGAAGGCGCAGGGACTGACGTTCGATGTCGCCTTTACCTCGGTGCTGAAGCGGGCGCAGCGCACGCTCGACCTGGCGCTGGCGGAAATCGGCCAGACCGGATTGCCGACCAAATGCGATCTGGCGCTCAACGAACGCGATTACGGCGACCTCTCGGGACTCAACAAGGATGAGGCTCGCAAGAAATGGGGCGAGGAGCAGGTCTTGATCTGGCGCCGCTCCTATGACGTGCCGCCGCCCGGCGGCGAAAGCCTCAAGGACACGCTGGCGCGCGCGCTGCCGTATTACGTGCAGGAGATTCTGCCTTGCGTGCTGCGCGGCGAGCGCACGCTGGTCGCCGCCCACGGCAACTCGCTGCGCGCGCTGATCATGGTGCTGGAGAAGTTGACGCCCGAGCAGATCTTGAAGCGCGAACTCGCGACCGGCGCGCCGGTGATCTACCGGCTCAACGCCGACTCGACGGTGGCGTCGAAGCTCGATCTGGCGGCGTGAACGCAGATCGTAGGGTGGGCAAATTCTACTGCGTCACACCCGTTCAAACCCTCATCCTGAGGAGCCCGCAGAGCGGGCGTCTCGAAGGATGTAGGCCACAGACGGGGCCTCATGGTTCGAGACGCGCTTCGCGCTCCTCACCATGAGGAACTTATGACGCAGTAGGGCAAAGGCGCGAACGCGCCGTGCCCGCCATTCAGTCGTCATCGGGGAGAGATGGTGGGCACGTCGCTAACGCTCCTTTGCCCACCCTACGAAATTCAATGCAATCCTACCTGCCCCGCTTCCCAGCCGAGCATCGCCTGCTTGCGCGTGATGCCCCAGTGATAGCCGGTTAGCGCGCCGCCTTTGCCGAGGGCGCGATGGCAGGGCACCACGAACGACACCGGGTTGCGGCCGACCGCGGCGCCGACCGCGCGCGAGGCTTTGGGGCTTTTGATCTTGGTGGCGATGTCGGAATAACAGACCGCGCGGCCCATCGGGATCTTTAACAGCGTCTCCCACACCCGCACCTCGAAATCGGTACCGATCAGCACCACGCGCAGCGGCTGGTCCGGCCGCCACAGCCGCGTATCGAAGATGCGTTGCGCGAGGCTGACGGTGCCGTCATGGTCCTCGACATAGGTCGCATTCGGCCAGCGCCGCTTCATGTCGGCGAACGCTGTCGGCTCGTCGCCGGGATCGGCGAAGGCGAGCCCCGCAAGGCCTCGCTCGCTGGCGATCACGATGGCCGTGCCGAATGGCGAAGCATGGAACCCGTAACTCAGCGTCATGCCGGCGCCGCCATTCTTCCATTCGCCCGGCGACATCGCTTCATGGGTGACGAAGAGATCATGCAGCCGGCCCGGGCCAGACAGGCCTGAGTCGAGCGCGGCATCGAGCACGCTCGCGGAATCGCGCAACAAGCCCTTCGCATGGTCCAGAGTGAGCGCCTGCATAAACGCCTTCGGCGTCAGTCCAGCCCAGCGGCGGAATAGATGGTGCAGTTCGTCCGGCGTCACGGCGGCGGCATCCGCCATCGCCTCAATGGTCGGCTGCGTGCGCCAATGTTCCGAGATGAACGCGATGGCGCGGCGCACTGAATCGTAATCGCGCAGCGCGGCGCTCTGGTGACCCGGCTTGGCCAGGCGCTGGTCATGTATGGCTGATATCATCATGGGGTCTGATTTAGGGCGCATGCGGCCTCCAAACCACCCGATTTCCGACAAGCACCTCAGGCCACCGGATTATAGGTCGGCCCCCGCTTGGCGACCTGTAGTGCGGCCAATAAGGCTTTGGCAAAGCTGGCCTTTTCGTCGGGTCCCAGGACTTGGCCGATCGACACCCGGTGGCCGCGGGAGACCAGGTAAAGCCGCTCGATGCCGAATTCCGGGTCGCCGGTCTGCTCCAACTGCACCCAGAGCGGATTGCACGACCATTCCATCAGATGGCCAAGATGGCTGACCCGCCGGACGCGCAACTCCGTTGGCGTCACCATGATGTCCTCGGTGGCATCAGCACTGCGAAAATTGACCCGGAACGCCCAGTAGATCACCAGCACGTCAAGGCCGAAAAAGCCGACCACTGGCCAGGCGCCCATCAGCAAAAATGCGATGCCGGCGACAAAGCTCACGGTGCTGATGAAAATCATCAGCACCAAAAAACCGGTGCGGTTCAGCGAGCGATGCGGCGTCACCCGCGCCGAAAACAGCGTCGGCTGGTCAAGCGTCGGATCAAAGTCGTTGCTTGCGGTCATCGCGTATCAGTATATCCCCGATCATGGCCAAAATCACCCGCGCTTCCGGCGCCAAGACCAATGTTCCGTCCGTGCCGAAGAAGCCGACGAAGAAGGCCGCCAAGTCGTTGCCCAAGGCGAAGAAGTCGCCGAAGCCGAAAGCCTGGACGCCGGCCGAGATTCACGAGGCGTTCAGCCGATTTCGCAAGGCCAATCCGGAGCCGAAGGGCGAGCTCGAACATCTCAATCCCTACACGCTGCTGGTGGCGGTGGTGCTGTCGGCGCAGGCGACCGACGCCGGCGTCAACAAGGCGACGCGCGCGCTGTTTGCGGTGGCCGATACGCCGGAGAAGATGCTGGCGCTCGGTGAAGACAAGGTGCGCAACTACATCAGGACCATCGGGCTCTATCGCAACAAGGCGAAAAACGTCATCGCGCTATCGCAAAAGCTGATTGATGAATTCGGCGGCGAGGTGCCGCGCACCCGCGCTGAAATCGAATCGCTGCCGGGTGCCGGGCGCAAGACCGCCAACGTTGTGCTCAACATGGCCTATGGCGAACACACCATGGCGGTCGATACGCATGTGTTCCGCGTCGGCAATCGCACCGGTCTCGCGTCCGGCAACACGCCGCTCGAGGTAGAGCTAGGGCTGGAAAAGGTGATCCCGCTGGAATTCATGCGGCACGCCCATCACTGGCTGATCCTGCACGGGCGCTATACATGCCTCGCCCGCAAGCCGCGCTGCGAGGTGTGCTTGATCAACGATCTGTGTCGGTGGCCGGAAAAGACGGTGTGAGATTTTTCTTACCTCGGCCCGCTTGCTCTTCCTCATCCTGAGGAGCGGCCGTTAGGTCGCGTCTCGAAGGATGGGCCGCGGGCCTCATGGTTCGAGACGCGCGAAGACGCGCTCCTCACCATGAGGGGTTAGACCACCGGCATGCCCGGCTTGCGCGCGGGTTCGATCAACTCCGGCCGCGGGCCCGATAATCGCTTGTGCATGTGGACCATGAAGGCCATGCCGAATAGCGGCGTCGCCAGATTGACGATCGGGATCGACACGAACGCCGCTATGAAGAGGCCCGCGGTAAACACGGTCGCCGCGTGGTCCCTGCGCATCGCCTTGGCTTCCGCCGGCGGGCGAAAGCGCATGGCGGCGAGTTCGAAATATTCGCGCCCCAACAGCCAGGCGGTGGCGATGAAGAAGATCAGGAAGCCCGCGCCTGCGAGCAGCACGAAGGGCAGGGCGATCAGATAGACCAGAATGGTGAGCAGCGCCGTCTTGATGCCCTCGGGGATGGCGACGCCGAACGGCAGAGCATCGCCGGAACGCTCCGCCGGATAGTGCTCGCGCTCGACATGCTCGGCGACGTCATCGACGAACACGCTCGCAACCAGCGAGGTGACCGCCGGCATCAAGAATATCCCGCCGAGCACGACGCCAAGGCCGGCCGCGATCGAGATGATCCAGGAAAGGATATTGAGCGACGTGTGGAAGCCCGGGCCGAGCATCGCCTCGGCCCAGACTTCGCCGTACTCAGCGAACCAGCTCAATGCGCGCTGCAAGCCGACGGCCAGCACCGTAATCAGCACCAGCGCCAACCCGATCGAGCGCCACAGGATGGTGCGCATCGGCGGCGACAGGATCTGCGAAAGCGCCTTGACGGCGGCGTCCAACATGGCGGTTCTGCCTCTTGTGAAAAAGCCCTCGCGAGAGGTAGATAGCCGCAAGGGCTTCGGCAAGAGCCTGCCGGCTCCCGGGAGGCGAGACTGCCGTCAAAAACAGTACCGCATGAGGTTGCCATGACCCGTGTTGAGGAGATCTATCCCGACAACAAGATCGTGCTGCGCGAAGTGGGCCTGCGCGATGGGCTGCAGCTCGTGAAGACATTTCCGTCCACGTCCGTCAAGCAGCGCTGGATGCGTGACGAGTATGCCGCAGGTGTGCGCCATTTCGAGGTTGGCTCGTTTCTGCCGGCAAAGACGTTTCCGCAATTCGCCGATGTGCGCGACATCATCGGGACCGTGGCGTCGCTGCCCGGCGCTTACGGCATCGCGCTGACGCTGAACGAGCGTGGCGCCAACGAGGCGCTGGCGTCCGGCGTGGCCGAAGTGGCAACCGTGGTCTCGGCAACCGAGGAACACAGCCAGGCCAACGCCAACCGGTCGCGGGTGTCAGCGATCGCCAACGTCAGGCGGCTCTGCGAATTGCGCAACGCCAGCGCGCACAGACCGGTGGTGAACGCCGCGATCTCGATGGCGCTGGGTTGTTCGATCGTAGGTCCCGTAGACCCTGCCGAAGTGCTGCGGCTGACGGAAAAGCTGTTCGAGGCCGGCGTCGACATGGTCGCGATCGCCGACACGGTCGGCTATGCCGGGCCCAAACAGGTCGGCGAATTGGTCGCGGGCGCAGTGAAGATCGCAGATCGAAAACCGATCTGCATTCACCTGCATGACACGCGCGGCATGGGAATCGCCAACGCTTCCGCCGCGCTCGATGCCGGCGCGCGCGTGCTCGATGGGTCGCTCGGCGGCCTCGGCGGCTGCCCGTTCGCGCCGGGCGCGACCGGCAACGTGGTGCTCGAGGATCTGGTGTTCCTGTGCGAGAGCAAGGGATTTAAGACCGGCATCGATATCGAGAAGCTGATCGCGGTACGCGGCATCCTGAAATCGGAAATGCCGGATGAGACGCTGTATGGCAGTCTGGCACGCGCCGGATTGCCGCGCGGGAAGGCGGCGTGATGGGCGGTTGGCGCCAAAACGTGAAGGCAAACTTGCCGCGTCTCGGGAGGTATGTTCCCTCCCCCCTTGCGGGGGAGGGTTAGGGAGAGGGGTGGCCGCATCGGCAGTGTTTGTGGTCAACGGGAATCGTGGGCAAGACTGTCGACGATCTGTCCGGTCCGTGCTCGCGGAGAGAACCCCTCTCCCCAGCCCTCCCCCGCAAGGGGGGAGGGAGCTCACCGTTCGTGCGGTGAGAGTGTCGCACTTTACCTAGTGTCGTCGAGGCCCTGCACTATAGCCGCGTCAATCGCAATCGCAGCGCGTTGCCGACGACGCTGACCGACGATAGCGCCATTGCCGCCGCCGCGATGATCGGTGACAGCAATAGTCCGAACGCCGGATAGAGAATGCCGGCGGCGATTGGGATGCCGGCGGCGTTGTAGATGAAGGCGAAGAACAGGTTCTGCCTGATATTGCGCATCGTGGCCTGCGACAGTCGGCGGGCGCGGACGATGCCGCCGAGATCGCCCTTCAGCAACGTGACGCCGGCACTTTCCATCGCAACGTCCGTTCCCGTGCCCATCGCAATGCCGACTTCGGCTGCGGCGAGCGCCGGCGCGTCGTTGACGCCGTCACCTGCCATCGCAACGATCTTGCCGGCCTTCTGCAGCTTTGCGACCACCGCGCTCTTCTGATCGGGCAGCACTTCCGCCTCGACATCTGCTATCCCGAGGTTGCGTGCGACGGCGTTCGCCGTGGTCCTGTTGTCGCCGGTCAGCATGATGACCTTGATGCCCTCGGCTGCCAGTGCCTTCAGGGCGTCGGGTGTCGATGCCTTCACGGGGTCGGCGATCGCGAACAATCCCGCAAGCTTGCCATCAACGGCCATGTTGATCACCGTCGCGCCGTCGCCGCGCAGACGTTCGCCCTGTTCGTTCAACGCGCTGGCATCGATGCCGAGGGACCGCAGGAAATTCGCATTGCCGAGAACGATGGTTTTGCCGTCGACCTGGCCGGTGGCGCCCTTGCCGGTCGGCGAGTCGAACTGGTCCACCTTGCCGAGATCGAGATTGCGTTCCATGGCTGCCCGCACGATGGCATCGGCCAGTGGGTGTTCGCTGGCCCGTTCGACGCTCGCCGCCAGCCGCAGAATATCGTTCTCGCTAAATCCGCCTGCCGTCACGATGGTGACCACCTTCGGCTTGCCCTCGGTCAGCGTGCCCGTTTTGTCGACCACCAGCGTGTCGACCTTCTCCATGCGCTCCAGCGCTTCGGCGTTCTTGATCAGGACGCCGGCCTGGGCGCCGTGGCCGACGCCGACCATGATCGACATCGGCGTGGCGAGGCCGAGCGCGCAGGGGCAGGCGATGATGAGGACGCTGACGGCCGCGACCAGGCCAAATGCCACGCGCGGCTCCGGTCCGAACCAGGCCCAGGCGCCGAACGCCAGTAACGCCACGGCGATGACAACGGGCACGAACCAGCCGGAAACCTGATCGGCCAGCCGCTGGATCGGCGCGCGGGAGCGTTGCGCATCCGCCACCATTTTCACGATCTGGGAAAGCAGCGTATCGCGGCCGACTTTGTCGGCGCGCATGATGAAGCCGCCGGACTGGTTGAGCGTGCCGGCGATCACCTTGCTGCCGGGCTCCTTGGTGACCGGCATGGATTCGCCCGTTACCAGCGCTTCGTCGAGCGAGGAGCGGCCTTCGAGGATGACGCCGTCGACCGGCACCTTCTCGCCCGGCCGGACGCGCAGTTTGTCGCCCACCGCCAACGCGTCGATCTCGACCTCATGATCCGTGCCGTCGTCGCCGATGCGGCGGGCGGTCTTCGGCGCAAGCTGCAGCAGCGCCTTGATCGCGCCTGACGTCGCTTCGCGGGCGCGGAGTTCGAGCACCTGGCCGAGCAGCACGAGCACGGTGATGACCGCCGCCGCTTCGAAATAGACCGCGACCGCACCGCCATGGCCGCGGAAGGTGGCTGGGAAGATGCCGGGCGCAACGGTGCCGATCACGCTGTAGACATAGGCTACGCCCGTGCCCATCGCGATCAGCGTGAACATATTGAGATTGCGCGTCACCAGCGACTGCCAGCCCCGCACGAAGAACGGCCAGCCCGCCCAGAGCACGACGGGCGTGGCAAACGCGAACTGAATCCAGTTCGACAGCGTCTGGTCGACCCAGTCATGGCCGCCGACGAGATGGCCGCCCATCTCCAGAACGACGGCCGGCAGCGAAAGCACGAGGCCGATCCAGAAGCGGCGCGTCATGTCGGCGAGTCCCGGATTGGGTGGCGTATCGAGGCTTGCCACCTCCGGCTCCAGCGCCATGCCGCAGATCGGGCAGCTTCCGGGGCCGACCTGGTGGATCTCCGGGTGCATCGGGCAGGTGTAGATCGTGCCCTCCGGCACGGCGGCCTTCGGCCTCTTGTCCTTCTCGAGATAAGCGACGGGATCGGCGGCGAATTTGGTGCGGCAGCCGGCCGAGCAGAAATGAAAGGTCTCGCCGTGATGGTCGAAGCGGTGCTTGCTGGTCGCGGGGTCGACGGTCATGCCGCAGACGGGATCGCGCACGGTTGCCGAACCGGCGGCTTGATGGCCGTGGTGGCTGTGACTGGCGCGGCCATGCCCGCCGCAGCAGGCGCTCTTTGACGCGCCGTTTCGATCGGCGTTTTCATTGTTGTTCATCATCATCTCCGGCACTTGAAACCTATACCCTGTAGGGGTATATAGGCCGCATGCGAAAAGACATCAAGGCATCCTGTCAGAAGCGCCTCAGCCGGATCGAGGGCCAGGTCCGCGGCCTGTCACGAATGGTTGATGAGGACCGTTACTGCATCGACATCGTCACCCAGATCTCCGCCGTCCGGGCCGCGCTGCGGCGCGTTGAGGAGGAGGTGCTGCGGGATCACGTGGCGCACTGCGTCGAGCACGCCATCACCAGCGGCAACAAGGCCGACCAGCGTGAAAAGATCGCGGAGCTGATGGACGTGATCGGGCGCTCTGACCGGTAGCATCGCGGCAATGGTCTCGTGAGATGGTCGGCGATTGTCGCTTCCGAGCCAGCCGCGCGCCTTGATCCAGATCAGTGTTAGTCGTGCCGGTGCGTGTGCCTGCGCGCCCGCAGCTTCTTGCCCGAGGCCGTCGGGATCATCACCACGCGTCCGTAACGCACGCCGCGCTCGGCGATGATGTGATCGGCCAGGTGCCGGACCTCGCCGCTTGCACCCTTTAGCGCCGTCACCTCCATGCAGCTATCGTCGTCGAGATGCACATGCAGCGTCGCCAGCGACAGATCGTGATGGCCGTGGAAATTCTGTATCAGCCGTTTTGAGAGATCCCGCGCGGCGTGATCGTAGACGTAGACCAGCGCCGCGACGCACTGGCCCGATGGCGTGGCGTTCTCGGCGCTTTGCTGCAGGCCAGCGCGGGCGAGATCGCGGATGATCTCGGAGCGGTTCTGGTAGCCGCGGGCTTCCGCCGCCGCGTCGATCTCGGCGAGCAGCTCGTCTTCGATCGTGATCGTAATCCGTTGCATGGAAAATTCCGTTCTGGCTCCAGTATGATATTCTTGTTGTATCATCATACTGCGCTTGCTAGCGTGAAGCGCCGGGTTAAGTCGAACTGATGCGGTCGCGCGCCGATTGTAGCAGTTATCATGCAGGGGCATGAGCGTTGCGTCGATCTGCTTGGGGAGCATTTTCCGCCGCCGCATCACTGCTCGCGATGGCGTCGCCGGCGGACGCGCAGAGCGTCGCTGCCGCAGGGGCTGACCGGCTTCCTGCTGTGACAATAAATCCCCCCGAAGCGCGCCCGCGCAACCGGGCCAAGCCGCCGCGCCCTCAACAAGCCGTCCGAAATTCCTCCGCCGTTCAGCCGGGCGCACCTGTTCTGCCGCCCGCCAGCGGCGGCGTGACGTCCGGCTCCGCGACGGCAGGGCCGGCATATCTGCAACCGACCGCAGCCAGCGCCACGACAATCAGCGGCGCGGAGCTGAACGCCCGGCCCTTCTCGCGCGTCGGCGAGGCGCTGGAGGTTGTGCCGGGACTGATCGTGACCCAGCATTCCGGCGAGGGCAAAGCCAACCAGTATTTTCTGCGCGGCTTCAATCTCGATCACGGCACCGATCTCGCCATCAGCGTTGATGGCATGCCGGTCAACATGCCGAGCCATGGTCACGGTCAGGGCTATGCCGATATCAATTTTCTGATTCCGGAACTGGTGCGGTCGATCAGCGTCCGCAAGGGACCGTACTTCGCCGACCAAGGCGACTTCGCGTCCGCGGGCGCTGTCGCCATCGACTATGTCAACCGGCTGCCGAAGAACATCACTGAGCTGACGTTCGGCAGTTTCGGTTATCGCCGTGCGCTGGCGGCGGGATCGACGGCGGTCGGCGCAGGCACATTGCTCAGCGCGTTCGAAGGCGTCGCATATAATGGTCCATGGGACGTGCCCGACAATGTGCGCAAGCTCAACGGCGTGTTGCGCTACAGCCAGGGCACCGCGACCGATGGCTTTACGCTGTCGGCGATGGCCTATTCCAACGGCTGGACTTCGACCGACCAGGTGGCGCAGCGCGCGATCGACCAGGGCGTGATCGGCCGGTTCGGGACGCTCGATCCGACCGATGGCGGCGTTTCGAGCCGGTTCTCGCTGTCGAGTAACTGGGCGCAGTCGAGCGAATACGGGCAGAGCAAGGTCAACGCCTATGTGATCAACTCGTCGCTGCGGCTCTACAACAACTTCACCTATTTTCTCGACGATCCCGTCAATGGCGATCAGTTCAGCCAGATGGACCGGCGCACGGTCTATGGCCTTAACGCCAGCCACGCCTTCGATGTACGCGTGGGCGGGATCGAAACGCAGACCCGCGTCGGACTGCAGACGCGCAGCGATGATATCCGTGTCGGCCTGTTCAAGACGTTGCAGCGTGAGACGCTTTCGACCGTTCGCGAGGACAACGTGAGGGAAGGCAACATTGGCCTGTGGGCCGACACGACGGCGCGCTGGACCGACTGGCTGCGCACCACGGTCGGCATCCGCGAGGATTATTTTGCGGGCCGTGTCACGAGCGATACGCCGCAAAATTCCGGCAACGCGCAGGCGTCGATGGCGAGCCCGAAGGCCGGATTCGTGCTGGGCCCCTGGTACCGGACCGAGTTCTACGGCAATGCTGGCTACGGCCTGCACTCCAACGATATCAGGGGGACGACCATCACCGTCGATCCGATCGACAAGGTGACGCCGCAGGATCGCGTGCCGCTGCTGGTACGGTCGAAGGGCGCCGAGATCGGCATCCGCACCAAAGCGATTGAAGGCCTTACCAGCTCGCTTGCGGTGTTCGTGCTGAATTTCGATTCCGAGCTGCTGTTTGTCGGCGATGCCGGCACCACCGAACCCAGCCGGCCCAGCCGGCGCGTCGGCGTGGAATGGGCCAACCAATATCAGATGTTGCCGTGGATGCGGCTCGACTTCGATGTCGCCTACACCCGCGCTCGCTTCACCGATGCCGATCCGGCCGGAAATTTCATCCCGGGCGCGCCGGCATGGGTCGCGAGCGGCGGTGTGACATTTGGCGGTGAGGCCGGCTGGTTCGGCGCGCTGCGGGGACGCTACTTCGGCCCGCGTCCCCTGATCGAGGACGACAGCGTCCGCTCGCAATCATCGCTGATCTTCAATGCGCGCGCGGGCTACAAGTTCGACAATGGCCTGCGGCTGCAGCTCGACGTGCTCAATCTCTTCAACGCGAAGACTAACCAGATCGAGTACTACTACCTGTCGCGCTTGCCGGGCGAGACGATCGGTGGCGTCGCCGACCGTCATGTGCATCCGGCAGAGCCGTTGGCGGTGCGACTGACGCTGGCTGCGAGGTTTTAGATTGTAGGGTGGGCAAAGGCGCCCTTGCGCCGTGCCCACCATCTTTCCGGATCGTTGGCTTTGATGGTGGGCACGCTTCGCTTTGCCCACCCTACGATTCGTCTCTACACCGTCATCTCCGATGTCCGCGGCTTCATGCGGCGCTCCGGCGGGCGGACCGGGACATATTCGACGGCGAGATAATGTTCCGACACGGTGATGCGCTCGATCATCGCGGTTTCGACGGTGACTTCCTCAACAGTCACTTCTTCAGCCGCAGCCGGAAGCGGCGTTTCTTCGTCAATCTCTTCAGGAACAAGCGGCGGCGACTTGACCTCTGGAAACACACCGAATTGGCCCGCTACCTCCGGGAGCGGCTTCTGCTTGTCGGCCCAGTGCAGGGCCGTGTAGTCGAAGCCGTGCACGATGGTGGGTTTGACGACTTCGAAATAGGGCGAGATGTCGAAATCGCGCGGCATGTAGAGCGAGGAATCACGGATATGCAGGATTTCGCGCCGGGCCTTTCGCGAGGCGGCGCGGGTAATCTTGGGCAGGATCGGGTAGCGCACGGCGTCGAAGGCCTGCGCGATCAGCGCCGAGCAGATGATCTTGGTGGGATCGCCGGAGCCGAACGCGATCATGCGCCGCCGCCATCGCTGCGGTATCGGCAACGGAATCAGATAGCGCATCAAATCGACGATGTTCTTGGTGTCGTAGCCGAAGCCGATCCGGTTGATGGCGTAGCGGCACACCGTGGTGCGGTCCTCGTAGGACAGGCCGACCGGGCGGCAAATGCGGGTGTGATAGGGAAAATACTTCGACAGCGGCGCCGAGGTGACGCCCTCGCCGATATTGGCCTCGATCAGCACATGCGGCTCGCCGTCGGGCTCGGTGGCGCCGTCAACCGGACCGACATAGAGCGCGCCGTGCGACCAGGTGGACTGCGTGAGGTATTTGATGATGCCGGAGATCCGGTTGTTGCCTTCGACCAGCAGCACGTCGCCAGGCTCGATGACGCCGCGCAGATGTTCGGGGTCGCTGGGCGTGAACGGCTCATAGCCCGGGACTTCCTTCTGCAGGTAGCCCGCAATCAACTGGCCGATGGTGTCGAGCATTACGCCCATGAAACTCCCCCAGAGCGGCTTTTCTTCCGCTTTTTTTGTTTCCTTATCATGGTCGCAAGCCGTTTCAATTTAGTTCATGCGGGAGGCGGGTCAATCATGATTGATTTACCATGAGTGTTGCTGCGTCACGTGAGATGCTGCACAGTTCGCTAGCTGTTCTCGCGTCCTTCAGGTCCCGGAAACCATGACATGACATTGACCCGCCGCACCTTTCTGTCGGCGTCCGCAGGCCTGGCGGCGGTTCCGGTTTTGTCTGGTGCTCGTGCCGGGGCCGCGCCCTTGCCGCGGGATGCCGACATCGTGGTGATCGGCGCAGGCGCGGCCGGCATTGCTGCGGCGCGGCGGATCATGGCGGCGAACCGCAGGGTGATCGTGGTGGAGGCGGCAAGCCAGATCGGCGGCCGCTGCCAGACCGACGCTTCGACTTTCGACGTACCGTTCGACCGCGGCGCGCGCTGGATGCACAATCCCGAGACCAATCCGATGATCAAGCTGGCGCGGGCGGCCGGGCTCGAGATCACGAGCGCGCCATCGGGCCAGAAGATCCGCATCGGCCGCCGCAATGCCCGCGCCGGCGAGACCGAAGAGTTTCTGGCGGCGCTGGTGCGCGCCAACCGCGCCATCGACGACGCCGCGCGGCGGTTCGATGTTTCCTGCGCCTCCGTGCTGCCGAAGGATCTCGGCGTTTGGGCGGGCACGGCAGAATTTGTGCTGGGCGCCGGCTTCTCCGGCAAGGATCTGAACGACGTCTCGGTCGGCGACAAGTCGCGCGCGCAGGATCGCAACATCGCGATCGGCTGCCGCCAGGGATTGGGCACACTGATCGCAAAACTCGGCGAGCAGGTGCCGGTGGCGCTGTCAACACCCGCCAATCGCGTCGTCTGGAGCAACCGCGACGTAATTGTGGAAACACCTGCCGGAAAGATCGTCGCCCGCGCTGCCGTTGTCACAGTGTCGAGCAACGTGTTGGCGGCCGGCAATATCAAATTCGCGCCCGACATCCCGAAGCGCATGCTCGACGCCGCTTCGAAACTCAGTCTCGGCAGCTACGATCGGATCGCCCTGCAGATGACGGGCAATCCGCTCGGCCTCGCCCGTGACGACGTCGTCATCGAGCAGAGCAATTCGACCAAGACGGCGCTGATATCAGCCAATATCGGCGGCTCGTCGTTCTGCACCCTCGACGTCGGCGGCTCGTTCGGCCGCGATCTTTCCGCGCAGGGCGAGAAGGCCATGGTGGCGTTTGCGGTGGAATGGCTAACGAAGCTGTACGGCAGCGAAGTGGCCGCCGCGGTGACGAAATCGAGCGCGACGCGCTGGAACGCCGCGCCGTTCACGCTCGGCGCGATGTCGGCAGCCGGTCCTGGCGGGCAATCCTCGCGAAAGGTTCTGACCGATCCGATCGGCTGCATGTATCTCGCCGGCGAGGCGACCCATGAAACGCTGTGGGGAACGATCGACGGCGCCTGGGAAAGCGGCGAACGCGCGGCAGAGGCGGCACTGCGGCGGATCGGTGCGTTGAAGGACCCCGAACCGGAAGCGCGGCCGGCGAAGCAGCAGCGGCGGCGCGCACCGTCTCCGAGCAACTGATGGCCCGTCCCAAAGCCCTGATCTCCTGGTCGAGCGGCAAGGATTCCGCCTTTGCGCTGCATGAAGTGATGCGCGCGGGCGAATTCGACGTGGTCGGCGCGCTGACCACGGTGACCGAGACGTTCGGCCGGGTATCGATCCATGGCGTGCGGCAGGAGATCTTGCAGGCGCAGTGCGAAGCCGCCGGCCTGCCGCAGCGGATCGTGGCAATTCCCTATCCCTGTCCGAACGAGATTTATGAAGCGCGGATGGGCGAGGCGATCGCGCAAGCGGTTGCCGACGGCATCACGCACATGATCTTCGGCGATCTGTTCCTGGCCGACATCCGCGCCTATCGCGAACAGAAGCTCGCGGGCACCGGAATCACGCCGGTGTTTCCGCTCTGGGAGCGGCCAACGCCGGAGCTCGCCCGAGCGATGATCGCAAGCGGGCTGGAAGCCCATATTGCGACCGTCGATCTGAAGAAGCTGTCAGCGGAATTCGCCGGTCGCAAATTCGATGCAACGCTGCTCGCCGATCTGCCGGAGGGCGTCGACCCCTGCGGCGAGAACGGCGAGTTTCACACCTGTGTCGTGGCAGGGCCGATGTTCTCGCGGCGGGTGACGGTGATGACCGGAGAGTGCGTCGCGCGTGATGGTTATGCGTATTGCGACCTGGTGGTGAGTTAGCGCAGGAATTGTAGGGTGGGCAAAGTGACTTGTCCGCCGTAGCTCAACGAGCGAAGGCGGAAGCGTGCCCACCATGATACAAAACGGCGCGTGTGATGGTGGGCACGGCGCAAGTGCGCCTTTGCCCACCCTACGGGTCTGTGTCTATCTCAGCACACCATCCAGAACAGGCAATCCGAAGATCACCGCGGCCGCGATCAGCGCGTAACAGATCGAGCGGAATACGGTTTCGCTGGCCTTGCCGAACAGCGACGCGCCGAACCAGACACCGATGCCGTAGACGGGGCCGACCACCAGCGCGAACTTGATCGCATCCATCGTGATCAGTCCGGTCGCGGTGTAACTCACGGCGGAGAAGAAATCCGAGGCGCCGAAGAACAGCACGATGTTGGCACGCGCGATCACGGAAGGAATCGGCCGGCCGAGCCAGTAGCCGACGATCGGCGGCCCGCCGGTCTGGGCGAGGCCGCTGCAAAATCCTGACAGCCCGCCGATGCCGATTGAAACCGCCGCGCGATCCTTGCCGCGGTAGCGCCAGCCGGAGAGCAGAAGCAGCAGCAGCGCGAACACGAAGACGGAGATGATCCAGCGTGTCGTCACCGGCTCGAGGCGGCTCAGGAAATAGGTGCCGATCGGCACGCCAATCAGGGCGCCCAACACTATGACCGCAGTCGCCTTGCGGTCAGCCTTCTCCCACGCGTTCGGCAGCAGCGGCGCGGCGGCGACGAAATCGATGATCAGCAGCAGCGCGGCCACCAGCCGCGGGTCGGCGAACGAGCTGGCCAGCGGCATGAAGATCAGCGCCGCCCCGAACCCGGAAAAACCCCGCGCCGTGCCCGACATGAAGGCGACGGCGCAAATCGCGATTGCCGCGTTGAGGCTGATGTCGGGTGGAATCAGGCCAAGCGAGTTCATTCTTTAGCGCCTGAGATTGGGTTCAGCTGCGACCGCATCAGAGGTGGGCTCCTTCTCCCGCTTGCGGGGGAAGGCTGGGATGGGGGTGTCGCAACAAATGAGACTGTTCGAGTGGAGAGAGCCCCCACCCGCATCGCATCTTTCGATGCGATGCGACCTCCCCCGCAAGCGGGAGAGGTTGCAGCTCGTCGTGCGGTTATCCCGTCAGGCCCGTCGGCTCATCCCCGCAACGTGCCGCCGGTCTTCTTCGTCACCTCGGCCACGATCTTCGCCGCTACGGCGTCGATCTCCTGATCCGTCAGCGTCTTCTCGCGCGGCTGGATCGTCACGGCGATCGCGATCGACTTTTGGGCCGGATCGATGCCCTTGCCTTCATAGACGTCGAATACGGCTACGTCCGTGATCAGCTTCCTGTCCGCGCCCTGCGCCGCGCGCACGATGTCGCCGGCCTTGACGGCGCGATCGACGATAAAGGCAAAGTCGCGCGATACCGGCTGGAACGCGGAGAGTTCGAGCAGCGGCTTGGCGCGGGTCGGCTTCTTCTTGGCATCGGGAATGCGGTCGAGGATCACTTCGAACGCGATCATCGGGCCGTCGGCGCCGAGCGCCTCCAGCGTGCGCGGATGCAGCTCGCCGAAATAGCCGAGCACGTTCTGCGGTCCGATCTGGATGGTGCCGGAGCGACCCGGATGCAGCCAACTTGCGCCGCCCGGCACAATCTGCAGCGCCTGCATCGGCGCGCCGACCGCCGCGAGCACCGCGAACGCATCGGCCTTGGCGTCGAGTGCATCGGTCTGGGCAGAGCCTGACCAATGCCGGCCCATGCCCTTTGTCGACGCAAAGCCGTGGCGCACGCCGGAGGCTGCGACGAACTGGTTCTCGGGCTTGTCGCCCTTAAAGATCTGGCCGACCTCGAACAGCGCGACGTCGGAGCAACCGCGGTTGGCATTGGCCTGCGCCGCGGCGACGAGGGCCGGCAAAAGGCTCGGCCGCATGTCCGAGAGATCGGAAGCGATGGGGTTGGCCAGCGCGAGTTCTGCCTGTCCGCCACCGAACATCTCAGCATGCAGCTTGGAGATGAACGACCAGGTCACGGCTTCCACCATGCCGCGCGCGGCGAGCGCGCGCTTGGCACGGCGGGTGCGGGACTGAATCGTGGTCAGCACCGGCTTGCGCGCTTCGTCGCCGCGCTCGAACGGCGTCATCGGTACCTTGTCGACGCCGACGATGCGGACGATTTCCTCGACGATGTCGGCCTTGCCGTCCACATCCGTACGCCAGGAGGGAACGGCGACCTTCACCACCGGGCCGTTGCCGGCGACCATGAAGCCGAGATGGCCGAGGATGCGCCGCATCTCGACCAGCGGCACCTCGATTCCCGCGAGGCGCTTCACCTCGGCGAGCGGGAAGTCGATGATGCGGTCGTCGCCGAACGCATTGCCGACGATGAAAGTCTCCGACGGCGTGCCGCCGCAGAGCTCCATCACCATTTTGGTCGCAAGCTCGAGCCCCGGCACCATGAAGGCCGGATCGACGCCGCGCTCGAAGCGGTAGCGCGCGTCCGAATTGATGCCGAGCTTGCGCCCGGTCTGCGCGATGTTAATCGCGTTCCACAGCGCCGATTCGATCAGCACGTCCGTCGTGTTCTCGTCGCAGCCGGAAGTCTCGCCGCCCATGATGCCGGCGAGCGATTCGACGCCGTGCTCATCCGCGATCACGCAGATCGAGGGATCGAGCGTGTAGGTGCGGCCGTCGAGCGCCAGCAGGCTTTCGCCTTCCTTGGCGCGGCGTACGGTGAGATTGCCCGTCACTTTCCTTGCGTCGAACACATGCAGCGGCCGGGCGCGGTCATAGGTCATGAAGTTGGTGATGTCGACGAGCGCATTGATCGGCCGCAAGCCGATCGAGGCCAGGCGCTTCTGCAGCCATTCCGGCGAGGGGCCGTTCTTGACGCCGCGCACCAGCCGCAGCGCGAAGCCTGGACACAGCGTCGCATCTTCCACCGTCAGCTTCACCGGGCAGGGGAATTCGCCCTTAACCGGTTTGATTCCGGGATCGATCAGCTTGCCCATATCGGCAGCGGAGAGATCCCGCGCGATGCCGTGCACGCCGGTGCAGTCCTGCCGGTTCGGCGTGAGGTTGATTTCGAGCACGGGATCGCCGAGGCCTGCCCATTCGGCATAGCCCTTGCCGATCGGCGCATCGGCCGGCAATTCCATGATGCCGTCATGGTCCTCGGAAAGCTGCAGCTCTGCGGCCGAGCACAGCATGCCGCGGCTTTCGACGCCCCGGATGGTTCCGACGCCGAGCGTGATGTTCTTGCCCGGGATGAATGTGCCGGGCGGCGAGAACACGCTGACGAGCCCAGCGCGCGCATTCGGCGCGCCGCAGACCACCTGCACCGGCGCAGCACCATTGCCGGTGTCGACCATGCAGACCCGCAGACGATCGGCATTGGGATGCTGCTCGGCCGAGATCACCCGCGCGATCGAAAACGGCGCGAGCGCCTTCGCCTTGTCCTCGATGCTCTCGACCTCGAGCCCGATCATGGTGAGCTTGTCGGCAAGCTTTTCCAGCGGCTCGTCGGTGTCGAGATGTTCCTTCAGCCAGGAGAGCGTGAATTTCATTTTACGTTCCTAGAAAACCTCGACCAGCCGGAATCGTTCGCACATCAGCATCATGTCTTCGCGAAACTTGCCCAGCCGTCCGAAATAATTGCGGTGTGCCTGCCGCCAGTAGGCGAGGCTGCGGTCGCCTTCGCCTTCTTCATAGGCAAAGGCGGCATCCACTTCGGGAAAGCGGCGGTAAGTGACTTCGATCGTCTCAATCACGCAGCGCGGCGCGCGGCGCCCGTCGAGCACGATCCATTGCTCGCCCGGCGTCGACGTGTTCGGCTCGTCCTCAGTAGAGCAGGTCGCAGTCTTCACGCCCTTGACCACGAGGTCGAGCAACTCGTCGGCAAGCTCCGGCCCATCGCCGAACGCGAAGGAGCGCAAACCCTGATATTTCGCAGGGACCGCACTCACGTGCTCAATCCCCCCGCCAGCGTCGGGACGTCGAGCGGCTTGAAGCCGTAATGCGACAGCCAGCGCACGTCGTTCTCGAACAATTGCCGGAGATCGGACATGCCGTATTTCAGCATCGCGATGCGGTCGATGCCCATGCCCCAGGCAAAGCCTTGATAGACATCGGGGTCGATGCCGCAGGCGCGCAGCACGTTCGGATGCACCATGCCGCAGCCGAGAATCTCCAGCCAGTCTTCGCCTTCGCCGAAACGGATCTCGCCCTTGTCGCGCCGGCACTGGATGTCGACCTCGAGCGAGGGTTCGGTGAACGGGAAGAACGACGGGCGGAACCGCATGTTGATGTGGTCGACCTCGAAGAACGCCTTGCAGAACTCGTGCAGGATCCATTTGAGGTGGCCGAGATGCGAGCTCTTGTCGATCACGAGGCCTTCGACCTGGTGGAATTGCGGCGTATGGGTCGCGTCCGAATCGATGCGGTAGGTGCGGCCCGGGCAAACCACGCGGATCGGCGGCTTCTGCGACAACATCGTGCGCACCTGTACCGGCGAGGTGTGAGTGCGCAGCAGCATGCGCGAACCGTCTTCCTTCGGATTGAAGAAGAAGGTGTCATGCATCTCCCGCGCCGGATGGCCCTCGGGGAAGTTCAGTTTCGTGAAATTGTAATCGTCGGTCTCGATATCAGGACCTTCGGCGATCGCAAATCCCATGTCGGCGAAGATCGTGTTGACCTCCTCGAACACCTGGCTCAGCGGATGGATGCGGCCCTGTTCGGCAGGCGTCTCGCGCAGCGGCAAGGTGACGTCGATGGTCTCCGATGCCAGACGCGCATCGAGTGCTGCCGATTTCAGGATGTCGCGACGGGCGGAGAGCGCCTGCGTAACCTTGTCCTTGGCGAGGTTGATCGCGGCGCCTTGCGTCTTGCGCTCGTCCGGCGACATCTTGCCAAGGGTGGCGAGCAGCGCGGAGATCGAGCCCTTCTTGCCGAGCGCCGCGACGCGCACGGATTCGAGCGCGGCTTCGTCGCCGGCGGCCGCGATCTGGCTGAGAATTTGGGATTCGAGTTGAGCTAGGTCGGACATGGCGACGGTACCTTTGGGGAACGCGCGCTCGCAGTCCAAACGGGACCCTCACCATCCGCGACTTGTCCGCCGAAGCTCAGCGAGCGAAGGCGGAAGGCGGATGATCCAGTAACCCCCGGAGTCAAAATGTCGGTCGGTGGTTTACTGGATGCCCGCCCCAGTGCGCAATGCGCACAAGGCGGGTCATGACACCGGAATTGCAAGAACGCCGCAGCGATTGCGAATTAGGCCGCCAGCGCGGCCTTGGCCTTCTCGGCAATCGCCTGGAACGCCGCCGGCTCGTTGATGGCGAGATCCGACAGCACCTTGCGATCCACCGTGATGCCCGACTTCGAGAGGCCGTTGATAAAGACGCTGTAGGTCATGCCATACGGGCGCACGGCGGCATTGAGACGCTGGATCCAGAGCGCGCGGAAGGTGCGCTTCTTGCGCTTGCGGTCGCGAAACGCATATTGCCCGGCCTTCTCGACGGCGGCCTTGGCGGCGCGGATGGTGTTCTTGCGGCGGCCGTAAAAGCCCTTGGCGGCCTTGTAGACTTTCTTGTGCTTGGCGTGAGCGGTCACACCGCGTTTGACGCGAGACATGACTGGTATCCTTGATCAGAATAGATGACGGGATCGCCGCGCGGGCGCGGCTCGGCTGCAATGACGTGAACGCGATCAGGCGTTCGGCAAGAAGTACTTCTTGACGTTGTCGCCGTCGGTCTTGAACAGCACGCGGGTGCCGCGGAGCTGACGAATCTGCTTCTTCGTCCGCTTGATCATGCCGTGGCGCTTGCCGCGCTGGGCGTGCATCACTTTGCCGGTGGCAGTCACCTTGAAGCGCTTTTTAGCGCCTGACTTGGTCTTCAGCTTGGGCATTTGGCTCTCCTGTGGCCGCAGAAAAACGCGCCCGAGGGGCGCTCTTGCGGCTTAAAATGCTCGTTAGAGCGTTGAAAGTGCTCAGGTTTTTCCCAAAAAGCGAGACAACCCGCACGAACATCGACACGGCAGCCCTTGATCAGCCGGGCGATGAAGGTCGGGCTTATGGCAGAGGAAATGCCAAATGGCAACGATGAACCGCGGGGGGCGGTGCCGTTACCAACGCCGTGATGTCATCAATCACCTTGGTGTGGAGCAGGAAGAATGACCCGATTTCAGCGATCGATTGCCTGTTTTAACGCGTTTCCCGGCCTGCGCTCCCTGCGCTGGCTTCCCGTACTCGCAGCGCTTGCCGCGGTGGCCACACCTGGTGGTGCCGATGCGGCCACCAGAAGGGCCGCAGGTGTCTATGACGGCACCTGGAACGTGATCTTCGCGACGACGCGGGGCAATTGCAGTTCCGGATACAGCGTCCCGTTTACTGTCGCCGGTAACCGCGTGTCATCGGCCGGCGGCGGCCGGGTTTCCGGTTCGGTCAATCGCACCGGCGCGGTTGCGGTCAAGGTTTCCGTCGGCGCCTCCAAGGCCAGCGGCGGCGGCCGCCTCGTCGGCATCAGTGGGGCGGGCGCGTGGAGCGGCATCATCACCGGTGACCGCTGTAGCGGCACCTGGCAGGCCACGCGGACCTAGATCCAGCTCGTGTCCCGGACTCGATGCAGCGCGGAGCGGTGCATCGCAGAGCCGGGACCCCGGGCCACATGGACCCCGGATCAGCAGCGCACCACGCCGCAAGTGCCATAGCGCGTCGAAGACGCGCGTGAACGCGCTGTTGGCGTTGCGCAGCATCCGGGGAACGCAATCGGCACCAACGAGAAACGGCCCGCCGGGTCATCCGACGGGCCGCTTTCGATTCTACTAACTCAACCTAGCGCGGCGCCAGCACCATCACGACCTGGCGTCCCTCGAACCTGGCGTCCTGCTCGACCTTGGCGAACTCGGCGACGTCGGCCTTCACCTTGTCCAGAAGCTTGGTGCCGATTTCCTGGTGCGCCATTTCGCGGCCACGGTAGCGCAAGGTGATCTTGACCTTGTCGCCTTCCTCGAAGAACCGCTGCATGGCGCGCATTTTCACGTCGTAATCGTGATCGTCGATCATCGGCCGCAGCTTGATCTCCTTGATCTCGACGATCTTCTGCTTCTTGCGCGCCTCGGCGGCCTTCTTCTGTGCCGAATACTTGAACTTCCCGTAGTCCATGATCTTACAGACGGGAGGATTGTTGTTCGGCGAAATCTCGACAAGATCCATGCCCGCCTCGAGCGCCATCTTGATGGCGACCACGGTCTCGACCGTTCCGTGGTTGGTGCCGTTCTGATCGATCAGCTGGATCTGCGCGTTGCGGATATCATCATTGGTGCGCGGCCCGTCTTTGGTTGCAGCGGGCGGGGCTCTGTTGGGACGGCGAATGGGTAACTCTCCAAAGTTGTGAAAGAAGGGCCGCAGTTTGAAGCAATACGCTCAAGACAGCAAGCGAACTCGCGGTCTGCGCCCGAAAACCGTCAAATGCGAGGCATTTCGGTCACGTCCGGCAAATATAGCGCGGCGGCCTGATCCGCAAGCGCCGGGCGGTCTCGTGCTTGACCGATAGAGCGCACTCGCGGACAAAGCGGCAGGGCGAGAGTGACCGATCCAATGACTGATTCAGCGACAAATTCAGCGCCAATCGACCAGGAACCGACCTTTATCGAGGTGGGAGAGGGCGTCGCCGGCCGCCGGATCGCGGTGCGTGCCCGCGCCGGCAGCGGGCCCGGGCTATTCTGGCTCGGCGGCTTCAATTCCGACATGCGGGGCACCAAGGCGCTCGCGCTGGACGCGTGGGCCGCGGAACACGGCCGGGCCTGTATTAGATTTGATTATTCCGGCCATGGCGAATCGGGCGGCGCTTTCGTCGATGGCACCATCGGACGCTGGCTGGAAGAGAGCGTTGCGGTATTCGAACAGTTCTGCCGGGGCCCGCAGATCGTGATCGGTTCATCGATGGGCGGCTGGCTGGCGCTCCTGCTGGCGCGCGCCATCGCCGAGCGTGAGGCGACGCAGGCGAACCTCGCCGGGCTGGTGCTGATCGCGCCGGCGCCGGACTTTACCGAGCAATTGATGTGGAACAGCCTCTCCGACGAGGTTCGCGAGGAGATCAGGACCAGGGGCGTGTGGATGCGGCCGTCGGAGTATGGCTACGGCGCACCCTATCCGATCACGCGCGCACTGATCGAGGAGGGCCGCAACCATCTCCTGCTCGGTAGCGCCATCGAGGTCGGATGTCCCGTGCGTATCCTGCAGGGCGCGCAGGATCCCGACGTGCCCTGGCAGCACGCTTTCGCGCTGGCGCACCGGTTGCCGGCCGAGGACGTGGTGCTGACCATGATCCAGGACGGCGACCACCGTCTGTCCCGCCCACAGGACATCGCGCGGATCATCGCTGCGGTGGCGGAGATGGGGTGATCTTTTTCCCTTCTCCCCTTGTGGGAGAAGGTGCCTTGCCGAAGGCAAGGCGGATGAGGGGTTTGTCTCCGCGGAGAGAACCCCTCACCCGTCTCGAATGAGCTTCGCTCATTCGATCCACCCTCTCCCACAAGGGGAGAGGGAAGAAAAAATCACGTGCAGGGAGACAACGCCATGAACACATCCACCATGCTCCGCGCCTTCTGTGACGCCGTCGAGCAGCGCAACGGCAAGGCTTTCGCGGAACTGTTCACCGAGGACGGCGTCTATCACGACGTGTTCTACGGTGCGTTCGAGGGTCGGGCCAAAATCGCTGACCTGATCGACGACTGGTTCTATCGCACCGCGACCGATTTTCGCTGGGACATGCATGATCCCGTCACCGACGGCCACACGCTCTATGCGCGCTATACATTCAGCTATCGCTCGACGCTGCCGGAGGCTGAGGGTGCGCGGGCGATGTTCGAGGGCGTCGCGATCATGCGGCTGCGCGACGGCAAGATCATGGAATATCACGAGGTCGCCAACACTGCGCCGGCGTTCGTCGACCTCAAATTCGCGCCCGAGCGGATCGCCAAGATCGTGGCCAAGCAGGGCGCGGCGCTGAAGGCACGGCCGGAGATGAAGCGGCATTTGGCGGAGTGACGGCGGAGGCTAGCAAGCTTGCAGCCATTCCTGCCGAACGCTTTCATCGTCTTCACTCTTCGAAGCCCTCGCAGCCAACGCGTCGAATCTCTCTCGCTCGACCAATTGCGACAGCGCCCAGACCGCTGCGCCACGCACGAGCGGGCTTGCATCGTCAAGCAATCGCTCTGCTTCAATCGCCAGCGCCGCATCCCCGGCATTGCCGATCGCGATCAGCACGTTGCGGACAAAGCGGTCACGGCCGATGCGCTTGACCGGCGATTTCGAAAACAGCGCGCGAAATGCGGCGTCGTCGAGCCGCGCCAACTCTCCTAGCGAAGGCGCGCGCAATTCCGCGCGTGCAGCGAGTTTGGTTTCGCGGCCTTTTTGCGCGAATTTGTTCCACGGGCACACGGCGAGGCAATCGTCGCAGCCATAGATGCGGTTGCCGATGCTTTTGCGGAATTCACGCGGGATCGGGCCCTTGTTCTCGATCGTCAGGTAGGAAATGCAGCGCCGCGCATCGAGCTTGTAAGGTGCGGGGAACGCTGCAGTCGGGCAGATCTCCTGGCAGGCGTTGCATGAGCCGCAATGGTCGGTGTCGGCGGTGTCGCGCGGCAGTTCGGCGGCGGTGAAGATCGCGCCGAGAAACAGCCATGAGCCGAACTCGCGCGAGACCAGATTGGTGTGCTTGCCCTGCCAGCCGAGTCCCGCCGCCTGCGCCAGCGGCTTTTCCATCACCGCTGCAGTATCGATGAATACTTTAACTTCCTCGCCCGACGCCGCGACCAGCCACCGCGCCAGCGTCTTCAGGCGCTTCTTGATCACGTCGTGATAGTCGTCGCCCTGGGCATAGGCAGAGATTGCGCCGCGTGTGCGCTTTTCGAGAAGCGCGAGCGGATTGTCATCGGGTCCGTAGTTGAAGCCGAGCATGATGATCGAGCGCACACCCGGCCACAGCACGCGCGGATCCATCCGCCGTTCGGGTTGTGCCGCGAGCCAGTCCATGTCGCCATGCGCGCCGGCATCGAGGAACTCGCGGAAATATTTTCCGGCATTGCCGAGCGCGCCGGGATCGGTGACGCCGATGCAATCGAAACCGAGTGTCGCGGCTTCGCGCACGAGCGCGGACTTTAGATCGCTGGCGGGGAGCTTGACGGCCTTGTTCAGAAGTCGAGGTCCACGTAGGTGCGTGACGCCGGCACGCCCGCCAGCCACTCGCTCAAGAGCGGGCGGAACGACGGGCGGGATTTCACCCGCGCGTACCACATCTTTGCCGCTTCGTCCTCGCTCCATGGGACATCGCCCAGATAATCGATCGCCGAAAGGTGCGCCGCGGCGGCGAGATCCGCGTAGCTCAGCCGGTCGCCGGCGAGGAAGTTCCGCGTCTGCGCCAGCCAGCCGATATAGGCCAGATGATAGCGCACATTGGCCTTGGCTGCGCGGATCACGTCGGCCGCCGGCGCGCCGCCGCCATTCTCCTCGCTCATGAAACGCTTATAGATGCGCTCGGTTACCAGCGGGTTCGAGGCCTCCTCGAAGAATTTTTCGTTGAACCACGCCATCAGCCGGCGGACCTCGACGCGCTCCGCCATCGAGGCCGGCAACAGCCGCCGCTCGCCGGCCTCCAGGCCGTGCGTCTCGTCGAGATATTCGGCGATGACGCCTGCGCCGGGAATCGGCGGAAAGCCGTCAGCCATCAACACCGGCGTGGTGCCCGCGGGATTGAGCACGAGAAACCCTTCACGCCGCTCCCAGGCTCGCTCTTCCACCAGGCGCAGGTCGAGGCCGTGTTCGCCCAGCACCAGGCGAATGAAGCGCGAATGCGGACAGAACGGATGATGATAGAGCGTGTACATGAAATCCTTGAACAATTCGCGGCGACGCTCAAGGAACCCGAGCGGTCAAGCCGCGTCATGCGAATCGCGACACTAGCCAAGCAGACGCAAGAGGCAACTGTCTTTGGCGTTTTTTTGCGATTGCGGCATCGGGATGAATAGGCGAGAAGGACGCGGTTTTTCCAGTCAAAACGGACCCCCATCATGATGTCGGATGTAGTGAAGGCGGTGATTCTCGGCATCATCGAGGGCGTCACGGAATTCCTGCCGGTTTCATCGACCGGCCATATGCTGGTCGCGCAACGATTCTTCGGGCTCGGCGAGGGCGCGTTCTGGCAGAGCTTTGTCGTGCTGATTCAGCTCGGCGCGATCCTCGCGATCGTCATGCTTTATTTCGTCAAATTGTGGCGCGTCGCGCTCGGCATGTTCAGCAACCCCGACGACCAGCGCTTCGTGATCGGCGTATTGCTGGCGTTTCTGCCTGCGGTGGTCATCGGCCTGGTTGCCGGCAAGTACATCAAGGAGTTTCTCTTCAATCCGTGGGTGGTGTGCTTCACCCTGATCGTCGGCGGCGCAATTCTGTTGTGGGTCGATCAACTCTATCTCAAGCCGACACAGCACGACGCCACGCGCTATCCGCTGCTGATGTATCTGTGGATCGGCATCGCGCAGTGCGTCGCGATGATTCCCGGCGTGTCGCGCTCCGGCGCCAGCATCGTGGCGGCGATGCTGCTCGGCGGTGACAAGCGATCGGCCGCGGAGTTTTCGTTCTTTCTCGCGATCCCGACCATGATCGGCGCGTTCGCCTATGATTTCTACAAGAACCGCGCCGAGATGACGACCGATCACATCGGCATCATCGCGATCGGCTTCGTGGTCTCGTTCATCACCGCGGCGATCGTGGTGAAGACGTTCCTCACCTATGTCACCCGCCACGGATTCACGTTCTTTGCGTGGTGGCGCGTCGCCATCGGCGCGCTCGGCCTGATCGCGCTGGCGCTGGGGAAGTAGGCTCTCTCCGTCGTCCCGCGAACGCGGGGACCCATAACCACAAATCTTGATTGTTGAAATGAGCTGGAGCTCCAGCTCAGGGTGTAGGGTGGGCAAAGCGAAGCGTGCCCACCATCACGAGCGCGGTTATTGAATGGTGGGCACGGCGCAGGAGCGCCTTTGCCCACCCTACGAAGATTACGCGCTCTTCCTTTGAAACTGCCCGGCGGCGCGGAAGCGCCAGAGATATTGCGGGGCGATCGCTTCCATCGCTTCCGGCGTAATGCCGAGCCCCTGCAGCGTCAGACCAGCCGCCTTCGCTTCGTCCGACACGACATTGTCGACTTGCAGCATCGCCACCTGGTCCGGCGTCAGCTTCAACGGACCCGGCGCGAATTGCAGGAACTGCGACTTTAGCTTCGCCAGTCCCCACGGCAGCGAAATCAGCATGCGCTTGCGGTCGGTGATCTTGAGGATGATTTCCATGATCTCGCGCATGGTCAGCACGTCAGGCCCGCCGAGCTCGTAGGTCGCGCCCGGCTTGGTCTTGCCCTCGGCAGCATCGGCGACCGCGTTGGCGACGTCGGCGACATAGGCCGGCTGCACCCGCGTCTCGCCGCCGCCGATCAGCGGCAGGAACGGCGATATCCGGGCGAGCGACGCAAAGCGGTTGGTGAACTGATCCTCGGGCCCGAACAGCAGCGACGGCCGCAGGATCGTGGCCGATGGCGCTGCCGCCAGCACGGCCTTCTCGCCTAAAGCCTTGGAGCGGAAGTAGGCCGACGGCGAATTCTCGTCGGCGCCGATCGCCGATACATGCACCATCTGCGCGCCGATCGCGGCGGCGGCCTTGGCGATGGTTTCGGCGCCTTTGGTCTGCACCGCATCGAAGGTCTGCGCGCCGCTCTCGGCCAGGGTGCCGACCAGGTTAACCACGGTTTCGGAACCGCGCATCACCGCCTCCACCGAAGCCGGGTAGCGCAGATTGGCCTGCACGGGGTGGATCTGGCCGACGCGGCCGAGCGGTTGCAGGTGCCCGGCCAGTTCGGGCCGCCGCACCGCCACCCGAATCCGATAGCCGCGCTTGGCCAGCGCCCGGACCACGTTTCGCCCCAGAAAGCCCGATCCGCCAAACACCGTGATGAGCGTTTCCAGGTTCGCTGCCGCGTGCGATGTCATCGGGGTCAATTCCTGCCGGTCAAATTCGAAGATATCGGTGGGATTTAGCGGATTCGCGATACGCCAACACGGCTTCGCTGTACAGCGGATTTCGAATGGCATCGAAGCGATTTGACAAGCGCGTGACTGATCCTTACTAACCCGCCCGGGCCCAGGTGGCGGAATTGGTAGACGCGCTGGCTTCAGGTGCCAGTGGCTTCACGGCCGTGAAGGTTCGAGTCCTTTCCTGGGCACCATTGCCCATGCCCAAGTACCACCCATGCCCAAATCATGTTGAGCGGCTGGCGAGGCGCTGGCCGGACGCGCCCGACCATGGGCCATAGCCCCCTAGTTGATCCCCCACCCGACCGGTTGCCAGCGAGCCGGCTTCCATGGCTAAATGGAACTGTACGTTGTTTTTTAAGACAAGGGATTCAGAGCCGCCACCATTGCACAGTTCGCCACCTGCTCCCTTGAGCAAAGGCCAACGCCATGCACGTCGATGTTATTTCGAGTCTCGACAAATTGCTCCGCCTCAAGAGCAACTGGGAAGCTGTTTATCAGGCTGACCCCCAAGCGCAGCTTTACATGTCCTTTTCCTGGATGGCAGGCTGGTTCGAACGGCTCGGGTCTCAATGGATCGTCCTCGCAGCGAAGCAGGACCCTGGCTCGCCGGATTACGTCGGCTTCTTTCCGCTGCAACTGCGCACCGTTAGAAACAAAGACGGGAAATTCCAGAATCAACTGAGAACCGGCGGCGGGTATTTCGCCGGCTACAACGGATTCCTTTGCGATCCCCGGCACGAGGCCGAGCTAATGCGTGCATTTGCCGAGCACGCCAAGCGGCGAAACTGGACCGTGTTTTTCCTGGACAACATCCTGGCTTCGCCGGATCGTCTTGCGCTTTTTTTGAATGAATTTTCGCCGACCGAGTTTGTGATCGAGAAACTTCAGCGCCCTGATGACGGCGACGGCATCGACCACGACATTTACGTCTACGTGAACCTGCCTGCCGATTGGGATGCATTTCTCCATCAAACATTGAGCGCGAGCACGCGCAGGAACGTTCGGGCGGCCTTCCGGCAGGTCGAAAACGGCGGTGAATACCGGATCACGCGCCCGACTGCCGATACGATCGACGAGGACATCGAGGCGCTGCTGAAATTCTGGGAGAATCAGTGGGCGGCCAAACTGGCGGCGCGATACAATCCAGGACTGCCTTACGGCATGATGAATAATTTCCGTAACATGCTGAAGTGCTGTTTCGCGGACAATGTGCTTCTTATGCCCATCCTCTGGCGAGGGGAAACGCGCATCGGGCTCCAGGTCAGCCTCATCGACCGGAAGAACGGCACATTGATCAGCCTGTTGAACGGACGCGATCTCAGCGTCAAGCGTCCCCCGCCCGGCTTTGTTCTTCATCTTGAATGCATCCGATGGGGAATCGAGAACGGCTTCACCGTGTACGATCTCCAGACCGGAAATTTTGCCTACAAGTATGATTTTGGCGGGCTGGAACGCAGGATCGAATGCATGCGCGTGGCCACGCTTGATCAGCAGAATCTTCGCGGTCAACTGGATCCGCTGAGCCTGCCTGTGGTTTTCGCGCGTGCGCAGGGGCTCAAGACGGCAGGCGCCCTCTACGATGCCCAGCAAGCTTGCCGCCAGATCCTGGCGGTCGACCCGCGCCACGCCGATACAGCCAACCTGCTGAAAGAGCTTGAGGCCGAACAGCAGCGCAGAGTGCCGGCCGGTCTGCACGAGGCCAAAGCATTCCATCAACGCGGGCAAACGTCCGAGGCGGAGAATGCGTATCGCGCGATTCTGAAGGCAGACCCGAACCACGTCGAAGCTGCATATCTCTTGGGCGTGGTTTTCCTGCAGCAGCGCAAGTTCGAATCGGCAGAGCGGCAGATTAGCCGGGCCATTGGCCTTCAGCCCAATATTGCCGCGGCTCACTATAATCTCGGCCTCGCCTTGAAGTACCTGAACCGACGGGAGGAAGCGCTCGCCAGCTTCAACTCGGCCATCAAGCTCAAGCCCGACTATGATCTCGCCATCACGCAGCGGAACAATATTGTCCAGGACAGCCAGGGCCGCCATTGAAGCGAGCAGACCTCGGCCTCGGTTCCCTCAAGCGAGATTCAGTAACCGGGTTAGTAGAATACATCAATAAAAACAGTAAGTTGACTGCTGTTCCGCAGTCTGGGCGAGCGTGTAATTTACCGCTGGAGAAACCCATGACGGAGACCGTCAGGCTGCCGCGCAAGCTGTCCAAAGAGCGGAAGCCGGCCCTGCCTAAGGGCAGCGAGCATACGTCGCCATGCACGAAGCGGGCGATGGCCTGACTGGCGGACAAAATCACGGCGAACTCCGCAATTCCCGTCCCATAAGCCATGCCCAACCGCTCGCCTCCGGCGGTTTCGGGCGCTAGTGTTCCGTCGAATCGACCGAAGACGCGAGGCTTCCCTTCATGACAATCCGCCTGCATCGTGGCGACCTGCCCGATCTGTCCCGCTACAAGGATTCGGTGGCGATCGATACCGAGACCATGGGGCTCAATCCGCACCGTGACCGGCTCTGCGTGGTGCAGATGTCGAACGGCGATGGCAGCGCTGATGTCATCCAGATCCCTAAGGGCCACACCGACGCGCCGAACCTGAAGGCGCTGCTCGCCAATCCGGCGATCACGAAGATCTTCCACTTCGCCCGCTTCGATGTCGCCGTGCTCTACAACACCTTCGGCGTGATGCCGCAGCCGGTCTATTGCACCAAGATCGCCTCGCGGCTGAGCCGCACCTATACCGACCGCCACGGCCTGAAGGACCTGGTGCGCGAAGTCCTCAACATCGATCTGTCGAAGCAGCAGCAGTCGAGCGACTGGGGATCAGCGAGTTTGAGCGAGGCGCAGCTCGCTTATGCCGCCTCCGACGTGCTGCATCTGCATAGCCTTCGCGAACGGCTCGATGCCATGCTGGCCCGCGAGGGGCGTACGGCGATGGCACAGGCCTGTTTCGACTTCCTGCCGACCCGGGCTAAACTCGATCTCGGCGGATGGGAGGCCGAGGACATCTTCGCGCATTCGTGACCGGGACCATTTGAAGCGCCGGGCTGCCCGCCTCCGCCCCGTTTCGGTCACACTCATCGCGAGTGTCCGGGCTGCATAATCCCGCGATTGCGGGTAGGATGACGCTCTCTTGGGCGTCCTTGGAGCCGCGGTGAACTCGATACAGAACCCAGCCTTTGCCACCGGAATGGAGGCCCGCTTCGCTGCGGCCGCCCGTCACAGCCGGATGGTGCGGGTGCTGCGGGTCGCGGTTCCGGCAGCCGTGGTGCTGGCCATGGCCGGGATCGTCGCGATCTCGGTCTTCAACCCGTTCCGCATCACGGGGCTCTCGAAGCTGCCGGTCGACATGGGCAATCTCGTGGTGTCAGGCACCAAGATCACCATGGAAACGCCGCACCTTGCCGGCTTCTCCACCGACCAGCGCCCATACGATTTGTGGGCCAAGGCGGCGATCCAGGATCTCGCCAACCCCGATCACGTCGAACTCCAGACGCTGCGGGCCAAGGTCATGATGGAGGACAAGAGCACGGTGACGATGGATGCCCGCACGGGATTTTTCGACAGCAAGCAGCAGATGCTCGACCTGCGCAAGGATATCTTCCTGCAATCCTCCACCGGCTATGAGGCGAAACTGTCGCAGGCCTATGTCGACATCAACAAGGGCACGGTGACGTCGGACGAGCATGTCGACGTCAAATTGCTGAACGGGACGCTCACCGCAGACCGGCTCAGGATCATCAACAGCGGCGAGATCGTGCGCTTCGAAGGCAATGTCGTGATGAATCTGATCATGGAAAGCCCTCCGGCACCTGCTCCTGAGCCTGAGCCGCAGCCAGCGCCGAAGACGCGGTCCATCAGCGGGAAGTCCGCCAACACGAAATGATATCTATGATGCAGTTGTTCTCGCGCAGGTTTGCGGCGGCAGCGCTTGTGCTCGCGTTGACCGCCTCCGATGGCGCCTTCGCGCAAGGCGCCATGTCGGGCGTGCCGAATGCGATGCAGGGCTTTTCGCAAAACCGCGATCAGCCGATTCAGATCGAGGCGGCGTCGCTCGAAATGCGCGACAAGAAAAAGGAGGCGACCTTTTCCGGAAACGTGAAGGTCGTGCAGGGCGATACCACCATGACCTCGAAGTCGCTGGTGGTGTTTTACGACTCCGGTCCGGCATCGGACGCGCCGCCCGCTGCACCCAAGGGATCGAAATCCGCGTCGATGCAGTCCGCGAGCCCCGGGCCTGGCGGCAGCTCGTCTATCCGCCGGCTCGAAGCCAAGGGCTCCGTCGTGGTCACGCAGAAGGACCAGGTCGTGACCGGCGAGACTGCGATTTTCGACACGCGGGCCAACCTCATCACCATGGTGGGCGGGGTCGTGCTCACCCAGTGCAAGAACGTACTCAAGGGCGATCGGCTCAAGGTCGACATGACGACCGGCGTGTCGCGCGTCGAATCCGACAGCGGCAAGGTGCAGGGCATGTTCATCCAGGGAGAGAATTGCGGGTCGGGATCGGGCGGGTCGAAGCCCGCTCCGGTCCAGATACCCTCGCTGATCCCTGGTAAAAAATAAGCCAGATCAGCGCCTTAAAGATTATTTGGGGCGGTCACGGTTGAAGCCGGTAGCGCGAGCCTGTATCTACAGGGCAGGGCGCACGGCGGGGTGTTTCGCTGGGCAGGGACATCCATTCATTCATGGTTCGCTAGCGAAGCGATTCGCCGGCGGGCGCGTCGCGGAATCACCGTGAAAGGCTTAAGCGAAGCGGGATGGTGGATTTATTCGGCATGTTCCGTCGACGCCCCGCGAAACGCGGCCCTGTGGGCTTTGCGCGTTCGCGCGAGGACATTACCGCGCTCGGCGATTCCTTCGGCGACATGCTGGCGAGCCCGGTGCGCGATGCGCCGCCAATGGCGCGTTCGGCTTCGCTGCCCGGGTTGCAATTGCCGCAGCCCGAGCCCCACGTCGAACCCCGCGAGGATAGAGCGCGTTCACGGGCACAGGCGCCTCGCGCCAAGCCCAATGGCGGCGAAGCGCCCCGCCTGATCAAGCGGCCCGGCTTTCTCGCTGTGCACAGCGTGGAAAAAAGTTTTGGCACGCGGCAAGTGGTGCGCGGCGTCAGCATCTATGTTCGCCGCGGCGAGGCGGTCGGCCTGCTCGGCCCGAACGGCGCCGGCAAGACCACCGTGTTCTACATGATCACCGGACTGATCAAGGCGGATCGCGGCGCCATCGAACTCGACGGTCACGACGTGACGCAACTGCCGATGTATCAGCGCGCGCGGCTCGGCATCGGCTACCTGCCGCAGGAAGCCTCGATCTTTCGCGGCCTCACCGTCGAACAGAATATTCGCGCCGTGCTCGAAGTCGTCGAGCCCAACCGCAAGAAGCGGGAGGCCGAGCTCAATTCGCTGCTCGACGAATTCAACATCACGCGCTTGCGCAAATCGCCATCGATCGCGCTCTCCGGCGGCGAGCGCCGCCGCGTCGAAATTGCGCGCGCGCTGGCGACGCGTCCGAACTACATGCTGCTCGACGAGCCCTTTGCCGGCATCGATCCGATCGCGGTCGGCGACATTCAGGACCTGGTCCGCCACCTCACCAACCGCGGCATCGGCGTCCTGATCACCGACCACAATGTGCGTGAAACGCTCGGCCTCACCGACCGCGCCTATATCGTCTATGCCGGACAGATCCTGACCGAGGGCAGTCCGGAAGAGATCGTCAACGATCCGGATGTACGCCGTCTTTACCTTGGTGAGGAATTCCGACTATAGCGCGCGACCCGCCAGAGTATCGGCGGTTCAGTCATAAGGTATTGCACTCAACCAGGATTTTCTGGCGCGCCCGGGAGCGGCTCGGCTTCCCGCGGTCGCTGATCGCGCCATAGCCCAATTTTCGCGTTCGTCAAGGCGTGTACAAGGGCGTTGGACTAATATAAGCAAGAATCGGACCAACTTTTGGTGGATCGGTTCTTGGCCTCATGGCGCTGACGCAGAGATTAGAGTTCCGGCAGTCGCAGTCGCTGGTGATGACGCCGCAATTGATGCAGGCGATCAAGCTGCTGCAACTGTCGAATCTCGACCTCTCGGCTTTCGTCGAGGAGGAATTGGAGCGCAATCCGCTGCTGGACCGGGCCAGCGACGGCCCCGAACCGCCGGTTGCAGGCGAGCCGGTATCCGAGCGCGCCGAATTCTCCGATTCCGGCAGCTATGGCGAGGATGGCGGCGGCGATGCCTCCGATATGGGCATCGGCCCAGGGAGCGAGACATTCGAGCCCGGCCAGGAGGACTGGCTGAACCGCGACCTCGGCAGCCGAACCGAGATCGAGCAGACGCTCGACACCCCGCTCGACAACGTCTTTTCCGAAGAGCCCGCCGAAGCCGCCGCGCGGGCCGCACAGGACGCGGCGCCGACCGCCTACACCGAGTGGGGCGGGGGCGCCTCCAATGACGACGAATACAATCTGGAAGCCTTCGTCGCCGCCGAGGTGACGCTATCCGGCCACCTCGCCGAACAGCTCGCGGTCGCCTTCAGTGCGCCGGCGCAGCGCATGATCGGGCAGTATCTGATCGATCTGGTCGACGACGCCGGCTATCTGCCGCCGGATCTGGGGCAGGCCGCCGAGCGCCTGGGCGCCTCGCAGGCGGATGTCGACGCCGTGCTCGCGGTGCTGCAGACGTTCGATCCACCCGGCGTCTGCGCGCGGAACCTGAGCGAATGCCTCGCGATCCAGCTCCGCGAACTCAACCGCTACGACCCGGCCATGCAGGCGCTGGTGGAAAATCTCGATCTGCTGGCGCGGCGCGACATTGCGTCGTTGCGCAAACTGTGTGGCGTCGACGACGAAGACATCACCGACATGATCGGCGAGATCCGGCGTCTCGATCCGAAGCCCGGCCTCAAGTTCGGCTCGGCGCGCACGCAGACCATGGTGCCCGACGTCTATGTGCGGCCCGGCCCGGACGGCGGATGGCATGTCGAACTCAACAGCGACACCTTGCCGCGCGTGCTGGTCAATCAGGTCTATTACACCGAGCTGTCGAAGACGATCCGCAAGGACGGCGACAAATCCTATTTCAGCGACTGCCTGCAGAACGCGACCTGGCTGGTGCGCGCGCTCGATCAGCGCGCCCGCACCATCCTGAAGGTCGCCACCGAAATCGTCCGCCAGCAGGACGGGTTCTTCACCCATGGCGTCGCGCACCTGCGACCGCTGAATTTGAAAGCGGTGGCGGACGCGATCCAGATGCATGAATCCACGGTGTCGCGGGTCACCGCCAACAAATACATGGCGACCAATCGCGGCAGTTTTGAGCTGAAATATTTCTTTACCGCCTCGATCGCTTCGGCCGATGGCGGCGAGGCGCATTCGGCGGAAGCGGTCCGCCACCACATCAAGCAATTGATCGATGCGGAAGCGCCGAGTGCGATCCTGTCCGACGATACCATCGTGGAACGATTGCGCGAATCGGGCATTGATATTGCCCGCCGCACGGTCGCGAAGTACCGCGAAGCCATGCGCATTCCTTCTTCGGTCCAGCGCCGCCGCGACAAACAGAGCATGCTCGGTAACGCCCTTTCCGCTCCCGCCACTTCCTCCGACCGGTCCCGCGATGCGGCGCCGGCCTGATTGCGTTCGCGTCGGATCGCGATAGTGTCAGGTCCCCGACAGAGCGTGGCCCGGAAAGCGACACCGGTTTTCCGAATGGGCCATGCTCCGGCAACACCAGAGTAGTCGAGGCATCAAGCGAGGCATCAAATGACCCTTCGAATCTCCGGGAAAAGCATCAGTGTCGGCGAGGCGCTTCGTTCGCGCGTCAGCGAGCGCACCGATGAGGTCTTGAGAAAATATTTCGACGGCAATTATTCCGGCCACATCACGCTGAGCAAGGATGGCTTCGGCTTCCGCACCGATTGCGCGCTGCATCTGGACTCCGGGATTACGCTGGAGGCCGATTCCAATGCTCCCGATGCCTATGCCAGCGCCGACCAGGCACTGCTGATGATCGAGAAGCGCCTGCGCCGCTACAAGAGCCGGCTGAAGGACCGCTCGGCCCGCAAGGCCTATGCGGCTTCCGCAGCGCTGGCCGAGATCAATACCCCGGTGCTCGATGCGCCGAGCTATGTGATCGAGGCGCCGGCGGGAGGCGAAGAGGAGGTCACATCCTATAGCCCCGTTATCATCGCCGAGGCGACCACGTCGCTGAAGCGGCTTTCGGTCAGCGAGGCGGTCATGGAACTCGATCTGACGGGGGCCGCCTGTATCGTGTTTCAGCACGGGTCCAGCGGCCGGGTGAACATCATTTACCGCCGGCCGGACGGCAATGTCGGCTGGATCGACCCTCCCTCGGTTACCCCCTGAGATCTATGCCCAATGGCATTGACGCCCCCATCGGCCCTCCCTATGGTCCGCCGCGCTTTAAGCATGGGGTGCCGGAACTGGCCCTTCGGGAGTTGGCACCGCGCGTGCGTTGGAGTAGAAGCCGTGCAAATCGGGCCCCGGGTTTAACCCCGCCTCCCGTCTCATCTTCTTGACGCCCCGGTTCTAGAACCTATCCTCGCAACTTGACGGTTTAATTCACCTCGGAACGCCCCATGACGATTACCGATCTGGTCGCACCCGAGGCGATTCTCCCCGCTTTGAAGGTCATCAGCAAGAAGCAGGCGCTGCAGGAGCTGGCCGCGCGCGCCTCCGCCCTGACCGGCCAGAACGAACGCTCGGTGTTCGAGGTGCTGCTGCAGCGGGAGAAACTCGGCACCACCGCGGTGGGCTATGGCGTCGCCATTCCGCACGGCAAACTGCCGAAACTGGAAAAGCTGTTCGGGCTGTTCGCCCGGCTGGAACGCCCGATCGATTTCGAGGCGATGGACGGCCAACCGGTCGACCTGATCTTCCTGCTGCTGGCCCCGGAAGGCGCCGGCGCCGATCATTTGAAGGCGCTGGCGCGGATTGCGCGCCTGTTGCGCGACCAGGACGTCGCCAAGAAGCTCCGCGCCTCCCGCGACGCCCAGGCGATCTATTCGGTGCTGGCGCTGCCGCCGGCGAGCGCGGCGTAATTCCGTCAAACGGAATCGTGATTCCCTGCCCGGTAGTACACCGGATAAACGCAATTTTAAGCTAAATATTAGCAATTTCAGTCGCTGGGATTTTTTTCAACGCCCGGAGAACATTGCCATGACGCTGCGGCTGACGATTTCGCGCGCAATATTGATTTTTGGATTGGTTACTGCATTGGGCCTCGGTGCCGTCATTGCCACCAGCGTTTACGGGCTGTCGCAGCTCAAGGTCGGCGGTCCGCTTTACAACCAGATCAAGCTCGGCAACGACCTCATTGCCGACATCCTGCCGCCGCCCGAATATGTCATCGAGGCCTATCTCGAGGCCACCCTCGTGCTGCACGATCCGGCGCAGCTTTCGTCGCATCGCGACCGTATTGCGCAGCTCAAGAAGGAATATGACGAGCGGCACGATTTCTGGACCAAATCCGATCTCGATCCGGTGTTGAAGACGAAGTTGGTCGAGAAGTCCGACAGCGAGGTGCGCCGCTTCTGGACCGCAATCCAGGGCGGCCTGTTGCCTGCGCTCGCCAAGGGCGACGGCACGGCTGCGGCGAAATCCTATGCCGAGATCACCGCACGCTATACCGCGCACCGCGCCATCATCGACGACATCGTCAAGCAGACCAACGAGCAGAACGCGGCGACGGAGGTCGCGGCGACGGGGCGCGTCAGCACGTTCACGTGGGTGCTGTGGGGCGTTTCGGCCGCGGTGTTTCTGGTCATCGGCGCGGGCATTTTCGGTGTGGCATTCGGCGTCATACGCCCCATCGCCGAAATGACCGACGTGATGAAGGGCCTTGCCGGCGGCGATCTCTTTGTCTCGGTCCCGGCCCTCAGCCGCGACGACGAAGTCGGCGCCATGGCGCGCGCGGTTCAGGTGTTCAAGGACAACGCGCTGCGCGTTCAGTCGATGGAGTCGGAGCAGGCAAGTCTGAAGTCGAAGGCCGAAGGCGAACGCAAGGCCGCGATGCAGCAGATGGCCGATGGCTTCGATGCCGCGATTGGAAAGATCATTCAGACCGTATCGACCGCCTCATCCGAACTCGAATCATCGGCCGGACAGCTAACCAAGACTGCCGAAGTGACCCAGATGCTCTCGGCAACCGTTGCCTCCGCATCGGAGCAATCGTCGGCCAACGCGCAGTCCGCCGCGGCGGCCGCGGAAGAGATGGCCTCGTCGGTGTCTGAGATCGGCCGCCAGGTCCAGGATTCGCACAAGATATCCCGCGAGGCGGTCAGCCAGATCGAGCAGACCAACGCGCGGATTGCCGATCTCGCGCAGTCCGCCAGCCGGATCGGCGAAGTGGTCAAGATGATCAGCGCGGTCGCCGAGCAGACCAACCTGCTGGCGCTGAACGCCACGATCGAAGCGGCGCGCGCCGGTGAGGCGGGCCGCGGATTTGCGGTTGTCGCCTCCGAGGTCAAGGCGCTTGCCGCGCAGACCGCGAAAGCGACCGAGGAAATCAGCGAGCAGATCAGCCAGATGCAATCGGCGACCAATCAGTCGGTGTCGGCGATCCAGGAAATCGGCGGCACGATCGGCCGCATCGCGGAAATCTCGCAGGCAATCGCGGCAGCGGTGGAAGAGCAGGGCGCAACAACCCAGGAGATCTCGCGCAACGTGCAGCAGGCGGCGCAGGGCGCCACGCAGGTCGCGGGCAGCATCACCGACGTCAACCGCGGCGCGACCGATACCGGCGCGGCATCGACGCATGTGCATGGTCTGGCCCGCTCGCTGCTGGGACAGAGCAATCATCTCAAGGGCGAAGTGGAGAAATTCCTCTCCACCGTTCGCGCGGCCTAGAGCATGATCCGGAAAAGTGCGAAGCGGTTTTCCGAAAAGATCATGCTCAAACAAAGAGATGATATAGGCGGACTGGAATTTGCTACTAACGAAGATACGCGGGCGATGCCCGCGTATCCGAAACTCTCTTCTCGCATTCACTCGGAATCAGATCAGTCGATACCGGCGAAGCTTCGTCAGTGACAGCAGCAGTGCTGCGTCAGTGACAGCAGCAAGCGCTGCGTCAGTGCACGCTGACGGCCTGAAGCTCGTTGCTCCATGCGTTGGCGATCGCCGCTTCGCGGCTGTCGGTCAGCATGATCGGGGTGCCGTCGGCGGCATGCAGCGCGAACAGTTTCAGCCCTGGCGCGATTTTCGGCGCTTGCGGAAACAGTCCCGGCACGTCCTCGGAACGGACTTGTTTCACGTAGGCGATATGGCCTTCACCAAGATGGGCCAGCGCCTCAACGGAAACCTTTTCGGATTCGAAGGTCACACTCATGTCACTCATGGTCTCGACTCCTCTGGAGACTAAGCGGTCGAGTCCGCTCCTTGTTCCACTATTATTCGTGCTCATTGATAGCGATTGTCTTAACGACCCTTTCAGGCTCCGGCCTGGCAAGGTCGATCGACAACAGCCCGTTTTTCAAATCCGCGCCCAGCACCTGCATCCCCTCCGCCAGCACGAAGGTGCGCTGGAAGTGGCGCGCGGCGATGCCGCGATGGATGTATTGCCGGGCCTTGTCGTCCTGCTGGCGGCCCCGGATCACGAGCTGGTTTTCCTCAATGGTCACATCGAGTTGGTCACGGGTAAAACCCGCCACCGCCAGCGTGATGCGCAACCGTTCGGGTTGGCCGTTGGCGCGGTCACACCGCTCGATGTTGTAAGGAGGATAACCGTCGGCGCCTTTGACGACGCGATCGAGCGCACGCTCGATTTCGTCGAACCCAAGCAGGAACGGACTTGATAACGAAGGAACACGAGACATCACAAAGTCCTCTCGAAGCGACTTTGAGGGGCCCTTGCGGCGCCCCATTCAACCGGCCGGCCGACTTGCCGTCCGGTCATGAGGGAATATGGGGGTGATTTGGGGAGGGTTCAAGCACCTCTGAACGCTGCGTAAATCGGGCCGCCACAGCTGTCATTCCGGGGCGGCGCGAAGCGTCGAGCTATGGGGGCGCTCTTGCGCCCCAGAGAATCTCGAGATTCCCCGATGCGCAATTGCGCATCTGAGGTCTGGTCCTTCGGACCATCCCGGAATGACGTACTCAGACCCGCTTCCGTCCATCAGCGGTAAATAGATGCAGCTTTTCGGGCGCGGCAACCGCCCTGATTCGCTCGCCAATGGCGGGACCGACGGCGCCGGGAATCCGCACGATGATTTCCCCAGGCGGCAGCTCGCCCGGAGTAGCGGCCACCCCCTGCATCTCCTGCTGTCTCGTCCCGTAGACGAAGGTTTCGGCGCCGACGCGCTCGATCGCTTCCACGGTGAGGCCGAGCGCCACGCCGCCGGACACCGTCTGGTTCGAGATCACAAAGTCTTCAGGCCGGATGCCGATGATGCCGGCTTCGCCAGCGCGGGCATCGCCGGCCAATTGCGATTTCAATTCGGAGCGCAGCGGCATCAGGTTCATCGGCGGGGCGCCGATGAAGGAGGCAACGAAGGTGGTGGCGGGCTTCTGGTAAATTTCCAGCGGATTGCCGATCTGCTCGACCTGGCCGCCGTTCATCACCACGAGAATGTCGGCCAGCGTCATCGCCTCGAGCTGGTCGTGGGTGACGTAGATCGATGTCGTGGACAGCCGGCGCTGCAATTTGCGGATTTCGACGCGCATGGCGATGCGCAGTTTGGCATCGAGGTTCGACAGCGGCTCGTCGAACAGAAACACTTTTGGCTGCCGCACGATGGCGCGGCCCATCGCGACGCGCTGGCGCTGGCCGCCGGACAATTGCCGCGGCTTGCGTTCGAGCATTGCGCCGAGCTCGAGAATGCGGGCGGCTTCCTCGACGCGCGTCTTGATCTCGCCCTCCGCCATGCCTCGGTTGCGCAGGCCATAGGCCATGTTGTTGTAGACGCTCATGTGCGGGTAGAGCGCGTAGTTCTGGAACACCATTGCGATGTCGCGGTCGGCCGGCTCGATCTGGTTGACGACGCGCCCGCCGATATCGATCTCACCGCCGGTGATGGTCTCCAGCCCCGCGACCATGCGCAAGAGCGTGGATTTTCCGCAGCCGGACGGGCCGACCAGCACGCAGAACTGGCCGTCGCCGACCTCGAAGTCGATGCCCTTGATGGCCTCGAAGCCACCAAGGTAGGTTTTGCGGACGTTGCGGAGCGTTACATTAGCCATCGAGCATTCGCCATATTCACTTTTCCGTCTGGACCAGGCCGCGGACGAACAGCCGCTGCATGAATATGACCACGGCGACGGGCGGCAGCATGGCGAGGACCGCGGTCGCCATTGCGAGCTGCCATTCGGCCAGCTCGTCGGTCGTCACCAGCATCTTCTTGATGCCGATCACGATGGTCTGCATCGAATCCTGCGTGGTGATCAGAAGCGGCCAGAGATATTGATTCCAGCCATAGATGAACTGGATGACGAACAGCGCCGCCATGGTCGTCACCGACAGCGGCAAGAGCGTATCCCAGAAGAAGCGGAAGGGTCCGGCGCCGTCGATGCGCGAGGCTTCCAGGAGTTCATCCGGCACCGTCATGAAGAACTGGCGGAACAGCAGCGTGCCGGTGGCGGATGCAATCAGCGGCAGGATCAGGCCGGCATAGGTGTCGAGCAGGCGCAAATCCGCGACCACCTTGTAGGTCGGGTAGATGCGCACTTCGACCGGCAGCATCAGCGTGATGAAGATGATCCAGAACGCGGTCTTGCGGAAGGGAAATCGGAAATAGACCACCGCATAGGCCGACAGGATCGAGATGAAGATCTTGCCCACCGCAATGCCGATCGCCGAGACGAAGGAGTTGATCAGCATGTTGGCCACCGGCTCGCGGCTGGTGCGTGCGCCGCCGACGAAGATGGCGCGATAATAGTTCTCCAACGTGCGGCTGCCGGGCACAGCCGGCATGTGGCCGCCGACCACCGTCGCCGCATCATGGGTCGAGGCGACCAGCGCGAGATAAACCGGGAAAGCGACGATGAATATGCCAAGCGTCAGGATCGCGTAGGCGATGAAATCGGTGAGCGGGCGGTGCTCGACCATCAGTACTGCACCTTGCGTTCGACATAGCGGAACTGGATCGCGGTCAGCGCGATCACGATGACCATCAGCACCACCGACTGCGCCGCCGAGCCGCCGAGGTCGCCACCGAGACGGCCGTCGGCATAGACCTTGTAGACCATGGTGGTGGTGGCGCCGGCGGGGCCCCCGCCGGTGACGGCGTCGATGATGCCAAACGTATCGAAGAAGACGTAGACGACGTTGACCACCAGCAGGAAGAACGTCGTCGGCGACAGCAGCGGGAAGATGATGGTCCAGAAGCGGCGCATCGGCCGGGCGCCGTCGATGGCACCGGCCTCGATCACGCTCCTTGGGATCGCCTGCAGGCCGGCTAGGAAGAACAGGAAATTGTAGGAGATCTGCTTCCAGACGGACGCCATTACCACCAGCATCATGGCGTGGTTCTCGTTGAGCAGCGGATTCCAGTCGAGACCCATGCCGCGCAGCGGACGCGCCAGCATGCCGAGCGAAGGCTGGAACATGAAGAACCAGAGCACGCCGGCCACCGCGGGCGCCACCGCGTAGGGCCAGATCATCAGCGTCTTGTAGGCGGGCGCGGCCTTCAGATTCTTGTCGGCCTGGGTTGCGAACAACAGCGCGATCGAGAGCGACAGCGCCGCAACCAGCGTCGAGAAGATCACCGTCGTCAGCATCGATCGGTAATATTCCGGCTGAGCGAACAGGGCCTGATAATTTTCCAGCCCGACGAATTCGGAGACCAGGCCGAACGCGTCCTCGCGCAGGAAGGACTGCCAGATCGCCTGGCTTGCCGGCCAATAGAAGAAGACAACCGTGATGACAAGCTGCGGCAGCAGCAGCAGATAAGGCAGCAGGCGGTTGTTGAAGACGGTGGACTTTTCCATTCAGGCGTCGCGGTCTTCCCGGTGATGCAAGCGCTCCCTCCCGCATTGCAGGAGGGAGCGCCGGTAGTCTGGTTCAGCTTCGCCTACTTGGCAGTCTTCTCGAAGGTGCGCAACATCGCATTGCCCCGGGAGACGGCCGCATCGAGGGCTTCCTTCGCAGACTTCTTGCCGCCCAGCGCCGCCTCGATCTCCTCGGACCAGAGGTCGCGCATCTGCACCATGTTGCCGAAGCGCAGGCCGCGCGAATTCTCGGTCGGCTCCTTGTTGGTGAGTTCCTTCAAGGGAGTCTGCAGGGTCGGGTTCTTCTCATAGAAGCCGTCCTTGATCGATTTCTCGTAGGCCGCCTTGGTGATCGGCAGATAGCCGGACTCCTGATGCAGCTTGGCCTGGCGGTTGGTGTCCGACAGGAAGGTGAAGAACTTGGCGACGCCCTTGTACTCTTCCGGCTTCTTGCCGCCCATCACCCAGAGCGACGCGCCGCCGATGATCGAGTTCTGCGGGGCGCCGGCAACGTCAGGGTAATAGGGCATCGGCGCCGAGGTGAAGTCGAATTTGGCCGTGCCTTTGGCGGTCGCGTAATAGCCCGACGAGGTCAGGAAGATCGCGCATTCGCCGGAGCCGAAGCGAGCTTCGTTGGTGCTGGTGCGCCCGCCATAATCGTAGGTCTTGTCCTTCTGCAGATCGACCAGGTTCTGCAGGTGTTTTACATGCAGCGGCGAGTTGAACTTCAGCTCGGTATCGAAACCGTCGAGGCCGTTGGCCTTGGTGCCGATCGGCACGTTGTGCCAGGCCGAGAACTGCTCGATATGCACCCAGCTCGCCCAGGCATTGGAGAAGCCGCAGGTCGCATGCCCCGCCGCTTTCAGCTTCTTGGCGGCGTCGAACACTTCGGGCCAGGTCTTCGGGATTTCGGTGACACCCGCCTTCTTCAATTCGTCCTTGTTGATCCACATCACCGTCGACGAGGAGTTGAAGGGGAACGAAAGCATGTCTCCCTTGGAGGTCGAGTAGTAGCCGGTGATGGTCGGCAGGTACGCCTTGGGGTCGAACGGCTCGCCGGCATCCTTCATGAGCTGGTAGACCGGCTTGATGGCGCCGGTGGCGCTCATCATGGTGGCGGTGCCGACTTCGAACACTTGCATGATGTGCGGCGCGTTGCCGGCGCGGAACGCCGCGATGCCGGCGTTCATGGTGTCGGGATAGCTGCCCTTGTAGGACGGCACGACCTTGTAGTCGGACTGGCTGGCGTTGAACTCTTCGGCGAGCTTGTTGACGATGTCGTTGTTGCCACCGGTCATGGCGTGCCACCACTGGATCTCGGTCACAGCGTGGGCAGGTGTTGCGAACGCCAGCGCAGCAGTGACTGCCGCGGCTGGGCCGAATTGTCGAAATGCCATGTAATTCCTCCAGGTTGGGGTCGTCACCTTCGTTTCGCGCGATAACAGCGCCGGATGACGTGCAAATGACCGTATAAGCGAGCCAATCGTAGGGGGGAAGTGAACCTTAGGGGAAGCGGGAATTTTTCTGCGACGCGTGCGGCGGCTTAGAGATTGTTGATGCAGCATGGCAATGTGTCTGCCGGTTGCGCCCGGGGCATACCCCTCTCCCCAACCCTCCCCCCTTGCGGGGGAGGGTTGGGGAGAGGGGTGGCGTCATCGGGACTGCCTCCGTAGCAGCTCTGATTTCGAGCGTGGCGGCAGTTCGACCTTCTAATCCGCGAAGACTTAGCGCTTGCGTTCGGAGCCGCAGACCGCGCCCTTGGCGACCAGCGCCTCGATCTCGCCGTTCGAGTAGCCGAACTCGTCCAGCACCTCCGATGTGTGCTGGCTGAATTTCGGCGGCGTGCGGCGCAGGCTGGGCTTGGTCCGCTCCAGCCGGATCGGGGAGGCGACGCCCTTGTACCAGTCCTTTTCGATAATATCGCCGCGATGCAGCGTATGCGGATTGGTCAGCGCCTGGTCGATCTTCTGCACCGGGCCCGCCGGCAGTCCCGCCGCCAGCAGCCGATTGCAGAGCGGTTCGGCCTCGTGCTGGCTGAACACGGCGGCGAGCTCGGCGCGCAGCGCCTCGCGGTTGGCGATACGGTCCTTGTTGCGGGCAAAGCGCGGATCGGTGCCGAGTTCGGGCTTGCCGATTTCCTTGGCGAGCTTGCGGAAGGTGCCGTCATTGCCGACGCCGATGAAGATGTTGTCGGTCTTGGTCGGGAAGATCGCGTAAGGAACGAGGTTCGGGTGCTCGTTGCCGGTGAGCGACGGCGGCTTGCCATGCATGAAATAGTTCGCGGTGTGCGGATGCATGATCGCAAGGCCGGTTTCATATAGCGTAGTTTCGAGAAACTGGCCAAGCCCCGAACGCTGCCGCTCCGACAGCGCCATCAGGATGCCGATCGCCGCGTAAAGCCCGGTGGTGATGTCGACCAGCGGTACGCCGATCCGCATCGGGCCGCTTTCGGGCGAGCCGGTCGCCGCGATCATGCCGGTCATGGCCTGGATGATCGCGTCATAGCCGGGATTGCCGCCGCGCGGACCGTCGGCGCCGAACCCGGAAATCCGGCAGTGTACCAGTCTTGGAAACTTCGCGCGCAAGACGTCGTTGCCGATGCCCCATTTGTCGAGCGTGCCCGGCTTGAAATTCTCGATCAGGACGTCGGCCGTCTCCAATAGCTTCATCAGCACCGCGCGTCCGTCTTCGGACGCGAGATCGAGGCCGATCGAGCGCTTGTTGCGGTTGATGCCGACGAAATAGGCCGCGTCCTCCTCGTGGAACGGAGGGCCCCAGTCGCGGACTTCATCGCCGGCCGGCGGCTCGACCTTGATCACGTCGGCGCCGTGGTCGGCGAGGATTTGCGTGCAATAGGGGCCGCCAAGCACGCGCGTCAGATCGATCACGCGCAGGCCGGTCATTGCGCCGGGATAACTCATGGAGAAGACCTTCGCTCAGGGTGAGAAATGGAGGCTTTGAGCTAGCGGTCTTCAGGCGCGGCGGCAATGGCGTCTCGCGCACAGGCGCATGACGCGGCCGCCGTAGCACGAACTCGAAAATTCCGCGGGACGAACGGCCCGCCGATATCAGCGGCGGGCCGTTTGAATCATGCCGTCAGACGACCGTCAGGCGCACATCCACATTGCCGCGCGTGGCGTTGGAGTAAGGGCACACCTGATGGGCTTTCGCGACGAGGGCTTCCGCTTCCGCCTTGGGAACGCCGGGCAGCGAAACGGCGAGTTCGATATCGAGCCCAAAGCCGCCGGCCGAGCGCGGACCGATGCCGACGGTGGAGGTCACCGAAGCATCTGCCGGCACCTTTGGCCCGCCTTGCGAAGCCACGAATTTCATGGCGCCGATGAAGCAGGCGGCATAACCGGCCGCGAACAGTTGCTCGGGATTGTTGCCGGCGCCACCGCCGCCGCCGAGCTCTTTCGGGGTGGCGAGCTTGACGTCGAGTGCGCCGTCGAGGGTGGCGGCGTGGCCATCGCGGCCGCCGGTGGCCTTGGCGCTGGTCTTGTAGAGCACGTTCACGGACATGTCGGTCTCCTCTGGGTTTGCCGTTTTGGTGGATTATGTATTGCACACAATTAGATTTTGCACAATCAAAATTATTGCAGAGGCCGCGATTTAATTGTATACAATTGAAATCAAGCGCTTACGGCTCCGAATCGGGGCAGGGGCGCCGCCCGTTGACGAGGTTGTGATGGCCAGAAAACATGCGGCTGACCTGCCGCTGAAGCTCGATAATCAGCTCTGCTTTGCGGTGTATTCCACCGCGCACGCGTTCAACCGCGTCTACAAGCCGCTGCTCGACCGGCTCGGCCTGACGTACCCGCAATACCTGGTCATGCTGGTGCTGTGGGAGCGCGACGGCGTACCGGTGAAAGACATCGGCGAGCGGCTGCACCTGGACTCCGGCACGCTCACGCCGCTGCTCAAGCGGCTGGAGACGGCCGCACTGATCAAGCGGACACGCAGCACCGAGGACGAGCGGCAGGTGCTGATCGCATTAACCCCAAAGGGCGAAGCACTGCGGGAGAAAGCGCGGGCTGTGCCGCAGGCGATCCTGGCGGCGTCGGCCTGCTCGGTCGGCGAACTCGTGGCGATGAAGAACGAGATCGTCGCGCTGCGCGACCGGTTGAATGCGGTGGTGGGGGAGTGAGGCACGGGCGGCTAGAGGCGCTTCCTGGCGAAGGCGCGGCCGGAGTGAGATTTTAGATACTTCTCGAACTCAAGCGCTTTGTACTTATCAGGAAAGGCGCAGTACCAGCCCGTCTTCGCCCTTCGGGCTACGCCGGGCACCACGCTTCGCTCTTCGGGCATCACGTGGCTGCGCCACGCGTGGCCCGAAGGGCGAAGCGTGGTGGAGCCAGGCGGGATCGAACCGCCGACCTCTTGCATGCCATGCAAGCGCTCTCCCAGCTGAGCTATGGCCCCGTAAGAATCGCGCGCCTCAATTCGGCGTGCGGGCAATGACCCTGAACCACAGTTTAGGGCCGATCTCAAGTCTCTTCGTCACCTCCAACGTCGCCGATGATGTCGGTAACGTCCTCATCGCCCTCTTCCTCGTCGGGAATGAAGGTAGAATCGTCGTCGTCATCGTCCTCGATGGTCTCGTCGATCTCGATATCGTCTTCCGATTCGGGAACCACGGCCTTGACCTTGCCGGTGTTCTCCTCGGCATCGGCCTCCTCGAGCGAGACCAATTCTTCGGCCTCGGCGGCCTCCGGCATATCGGCGGCAGCGGTAGCCGACGCGGCGGCTGCAGCGCGCGCGGCATCGCCACGGGCGGCTCGCGGCGGCGCGACCGGGGCAATCGGGACGACCTCGCCGGTGTAGGGCGAAATCACCGGGCTCTTGTTCAGGTCATAGAACTTTTTACCCGTCGTCGGGCAAATACGCTTGGTTCCGAGATCGGATTTGGCCACGTGTAGATCCTGGGAAATTCTGAAAAACGGTGCTTCACTTGGCTAGTTGAGGGGCCGGTGTCAATAGCGCTTTGAAGCTTTTGAGAGCCGCGTGACGCCGTGTGGTCCATGTGATACTGCCGCCCCCGCAGAGGACCACCATCTTGACCCATTCAACCATCCAGACCCCGCTGGAATCCCGCGCCAGCGGTCCCTTGGCCGGGAAAGTCCGCGTTCCCGGCGACAAGTCGATTTCACACCGCGCGCTCATCCTGGGGGCGCTTTCGGTCGGCGAAACCAGGATCTCCGGCCTGCTGGAGGGCGAGGACGTCCTCAACACCGCCAAATCGATGCAGGCGCTGGGCGCTCGGGTCGAGCGAACCGGACCGTTTGCCTGGCAGGTCAGGGGCGTGGGCGTGGCAGGCTTCGCCCAGCCGACCTCCCCGCTCGATTTCGGCAATTCCGGCACCGGGTGCCGGCTGGTGATGGGGGCTGTGGCCGGCTGCCCGATCACGGCCGTGTTCGACGGCGACGCCTCGCTGCGCTCCCGCCCGATGCGCCGGATCCTCGATCCCCTGGAACTGATGGGGGCCAAGGCCGGGGAGACCAGGGAAGGCGGCCGCCTGCCGCTGACGCTGCATGGCGCCCGCGATCCCGTGCCGATCCTGTATCGCACGCCGGTGGCCTCGGCTCAGATCAAGTCGGCGGTGCTGCTGGCGGGACTTGCCGCGCCTGGCGTCACGACCGTCATCGAGCAGGAAGCCAGCCGCGATCATACCGAGCTGATGCTGAAACATTTCGGCGCAGATATCGTCTCAGTCAGGGAAGGCAGCCACGGCCGCAAGATCGCGCTCACCGGCCAGCCCGAACTGCACGGCGCCGAGGTCGTGGTGCCTGCCGATCCGTCTTCGGCGGCATTTCCGATCGTGGCGGCGCTGATCGTCGCGGGCTCCGACGTGACCTTCTCCGACGTCATGACCAACCCGTTGCGCACCGGCCTGCTCACGACGCTGCGCGAGATGGGCGCCGCCATCGAGGAAAGCGAGGTTCGCGGCGACGCCGGCGAGCCGATGGCCCGCTTGCGTGTGCGCGCTTCAAAACTGCGCGGCATCGAGGTGCCGCCGGAACGCGCGCCCTCGATGATCGACGAATATCTGGTGCTCGCGGTCGCAGCCTCCTTTGCCGAAGGTACCACCATCATGCGCGGCCTGCAGGAACTGCGCGTCAAGGAGTCCGACCGGCTGGAGGCGACCGCCGCCATGCTGCGCGTCAACGGCGTCAGGGTCGAGATCGCGGGCGATGATTTGATCGTCGAGGGCCGCGGCCACGTGCCCGGCGGCGGTCTCGTCGCCACCCACATGGACCACCGTATTGCGATGTCGGCGCTGGTGATGGGGCTTGCGGCCGACAAGCCGGTCAAGGTCGACGATACCGCCTTCATCGCCACCAGCTTTCCGGATTTCATCCCGATGATGCGCTCGCTGGGAGCTGAGTTTTCATGATCATCGCCATCGACGGGCCGGCGGCATCCGGCAAGGGTACGCTCGGCAAACGCCTCGCCCATCATTACGGCTATCGCCACCTCGACACCGGCGTGATCTATCGCGCGGTGGCGAAGGCGTTGCTGGACGAGGGTTTCGATCTGACGGACGAGGCGCGGGCCGTCGCCGTCGCGATGGAGCTTGATCCCGAGAAGTTCGGGCATCCCGAGCTCAAGACACAACGGATCGGCGATGCCGCCTCGGTGGTGTCGGCGATCCCCAGCGTGCGCGAGGCGCTGGTCAATTTTCAGCGCCAGTTCGCGGCCGATCCGCCGGGCGCCGTGCTCGACGGGCGCGACATTGGAACCGTGATCTGCCCGAACGCCGACGTGAAGATTTTCGTAGTCGCCGATCCGCAGGTGCGGGCCCGCCGCCGGACGCTCGAAGCCCGCGCGCGGGGCGAGGAGGCCGATGAGGCGCTGGTGCTGGCCGATATCCTCAAGCGCGACGAGCGCGACCGCAATCGCGCCGCCGCCCCGCTCAAAGCGGCCGACGACGCCCACATCCTGGATAATTCCAATCTCGACATCGAGGCCGGCGTTCGCGCCGCAATTGCCATCGTCGAGGCCGTCCGCGCCCAGCGGAAATAGCCAGGATTTGACCCGTCGCGGTGGCCCGAACCGCTCGTAAATCGGGCATTTCCGGCTTGCCGAAAATGGCCCGTGGGGCTATATCCACGCCCATCCGGGCCGCCATCGATGAGATCAGGGCTGTCCGAGCGGGCCGGCCGGAGGTTTGAACCTCCCGCCGTCATTGGAGGAAAGCCCGCTCCAGGTTCTTGAAGTCGATATGCTCGTTTCAGGCTCCGGATTTCTGACGCTACGCGCACCCTTCCGCTGAGCCGGTACCCGCTTTTGCGGAATGCGCGACATCAAACGTATCGAACGTGCAGGCATGCTGCCGGCCCGCTTTTGCGCCCTCCGCAAATGCGGTCGTCAGGGTTTGCGGACCCCTGACACTTCACGCGCGATGCGCCCTTTAACCCGAACGGCCGGCAAGATCCCGCATTGGAGAACAAATGGCTTCGACTACTGCTGCTTCTTATAATCCGACCCGCGACGATTTCGCTGCGATGCTGGACGAGTCCTTTGCCGGCGGCAATCTGCAGGAAAGCTCCGTCATCAAGGGCAAGGTGGTTGCAATTGAAAAGGATATGGCCGTCATCGACGTCGGCCTGAAGACCGAGGGCCGCGTGGCGCTGCGCGAATTCGCCGGCCCCGGCCGCGAAAGCGATCTCAAGGTCGGCGACGAGGTCGAGGTGTTCCTCGACCGGATCGAGAATGCGCTCGGCGAAGCCGTGCTGTCGCGCGACAAGGCGCGCCGCGAGGAAAGCTGGGGCAAGCTCGAGAAGGCCTTCAACAACAACGAGAAGGTTCACGGCGTCATCTTCAACCAGGTCAAGGGCGGCTTCACGGTCGACCTCGACGGCGCTGTCGCCTTCCTGCCGCGCTCGCAGGTCGATATCCGCCCGATCCGCGACGTCGCTCCCTTGATGAACAACTCGCAGCCGTTCCAGATCCTCAAGATGGATCGTCGCCGCGGCAACATCGTGGTGTCGCGCCGCACGGTTCTCGAAGAGACCCGCGCCGAGCAGCGCCAGGAGCTGGTGCAGAACCTCGAAGAAGGTCAGGTGATCGACGGCGTGGTCAAGAACATCACCGATTACGGTGCATTCGTTGATCTCGGCGGCATCGACGGCCTGCTCCACGTCACCGATATCGCCTGGCGCCGGGTCAATCACCCGACGGAAGTGCTGACCATCGGCCAGACCGTGAAGGTCAAGATCATCAAGATCAACCACGAGACCCACCGCATTTCGCTCGGCATGAAGCAGTTGCTGGACGACCCGTGGCAGGGCATCGAGGCGAAGTACCCGCTGAACGCGCGCTTCACCGGCCGCGTCACCAACATCACCGACTACGGCGCGTTCGTCGAACTGGAGCCGGGCATCGAAGGCCTGATTCACGTCTCGGAAATGTCGTGGACCAAAAAGAACATGCACCCCGGCAAGATCGTTTCGACCTCGCAGGAAGTCGAAGTGCAGGTGCTCGAAGTCGATTCCGTCAAGCGCCGCATTTCGCTCGGCCTCAAGCAGACCATGCGCAATCCCTGGGAAGTCTTCGTCGAGAAGTTCCCGGTCGGTTCGGTGGTCGAGGGCGAGGTCAAGAACAAGACCGAGTTCGGTTTGTTCCTCGGCCTCGACGGCGACGTCGACGGCATGGTCCATCTGTCCGACTTGGACTGGAAGCTGCCCGGCGAGCAGGTCATCGACAACTTCAAGAAGGGCGACATGGTCAAGGCCGTGGTGCTCGACGTCGATGTCGAGAAGGAACGCATCTCGCTTGGCGTCAAGCAGCTCGAAGGCGACCCCTTCGCAGAACCCGGCGACGTCAAGAAGGGCGCGGTCGTGACCTGCGAAGTGCTGGAAGTGAAGGAGGCCGGCATCGAGGTGAAGATCTCGGGCACCGACTTCACCACCTTCATCAAGCGCTCCGAACTGGCCCGTGACCGCAACGATCAGCGCGCCGAACGCTTCGCCGTCGGCGAGAAGGTCGATGCCCGCGTGATCCAGTTCGACAAGAAGGCCCGCAAGGTGCAGGTCTCGATCAAGGCGCTGGAAGTTGCCGAAGAAAAGGAAGCCATCGCGCAATACGGCTCCTCCGATTCGGGCGCGACGCTGGGCGACATTCTCGGCACAGCGCTCAAGAACCGCGAGAAGTAAGCGTTCGCTTATCGGCTGCGACATTAGGCCCCGGTTTCGACCGGGGCCTTTTCGTTTTTCCTTCTCCCACAAGGGGAGAGGGGAAACGAAGCCGGGCCTTGCTTTCTTCATATTGCATCGCAATTGGTGTAATCAGGTAACGCTTCGCTCACGCTGCGACTGCAAAACGGGCCGATGTTTTCAGGAGAATTTCGATGTCGCTCGATTCGGACGTGATCGTCGATCGCCGCAGGATCCGCCGGAAGCTGACGTTCTGGCGCATCATGGCTGGCCTGGTGACGATCGCGGCGATCGTCACCGCCGGTGCAATCGCGACAACGAGCGGGCCGGCTGCCCTGACGCCATCGGGATCGATCGCGCGCGTCAATATCGAAGGGCTGATCCGCAGCGACCAGCAGCGCGTCGAGGCGCTGGAGCGGCTTGAGAAATCGAGCCATGCTGCGGTCATCTTGCACATCAATTCGCCGGGCGGCACCACGGCCGGTTCCGAGCAGCTCTACGACTCGCTGGTGCGGCTGAAGGCCAAGAAGCCGCTGGTCGTGGTGGTGGAGGGGCTGGCCGCCTCCGGCGGCTACATCACGGCGCTGGCCGCCGATCATATCGTCGCCCGGCAGAGCTCGCTGGTCGGTTCGATCGGCGTGCTGTTTCAATTTCCGAATTTTACCGAGCTGATGAAGACCGTGGGCGTCAAGGTCGAGGAGGTGAAATCCTCGCCGCTAAAGGCTGCGCCCAATGGCTTCGAGCCGACCAGTCCTGAAGCGCGCGCTGCGCTCGACGCGCTGGTGAAGGATTCCTATGCCTGGTTCCGCGGCCTGGTGAGGGAGCGGCGCGGCATGGATGAGGCGCTACTGGAAAAAGTTGCGGACGGACGGGTCTTCACCGGCCGCCAGGCGGTCGAACTGAAACTGGTCGATCAGCTCGGCGACGAAAAAGCAGCCGTTGCATGGCTGGTCGCCGAGAAGAAGATCAAGAAAGATCTGCCGGTGCGCGATTACAAGCTGAGTCCGCAGCTTGGCGACCTGACGTTTCTGCGAACGGCGGCTTCCATCGCGTTCGATGCGCTCGGGTTGAGTTCCATTGCACGCCAGATTGAACAGGCCGGCGTCGCACAGGCGGTCGATCAGCTCGCGCTCGATGGCATGCTGGCGTTGTGGCGCCCCGCAGCCTCCAATTGAACCGCAGGGGCTGCCTTTCGCGACGCCCTCCCGCATTGCGGGTGTTGTCACAAACCCCTTCCGGGCGGTTCGTCACGCCATTTCGCGATGCCCAAAAGTGATTTAGCGTCTTGACAGTGCAAGGCATTTTCACGGAAATGGAAGTCCGCACGATCCCGGACCCCAACTTCGATGATCAAATCCGAACTTGTTCAGCGCATCGCCGAGCACAACCCGCACCTCTATCAGCGGGATGTGGAGAACATTGTGAACGCGATCCTCGATGAGATCGTTGCTGCCTTGGCGCGCGGCGACCGTGTCGAGTTGCGCGGCTTCGGCGCTTTTTCGGTCAAGCATCGCCCGGCGCGAGCAGGGCGCAATCCGCGCACCGGCGCCCATGTGCCGGTCGACCAGAAGAGCGTGCCGTTCTTCAAGACGGGCAAGGAAATGCGCGAGCGGCTGAACCGCGACAACGGCTCGCCCGAGGCCGGCGCGTAACCCATTTTTGCGATCTGTAGCCGTGTTGCGGGCCTCGTGCCCGCCTTTCTCCATCACTGCGAGAGATGGTCATGCGAAAGTTCTTCACGGCGCTGGTCGTCATTCCCTTAGGGTTGATCTTCATCATTTTCGCAGTCGCCAACCGCCATTTCGTGACGGTATCGTTCGATCCCTTCAATTCGACCGATCCGGCGATCGCGGTGAGCATGCCGCTGTTTGCCGTGATCATCACCGTGGCCATTCTGGGGGTCGCGGCGGGCGGCATGGCGACCTGGTTCCGCCAACGCCACTGGCGCCGTGCGGCGCGCCAGCATGAAGCGGATGCCCGCCGGGCAAGGGCGGAAACGGCTGATTTACGGGCCGCGGCGGCAGTTTCCCGGGCCGACCAGCAGCGGCTTCCGGCACCGTCCCCGTACGGCTTCTATGGGGCCGCCGGGCGAGACAAGCAGGGCGCGACGTTGTAGAACCCGCCCCGTCAGCCCCTGTTCCACCCGGTTGCGGGGCGAAATATGTGCCCGAGAGACCATGTCCCTGCTCGTCAAAATTTGCGGCCTGTCCACGCGCGAGACGCTTGAGGTAGCGCTTGAGGCGGGTGCCGACATGGTGGGATTCGTGTTCTTCTCCCCGTCGCCGCGCCATCTCAGCCTCGAGACGGCGCGCGAACTCGGCCGGCAGGCCAAGGGCCGCGCGGCCAAGGTGGCATTGACCGTAGATGCCGACGATGCGACGCTCGAAAATATCGCCGAGACGCTGCAGCCGGACCTGCTGCAACTGCACGGCAAGGAAACCATCGCGCGGGTGCGCGACATCAAACAAAAATTCGGCTTGCCGGTCATGAAGGTGATCGCCGTTGAAACCGCGGCCGATCTCGCCGCGCTCCCGGGCTATGCGAGCGCTGCCGACCGCATCCTGTTCGATGCTCGCGCTCCCAAGGGCGCCACCCGTCCTGGCGGGTTGGGGACCGTGTTCGACTGGCACGTTTTGGAAAAGCTCGATCTCCAATTGCCCTTCATGGTCTCCGGCGGGCTCAGCGCCGACAATGTCGCGGACGCGGTTCGCGTTACCCGCGCCGGCGGCGTCGACGTATCCTCGGGCGTGGAAAGTGCGCCCGGTGTCAAGGATCCCGAGCTGATCCGCCATTTCATTCGCGCCGCGCGCGCCACCGAAGAATTGATGGTCCGATGAATCAACGCCTGCCCAATTCATTCCGCACCGGTCCCGACGAGCGCGGGCATTTTGGCAATTTCGGCGGCCGCTTCGTCGCGGAAACGCTGATGCCGCTGATCCTCGACCTGGAAAAAGCCTATGCGGCGGCCAAGGCCGATCCGTCATTCCAGGCCGAGATGAACGGCTATCTCAAGGACTACGTCGGCCGACCATCACCGCTCTATTTGGCCGAGCGGCTCACCGAGCATCTCGGCGGCGCCAAAATTTACCTGAAGCGCGAAGAGCTGAATCATACCGGCTCGCACAAGGTCAACAACGTGCTCGGCCAGATCATGGTCGCGCGCCGCATGGGCAAGAAGCGCATCATCGCCGAGACCGGCGCCGGCCAGCATGGCGTCGCCACCGCGACACTGTGCGCACGCTTTGGTCTCGAATGCGTCGTCTATATGGGCGCGGTGGACGTCGCCCGTCAGGCGCCGAACGTGTTCCGCATGGAGATGTTGGGCGCCAAGGTCGTGCCGGTGCAGTCAGGCACGCGCACGCTGAAGGACGCCATGAACGAGGCGCTGCGCGACTGGGTCACCAACGTGCACAACACTTTCTACTGCATCGGCACGGTAGCGGGGCCACATCCCTATCCGATGATGGTGCGCGACTTCCAGTCGGTGATCGGTGATGAAACGCGCAAGCAGATGCAGGAGGCCGAAGGCCGGTTGCCGGATTCGCTGGTCGCCTGCATCGGCGGTGGCTCCAACGCGATGGGCCTGTTTCATCCGTTCCTCGACGATCCCTCCGTCGAAATTTTTGGCGTCGAGGCGGCCGGGCATGGGCTGACGCAACTGCATGCCGCCTCGATCGCCGGCGGCCGGCCCGGCGTTCTCCATGGCAACCGCACCTACCTGTTGATGGACGACGACGGCCAGATCCAGGATGCGCATTCGATCTCGGCGGGGCTCGATTATCCCGGCATCGGGCCGGAGCATTCCTGGCTGCACGAAACCGGCCGCGTCACTTACCTTTCGGCGACCGACGAGGAAGCGCTCGCCGCCTTCATGCTGCTGTCGCGACTGGAAGGCATTCCACCCGCGCTGGAGTCGGCGCACGCGATTGCCAAGGTCACGGAGCTCGCGCCGAAGCGGCCGAAGGACCATCTGATGGTGGTCAATCTTTCCGGCCGTGGCGACAAGGACATTCCGCAGATCACGGAGATCTTGAAAGGCAGGAAGCAGTGACCACCCGCATCGACGCACGCTTTGCCGAGCTCGCAAAAGAAGGCCGCTCGGCGTTTGTCACCTTCCTGATGGCCGGCGATCCCGATCCCGCGACTTCGCTCGACATCATCAAGGCGCTGCCCAAGGCGGGCGCCGATATCATCGAAATCGGCATGCCTTTCACCGATCCGATGGCGGACGGACCGTCGATCCAGGCCGCGGGTCTGCGCGCGCTCAAGGGCGGCATGACCCTGAGGAAGACGCTTGAGATGGTGCGCGGCTTCCGCGAGGAAGACAACACCACGCCGCTGGTGCTGATGGGCTATTACAATCCGATCTATATTTATGGGGTCGACAAGTTCCTCGCCGACGCCAAGACCGCCGGCGTCGATGGCCTCATCATCGTCGACCTGCCGCCGGAGGAGGATGATGAGCTCTGCATCCCCGCGCTGAAGGCCGGGCTCAACTTCATCCGCCTGGCGACTCCGACGACGGACGACAAACGCCTGCCCGCCGTGCTCGCGAACACCTCCGGCTTTGTCTACTACGTCTCGATCACCGGCATCACCGGCGCTGCGGCGGCCGATTCGAAGGTGGTCGGCGATGCGGTGGCCCGTATCAAGCGCCACACCAAGCTGCCGGTGTGCGTCGGCTTCGGCATCCGCACCCCGCAGGCGGCGCGCGCGATTGCCGAGAAGGCCGATGGCGCCGTAGTCGGCACCGCCTTGGTCGATGCGTTGCGCGACAGCCTCGACACCCAGGGGCACGCGACCGCCAAGACCGTGGCCGCGGTGGCTGACGTCGTGGCGTCGCTGGCGCAGGGCGTCCGGGGCGCGAAGCAGGCTGCGGAATAAGCCACAATTGCGTGGAAATAGGCGTTAACAGCGGCTTGCCGGCCTTGGAGCCGGCCGCCATATATCCAGTCAATGCGTCCAACCGCATTCGGAGCGAACCATGAATTGGCTCACCAATGTCGTCCGGCCCAAAATCCGCAACATCCTGCGCCGCGAGACGCCGGAGAATTTGTGGATCAAGTGCCCGGATTCCGGGCAGCTCGTGTTTTACAAGGACGTCGAGGCCAACCAGTTCGTCATTCCCGGCTCGAACTACCACATGCGCATGGGCGCGGTGGCGCGGCTGAAGTCGATCTTCGACAACGAGACCTGGTACGACATCGCGCTGCCCGAAGTGGCGGCCGATCCGCTGAAGTTCCGCGATGAACGCAAATACGCCGATCGCATCAAGGACGCCCGCGCCAAGACCGGGCTGAACGACGCCATCAAGGTCGGCTACGGCAAGCTCGAAGGCGCCGGCGTCGTGATCGCGGTGCAGGATTTCGATTTCATGGGCGGCTCGCTCGGCATGGCCGCGGGCGAAGCGATCGTGCGCGGGCTCGAGCTTGCGGTGGAGAAGAAGTCGCCGTTCATCGTGTTCGCGGCCTCGGGCGGCGCACGCATGCAGGAAGGCATCCTGTCGCTGATGCAGATGCCGCGCACCACCGTCGGCGTGCAGATGCTGCGGGAAGCAAAGCTGCCCTACATCGTGGTGCTGACCAATCCGACCACCGGCGGCGTGACTGCATCCTACGCCATGCTGGGCGACGTGCAGATCGCCGAACCCGGCGCGCTGATCGGCTTTGCCGGCGCGCGCGTGATCGAGCAGACCATCCGTGAAAAATTGCCGGAAGGGTTCCAGCGCGCCGAATATCTGCTCGACCACGGCATGATCGACATGGTCGTGCACCGCCACGAGATGCGTTCGACGCTGGCGCGGCTGTGCCGGCTCCTGACCAAATCGCCGCCGCTTGACGTCGCCTCAAAGCCTTTGCCTGTGGTCACAGACCCGGCCCAGATCGTCTCGGCCCCGGAAGCGGTGCCGGCTGCGCCCCACGCGTGAGCCTGCCTGCCGCCAGATCCCAGCCGCTCGGTGAATTGATCGCGCGGCTTTCTGCCTTGCATCCGAAGCGGATCGATCTCAACCTTGATCGGATGCACCGCCTGCTGGCGCGGCTCGATCATCCGGAGCGGCTGTTGCCGCCGGTGATCCATGTCGCCGGCACCAATGGCAAGGGCTCCACCATCGCTTATCTGCGCGCGATCCTGGAGGCTGCAGGCCTGCGCGTGCACGTCTACACCTCGCCCTATCTGGTCAGGATCAACGAATGTTTCCGGCTGGGCGAGAAGGGCGGCGGACGGCTGGCTGATGATGCCGAGTTGCGCCGGGTGCTAGAGCATTGCGAGCAGGTCAACGCGGGCGATCCGATCACGATTTTCGAGATGGAGACCGTGGCGGCGTTCTGCTTGTTCGCGGAGCATGACGCCGATGTCGTGCTGCTGGAAGCCGGTCTCGGCGGAAGACTCGACGCCACCAACGTCATCGACCGGCCGGTCGCGACCGTGATCACGCCAGTCAGTATGGACCATACGGAATTTCTCGGTAACACGCTGACCGCGATCGCCGGCGAGAAGGCCGCCATCCTCAAGCGCGGTGCGCCGGTGATCTGCGCGGAGCAGGCGCCGGAGGCGATGGCGATGATCGAGGCGCAGGCCAACCGCATGCGCGCGCCGTTGCATGCTGCCGGGCAGCAATGGCATGTCGGTGTCGAGCGCGGGCGGCTGGTCTATCAGGACGAGCGCGGCCTGATGGATCTTGCGGCGCCAAAGCTGTTCGGGCGGCATCAATTCGACAATGCCGGCCTTGCCATCGCCACGCTGCGCGCGATCGAGGCGTTCAGGATCGGAATGGCGGCGTTCGAGGCCGGCATCGTTGGCGCAGAATGGCCGGCGCGCATGCAGCGGCTGGTCTCGGGCGCACTGGTCGATCAGGGGCCGAAGGGCTGCGAGATCTGGCTCGATGGCGGACACAATGCGGAAGGCGGCCGCGTCGCTGCGGCCGCGCTCGGCGATCTCGAAGAGCGGGTGTCGCGGCCCCTGGTGGTGATCGCGGGCATGATGGCGAACAAGGATGCCGGCGCGTTTCTCGCCAATTTCGCAGGACTGACGCGGCACATCGTGGCGGTGCCGATCCCCGGGCGCGACAATGCGATGCCGCCGGACCGGCTGGCGGATGCGGCGCGCGCGCTCGGCATGCGCGTGGAAAATGCTGCAAGCGTCGAAGCCGCGCTGCACGCGCTCTCGCGTCTCGCCTACGAAGTGCCGCCGCGGATTCTGGTCACCGGCTCGCTCTATCTCGTCGGCCACGTGCTTGCCATCAACGGCACGCCGCCGACATAGTATGCCCCAAAATTAAATGACCGCTGGAATCGCTTCCAGCGGCCGCCCGGGAAAAAATATCGATTGCTTATGAAACTAGCCAGCCCCGGTCTTTGCAAAGACTAGCCAAGACGCCTGAGAGCTGCGAGTCGGAACCTTCGTTCCGCAATAGGAAGTAAGGATAATGTTGCGGGCTGGCTTCACCCAAATGAGGTAGATGGCGCAGCATCGTTCTTGCAGGGCCGTGCGACAATCATCAAAGCTGGAATCCCCATGCGTTTTGCCGCCATTGCCGACGTGCACGGAAATTATCTCGCGCTGGAAGCGGTGCTGGCCGACATCCACGCACTGCGCATTGGCGAAATCGTCAATCTCGGCGACATGGCGAGCGGACCGCTCGACGCGCGACGGACCATGGATGCGCTGATGGCGCTCGATGCCGTTCACGTACTCGGCAATCATGATCGCTATCTGATCGACCGGCCGCCGGAGAAGATGGGATCATGGGACCGGCCGGCGCACGCGCAGCTCGAAAAGCGCCATCTCGATTGGCTGCGCGCGGTGCCGAAAACGGCCGTGTTTCGCGATCGGGTCTTCCTCTGCCATGCAACGCCCGAGCATGACGAGGTCTACTGGCTGGAAACGGTGTTGCCCGACGGCACCGTGCGAATGTCATCGCTGGATGAAATCGAGGAGCGCGCGCGGGGCGTCACGCAGTCCCTGATCCTCTGCGCGCACACCCATTTCGCCCGCGCGGTCAGGCTTCGCGATGGCCGATTGATCGTCAACCCCGGCAGCGTCGGCTCGCCCGGCTATCGCGACGTGCATCCCTTTCCGCATGTCATTGAGGCCGGCACGCCGGATGCGCGCTATGCGATCCTCGAACTTGCTGACGGCGCCTGGCGCGTCACGTTTCGGCATGTGCCATATGATCACGAGGCGATGGCGGCGCTGGCGCGGCAAAACGGCCAAGCCGAACTGGCGGACGCGCTGGCGACGGGGTGGATCAGATAGTCCCGGACTACGAGATCATCCGCCACAAAAGCAAAACGGCCGGCTATTCGCCGGCCGTTTCAAAATCAGAAAATCGAAACCGATCAGACCGCCGCCGTGATCCACTGCTGCAGCTTCGCCTTCGGCGCGGCGCCGACCTGGCGGGAGGCCATCTCGCCGCCCTTGAAGATCATCAGGGTCGGGATCGACATCACGCCGTATTTGGAGGCCGTCTTCGGGCTCTCGTCGACGTTCAGCTTCACGATCTTGACCTTGTCGCCCATGGCGCCGGAAATCTCGTCGAGCGCAGGCGCGATCATGCGGCAGGGGCCGCACCATTCGGCCCAGAAATCGACGACCACCGGCCCGGTCGCCTTGAGCACTTCGGCTTCGAAATCGGCGTCAGAAACCTTGCCAACGGCCATCGGAATTACCTCTCGGTTAGAAATTAAGGGGCGCGGTCAAGAATCGCGCCCTGGGATGATGTGGCAAACCTATGAACGCGATCCCGCCGGGTCAAGCGCGGTCACGCCGAGATGATGGATGCCAGCTCGGCCTCCAGCGCGGAAGCGGAAATCTCCATCAATTCAGAGGTTTCGGTCCAAAGCAGCGCCGCCCGCACCGGGCGCTGGGGATAAAGCTTGCCGAGCACCGCCCGGTACAGCGCGAGCTGGCGGACATAGCCCCTCGGCGCCTCCTCGGGCCGGCCCGGCGGGGCATGGTTGGTCTTGAAATCGACGATCAGAACTTCGCGCTCGGTCACTACGAGGCGGTCGATTTGCCCGGACACGAGCGCCGGCCGTCCGCCCGGTCGCTCCAGCCGCCCGACGATCGAGACTTCGGCGCGGCTGCCCGGTGCGAAAGCGTGCGCAAACCGCGCATCAGCGATCAAAGCGAGCGTGCTTTCGGCCAGCACCTGCCGCTCCTCCTCGGTCCAGCCATCGGCATTGCGGGCCAGATAGGCCAGCGCGGCCTCGCGGCGCCGCTCGGCGGCGATATCGGGCAGCGACTGCAGAAGCCGGTGCACCAATGTGCCGCGCTGCAGGGCGCGGGCACGCTTCGTGAGCGACTCCGCCGTACGTACCGGGTGGCTGTCGCTGTCAGCGGGGTCCGAAGGCCGCAACAGACTTTCCGGGGAAATTTCGGGCTGCGCCGGCGTCAGCAGCCAGGTGGGTAGCACGATCGGCGCCGCCGGCGATGACGCAGCAGGCGGAGCGGCCGAGGGGGCGGATTCCTCGGGCCGCGTATAGCGCTTTACCCGGCCGATGGCGGTCTCGATCTCCTGAAGCTGCAAGGCGGAGCCGGCGAGCCCCTTGGTGATCAGATCGTACCAGGACTGAGGCCGGACACTTTTCATGTTGCCGGGCATGCAGCCACCGACGATCAGGCGGTCCGCTGCGCGCGTCATCGCGACATAGAGCAGGCGGCGGTATTCATCCTCGGTATCGCCGATCATCGCCGCGCGGGCCGCGACGACCGCGGGCGGATCCTCGGCCTTGCGGCCGGCCCACACCACGACACCGGGCGCATGCGGATCGGCATTGCCCAGCGGCAGGTTGATGAGCTTCAGCCGCTGCGTATCCGAGGGTGAGGTCGTGGTGTCCACCAGGAACACGACGGACGCTTCCAGGCCCTTGGCGCCATGCACGGTCATGACGCGGACCTCGTCGCGCGAGATTTCCATGTCGCGCTTTACTTCGAGATCGGCGGTGCGCAGCCAGGCCATGAAGCCCTGTAGCGAAGCCGGCGCCTTGCGTTCATAGCTCAGCGCCAGCTCCAGAAACTCATCCAGCGCGTCGTTCGCCTCGTGCCCAAGCCGCCGCAGGATTCGCGCGCGGCCGCCATCGCCGCCGAGCAGCCAGGCATAGAACGCAAACGGCGTTTCGCTGGCAAAGCGGCGCTCGCACTGCTCGAGCCGCCAAAGCGCATCCCGCAAGCGGCCGTCGGTTGAGGCGCGCGCGGTCAATGCGGCGCGCAACGATCCCTTGCGCTGCCAGGCGATCTTGAACAGGTCGTCATCGTCGAGCCCGAACAGCGGGCTCTTCAGCGCGACTGCCAGCGCCAGATCGTCCTGCGGCAGCAGCAGCGCGTCGGCCAGGTTCATCAGGTCGATGATCGCGATGTGCTCGGTCAGCTTGAGGCGATCGGCGCCCGCGACCGGGATACCGGCATGCTTCAGCGCCTGGATCACGGCGTCGAACGCGTTGCCGCGTCGCCGCACCAGGACCAGCATGTCGCCATAGCGCAGCGGGCGGCGATCGTTCTTGCTTCCCGTCATCGCGCCGCTACCGACCAGCGCCCTGATCTCTGCCTGGATGCGCCGGGCCAGCTTCACTTCGGGGCTGGTTGCGGACACGCCGTCGAACGGCGCGCGCCAGCCCTCGATATCCTGCCGGTCATCGGCTTCCGCCAGCTCCCAGAGATCGATCTGGCCGGGACCTGCATCGGCCAGCGCGTGATGGATCGGGTTGCCGATATCGACCGCGTGAATGCTGCGATAGATATCCTGCTCGCGAAACACCTGGTCGACCGCGTGAAGGATCTCCGGTCCGGAGCGGAACGAATAGGTGAAGGAAACCGGATCGAACTTCAGTCCGGCGCCCTCGAACTTCCGCTGCAAGGCCCGGCGGCGCAGGTCGAATTCGCGCGGAGCCGCGCCCTGGAACGAAAAGATCGACTGCTTCTCGTCGCCGACCGCGAACACCGTTCGCACCACGCCGTCGCGCGCGCCGGCGCCTGAAGTAAATTCGGAGATGATGTGCGCGACGATGTCCCATTGCCGCGGGCTGGTGTCCTGCGCCTCGTCGATCAGCACATGGTCGACGCCGCGATCGAGCTTGTAATGCACCCAGCCCGAGGAGACGCGGTCGAGCATTTCCAGCGTCTTGTCGATCAGATCGTCATAGTCGAGCAGGCCGCGCTCCTGCTTCTCGCGGCGATAGTTCGCCGCTGCGGCGGTTGCGATATATAGCAGCGCCTCGGTGCGGTCGCGTGCGACGACCGCGCGGCGGCGTTCGATCAGGGGAGCGAGGCGGCTGATTTCCGAATCGAACAATCGACCAACCGCAAGATTCTTTTTGACAAAGCTGTTGGTGACGACCGTTGCTCGTGGTGTGCGTTCATCTGTGAGAAATAATCCGAGATACGCGTCAACTTGGGCAGCCCCGGTAAACGCCAGCGCCTCTCGAAGCCGATCGGCCTGTTTCTGGTCGGCTTTACTGCTGGTATCCAGAACCAAGGCGATTTCCTGCCATTGCGATCGCGGCAGGTTGGGTCCTTCAACGATCTCGCGCTCGACATCTTCAATGCGATCATCGGCACTGACGCCGAGTGCGGCTGAAATCTGCGCGGCGGCCGCCTGCGCGCTGCCGGCGGCATCCGTCCAGGCCATGAAATGATCGCGGCTGAGACAGGCCTCGCGCACGACGTCCTTGAAGGTGACGTCGGCGGCGCTCGCCATCGCCGTCATCAGCGCTCGCCCGGTGGCGCTGTCAGGGTTGCGCGACGCCTCGAGGAAAACGGCCAGATTGGCGCGCTCCATCATCTCGTTCTGGTCGCGCTCGTCGAGCACGGCGAACCGCGCCGGCACGTTGGCTTCGAACGGGAATTGCTGCAGCAGCCGCGTGCACAGCGCGTGGATGGTCTGCACCTTCAGCCCGCCCGGTGTCTCCAGCGCGCAGGCGAACAGTTTGCGCGCCGATCTGCGCAGGCGTGCGCTGGGATTGGGAATGCCGGCCTCGCGGATCGCCGCGTCCAGCGCGTCGTCGTCGAGCGTCACCCAATGGCCGAGTGTGGTGAACACGCGCTCCGCCATGTTGGCGGCGGCAGCTTTGGTGAAGGTGATGCAGAGAATTTTCTCCGGCGCCACGCCGTCGAGCAACAGCCGGATCACCCGCTGCACCAGCACATGCGTCTTGCCCGAGCCCGCATTCGCCGAGACGAAGGCGGACGCCGCCGGATCGGACGCACGCGCCTGCGTCGCGCGGACGGCGTCGGGGATGATGCGCCGGGCCTTCACCATTCCTCGATCCCCAGCCCGCCGGCCGCCGACCATTCCTTGATCCGGGCGAGGTCGTCATAAGCGCCGTAGCGGTTCGACCACATCGACAGGTTCAGCGAGGTATAGGCGGTCTCCACGTTCTCGAATTTGCGGATCAGCGCCTCGAGCTGTTCGCGCGCGTAGTCGGCCGCCTCGTCCGGCCGCTGCGGCGTATCGTTGTTCCTGATTTTCAGTTCCAGCGAGCGCTGCTCGCCGGGCGGATTGTTGCCGCTAAGCCTGACATAGACGAGTTCGCCGACAGATGAGCCGGCGTGGATATTGTCAAACCCGCCTTCGCGCAGGATCGCGGCCTCCAGCGTCAGTTGCGGCGACAGGCCCATCCGCACCTGCTTGCCGGTCGGCGGCTGTCCGGTCTTGTAATCGAGAATCGCAAAACTACCGTCGTGGCGCTGCTCGATCCGGTCGGCGCGCGCGGACAGCGTGAAGATGCGCTCATTGTCGAGCGGAATCTTGATCTCGCCCCTGATCTCGGCGGTAATCTTCTCGATGTCGTCGCGTCGCGCCTTTTCCCATTCCGCAAACCAGGCGGCGATGCGCTGAAACCGCGGCCACCACAGGGCGCGTGCCTCCGGCCGCTCCATCAACGGCGCGAAATATTTCTCGCCGATGCCGCGCAGCGCCAGCGCGGGCTCTGGCGGAAGGGCGTCGGCGAATACTTGCGTGAATTCACCGAGCGCGTCATGGATCGCCGAGCCGCGGTCGGCCGCCGACAATGGCATGTCGACGGGGTCGAGCGGATCAAGCCGCAGAATATATTTTGCGTAGATCGTATAGGGATCGCGCAGCCAATCCTCGATCGCCGTGACCGATAGCTTGAGTGGCCGCGTCTCGACCGGTGGCTTCGGCGCGGGCTGCTCGATCGGCTTGACCTCGTCGGGTTGATCCAGTTCGGCGGCGAAGCGGACGTAACATTCTCCGGCACGTTTGGCTTCCTCCCAGCGCGGTTCACCGGCCACCGCCTCCAGGCGGTGCAGGAAGCGCGAGGCGACCGCCGGCGCGCCGCCGACTTTCGCCGCATGGGTGAGAATCACATCTGGCGTGCCCAGCAATTGCGCGAAGTCGTGCGCGGAGAGGCCGATGCGCCGCTCCGGCAGATCGAGGCCGAGTTCATGGCGCATCGGCCGGCTCAGCCACGGATCAACTCGCGGCGCCGGCGGCCACACGCCTTCGACCAGCCCGCCAAGGATGACGCGGTCGGATTCGGTCAGCCGCGCTTCGAGTTGGCCGTAGATTTGGAGTTGTGCATTTGCGGATTCCGGACGCCGCACGGTGCGGTCGGCATAGGCGGTCTGGAACACATCGGGGTAATCGCCGAGCTGGACCATCAGGCCGCTCGGCTTTTGCTCGGCAAGCAGGTCGTCGAACGCCGCTGACAGGGCCGAGCCTTGGGCTTCCTCGAACACGACCGCAACGCCGTTGTGATCCGAGGACAGCGCGATCAGCGTTTCGCGATGGCGGAACGCCAGCTCGGCGAAATCGTACGGCTTTGATGAGCCCATGATTTCCAGCGGCGACAGCGCCTTCTGCAACGCCGCGATCAGCGCCTGGGCCTGATCGAGTTCGTCATCCCTTAGTTTCGCCCGTGGCTCCGAAGCATGAAGCGAGGAGGTTTCCTTGCGCCTGAGTTTTCCGAGCTCGACGCGGAAACGATCGAAGTCGCGCGCCAAGCCGGCCGTTCCTGCCTGCGGCCGGGTGCCGCGCAGCAGCGCCAATTCGAGGGTCTCGATGGCATGTTTGAAGGCGCCGGATGCGCCACCAAGCCGAAACAGCGGATGCTTTAGCAGCGCCAGCAGCGTCGGGGGCTCCAGCCCCTTGGCGGCGGCTTCTGCGGCGAGGCGGGCAAAGATGCCGCTTGGCGTATCCATCAGCGCGTCGCCACCGGAATCGTCGAATTCGAGATTCCAGCGCCTCAGCGCCGCCATCACCCGACGCGCCAGCGCGCGGTCCGGCGTCACCAGCGCGGCTGATTTGTTCAGATGCCGCGCCTCGCGCATCGCCACCGCAATCGCCAGCGCTTCCATCTCCGAGTTGGGCGCCTCGACGACGGCAAGATTTGCCATGCCGGCCGCGATCCTCGCAGACACTTCCGGCTGCGCCAGCCGCTCGTGCCATTGCTCGGTCGCCGTCGATGGGCGCATCGTCTCCGATACCAGTACTTCCCGGCTCTGCCGGGCCGGCGTGCCGAGAATTTCGACGTCGCTTCGCTTGATGCCAAAGCGATCCAGCAATCCATGCATCGCGAATTGCGGGTGGTTCGAGGAGGGCTGCGTAGTGAATTTGCCCTGAGCGTCCCTGACGCCGCCAATCGTCTGCCAGGCTTCCTCGTCGAGATCGGTGTCGAGCCCTGGCAGCACCACCGCACCCTGCTTCAGGCGGGCCACGGCATTGAGGAATTTCGCGGTTGCCGGCATCGAGCCGGTCGAGCCGGCCGCGACCACCGGTCCCTCGTGGTGCGCAGTCAGGCGCGCGGCTTCCGCCTCGATCAGGCGGTCGCGCCGCTCGGCAGGTTCGATTCTTCCGATTTCCTTCAAGTGTTCCGGCCATGCCTTGCGCGCGATGCGCAGGAATTCCAGCGAGTGCTGCCAATATTTGTCGAACTGGTCGGGCACCAGCCTGTCGAGCGCTTCCCAGGCGACGCCGCGCGTCACCATGTCGTCCATCAGCCGCGCCAGGTCGCCGGCCAGCGCCAGCGTCGAGGCCGGGCCGCCGACCACGAGCGGCGCCGACACCGGGCTCTTTGCCCATGCCGCAACCAGATGCGCCAGCGTCAGGCGGCGCTCCAGTTCGCCGAGCCGTGGCGGAATGTCGAGCGGCGAGACGCCGCTGAATTGTTCGGAACCTTCCGCAAATGCCAGCTCGTCCTCGTCGATGTCGCCGAGGGCTACGATGCGCGGCAGGATCGCGGCATCGGTCTTCAGCTCATCAAGAAAAATCTCCCGCGCCAGCCGCCCGGCGCGCCGGGTCGGCAGATAGAGCGTTGCCGTTGCGAGATTGAGCGGATCCCTTCGCGCCTCGAATCCCTCGACCAGCCGGCCGTCGACCAGCGCCGCGATGACGGTGCGCAGGAACGGTGCGGAGACGGGAACGCTGAAAACGCGCATGGGCTTCCTGATTCGAGATCAGCGGCCAATATAGGGAGGAATGAGGGGGAGGTCATGCGGGTGAGGGCGGCGTCCCCGCTACTCACTGTCAAAGCAGTCCGCGCCCACTCTACTTTGCATGGGGTTGTTTTCGAGATTTTTGTCTGAGCGGTAGGGTGGCAAAGCGAAAGCGTGCCCACCATACGAATCTGTCATCACCCGCGAAGGCGGGTGATCCAGTATCCCAGAGACGGCCGTGATCAAATCGAGAGGCCGCGGCGTACTGGATGCCCCGCCGGAGCCTGTCATCGGGCGCGCATTCGCGCGACCCGGTGGCGGGGCATGACGGCTGTGGGCGGGGCTACGCCACGCTTTCCAAAAACGCCTCTTCCGCCGCCTGTACCGCGTCGGGCGTTCCGACATGCATCCAGACGCCATCGAGCCTGAGGCCAAACAATCGTTCCTGCTCGTTGGCGCGGTCGAACATTTTGGTCAGCGAAAACTCGCCTGCCGGCGCGTCGGCAAACAGCGAGGGCGACATGATTGCGGCTCCCGCGTAGACGAACGGCACCACCTGGTGCTCGCGCCGCTTGCGCAGCGCGCCATCCGGCAGCATGGCGTAGTCGCCGCGGCCGGCATAGCCGATGCTGTTCGTGGTCGGCGCCATCAGGAGCAGGATGTCCATGCGATCCGCGTCGAAGGTTTCGGCAAGACGCGTCAGATTGGGCCGTACGCCATCGATCCACATCGTATCGGCGTTGACGTGGAAGAACGGCTCCTTGCCGAGCAGCGGCAGCGCCTTCACCACCGCGCCGCCGGTGCCGAGCACCTGGTCGCGTTCGTCGGAAATGATGATGCGGGGCAGGGTACGGTTGGCGGTGTGCTGGATGATCTGGTCAGGCAGGTAATGCACATTGACCACGGCCTCGCCGACGCCGGCGCCGGCGAGCTTGTCGAGCACGTGATCGAGCAACGGCTGGCCGGCCACGCTCACCAGCGGCTTCGGCATGTGGTCGGTCAGCGGGCGCATGCGCAAACCGAGACCGGCGGCAAGGACCATGGCTTTGGTGGGCGTAACGGACATTCTTGGAGTTTCTCGAACCTTCAAATTGCGCCATGGATCATACCACGGCGATTCGCTTGAACCCAGCAACCATGAGGCCTTAGTGGCCGCACATGACGGCCGTACGACGGCCGCGGTGCTTGCCAACTTCAGGCCTCGGCGTCCTCGGCCCCGCGCTTGGCCATTTTCTTCTTCTTGTCGCCCTGCTTCAGGAAATTGACGCCGATCTGATCGCCATTGACCCAGGCCAGCTCGCAGCGCCGATAGGCCAGTCCCGTCGACGACAATAGCAGGAAGAATTCCTTCAGATGCAGGCCCTCGACTGAGCCTTCGACCGTCAGCTTGGCGCCGGTCTCGGAGACGTCTTCCATCACGCAATCACGCCGCCAGGTGCCGTCGATTCCCATCATGTGCGCCGCAAAGCCGCGCTCGAATACGACTCGATCTCCCTTGCGCCGTTCCGCCGCCGCCATGGCCGTCCTTCCGTTTCAAAAAATGCTGGTCCACGCCTGCGCAGCGTGCCGGTTCCAGATTAAATGCGCGGTGGCTAACAGGAGGTAAATCAGGCCAGCGGCGGCGGCACGTTGGCGGCGTACCATTCGCGAAACGCCGCCAGGGCGGGGTGCGCCAGCGAGCGGTTCAGGTAGGTCCAGATCCGGGGCTGATGGCGCAGATATTGCGGCTTGCCGTCGCGCCCGTTGAGCCGGGCGAAGGTACCGAGCAGGCGCGTATTCCGCTGCGCCGACATGATGGCGTAGAGCTCGGCAAAGCTGGCCGGATCGAACTGGCCATCTGCCGCGCGGCGCGCCTTGATGTAGCGGGTCAAGAGCGACAACTCGAGCGGTTCGGGGACGTCGATCCGCGCGTCCTGCAACAGGGATACCAAATCGTAGGCGGCAGGGCCCAACGCGGCGTCCTGGAAGTCGATGATGCCGACACGTAAAATCCCGGTGCGGTCGTCGAGCCAGATGATGTTGGGCGAATGAAAATCACGCAGCACCCAGGTTCGCGGCGCAGCCGCCGGCTTTTCGAGTAGTGTTCGCCACATCGCGACGAATTCGTCGCGTTGTTGCGGACTGACTTCAGCGCCGTGAACCGGCAGATACCATTCGAGCATCAGCCCGATCTCGACCAGCCATGCATCGATATCGTAGACCGGAATTTCGTAAGAGCCCTGCGGCCCGAGCGGCGCCGTTTCGGGCAGGGTTTCGCGGTGTAACGCCGCGAGCATGTCGGTTGCCGCCTCATAGCGCTCGGCGATCGGTCGCGGCGGGTCGCCTTCGACGATGCCGGCGCTGCCGAAATCCTCGGTGATCAGAAAACCGGAATCGAGATCGGCGTGGCGGATCGCGGGCGCCGAGAAACCGTGTGCGCGCAGGCCATTGTCGATGGCGACGAACGGCTTGACGTCCTCGGCGAGATGAACGGCCGCGCTGTAGGACTTTCCGTCATAGATCGCCGGTCCGTCGGGACGGCGCGGCGAATTCATCAGGATGGATGTGCCGTCGTCGCCGATCAGGCGCGCGTAGGAGCGCGTCGAGGCGTCGCCGGGCATGCGCTCGCGCGCTGCATCGAGGAAGCCGGCTTCAGTGAGAAATTTGCGCAAGCTGCTGAGTCGCGCCACCTGCGCCGCCGCCTTGCCATAGCCGGTGATTTCGGCGGCCCGCGCGCTCGATCCGAGCGCGGGACGGTGGCTGAAGGCGATGTCGATGCGATCTTCGGGCAGTGCGTCGGGTGCGCGCTCCGGCCATTCGATCAGCGCCAGCGTGCCCTCCGGCAGTGGCGACAAGCCGATTTCCTCCAGCTCGCTCGAATCGTTGATGCGGTAGAGATCGGCGTGGACAATCGGAAACGGCAGCTCGTAGCTCTGCGCCAGCGTGAATGTCGGGCTCGGCACTTCGAGCGCGGGATCGTCGGCGAGATAGCGGATCATGGCGCGCGCCGCCGCGGTCTTTCCCGCGCCGAGATCGCCCGACAGCGTAATGACGTCGCCGGGGCCGATCAGCAGCGCGAGGTCGGCCATCAGATGCGCCGTTGCCGCCTCGTTCGCCAACGCCACTGTAAATGTCGCAGGCGCGGTCATTCGGCGGCGTTACGGTGGGCGTTCTGGTCGATCGGAAAATCGCAGGTGACGGTCGTGCCTCTGCCGACGACCGAGTCGACGCGCACCTTGCCGCCATGCAGTTCGACGAACGAGCGTACCAGCGACAGGCCGAGGCCGGCGCCGCGGTGGCGCGAGCCGTGGGAGTGGCTCTCAAACCAGTCGAATACCCTGTCTTTCACTTCGGCGGGAATGCCGGGGCCGGAATCGGAGACGGTGAAGATCACGCGATGCTCGGTTCGCCGCGCGCTGATCGTGACCGCGGCATCGTGCGGCGAGAACCCGACCGCGTTGGCGAGCAGGTTATAGAGCACTTGCACCACGCGCCGCTCGTCGCCGGTGAAGTTGCCGATCTCAGGATCGATATCGACCTTGAGCTCGATGCGGTCGGTCGCCAGCCGGTCCTGGATGCCTTCGGCGGCGGCCTGAATGGCTCCTTCGATATTGACCGGGCCGAGCTCGAGCTTCATGGCGCCGGCATCGATGGTGGCGAGATCGAGGATGTTGTTGGTGAGCGCGAGCAGCGCGTTGGTCGACTTGGTGACGTAGTCGAGATACTCGGCCTGCTTTGGCGTCAGCGGGCCGGTCGAGGGATCGCTGAGGAAATGTGCGAAGCCGATGATGGTGGTCAGCGGTGCGCGCAGCTCGTAGGACACGTGGTGGACGAAATCCACCTTCATCTGGTCGGCGGCTTCCAGCGCCTCGTTGCGCTCGCGCAGCGCGCGCTCGACATTTTCGGTATCGGTGATGTCCTGGAATGTCAAAAGAGTCGCGCCGTCGGGCAGCGGCATGGTCATGCAATCCAGCACGCTGCCGTCCTTGCGTTCGAGTTTCTGCGCCACCTGCGCCCGGTTCTCGATCGCGGTGATCGCCTCGCGCAGCGTCCGCCAAGTCAACGCATCGTCGAACAGCGGCTTGCACCAAGCTTCCACGGTTTCGATGTGGGGCTGTTCTTTGAGCGCTTCCGCCGAGAGCTTCCACATTTTCAGGAAAGCGGGATTGAACAGTTCCACGCGGCCGTTGCTGCCGAACACCGCGACCGCTTCAGCCAGATTGTCGAGCGTTTCATGCTGGACCCGGGTCAGCCGGTCATAGCGGCGTGCGAGATCCAAGCTTTCGGTGACATTGTCGAACAGATAGGTGACGCCGCCTTCGAGGTTCGGCGTGGTGACGACGCTGACGGCGCGGCCGTCGGGCAGAAACCAGGTGTAGTTCTCCGGCTCGACGGCGCGGTAGGCTTCGTGGAGCTTGGCCTTCCAGGCGCGGAAATCCGGTTGCTCGGGCAGTTTGCGCGCCGCGCGGAGCCGATCGAGCACGCTTGAATCGTCGGGGTTGGAATCGAGGAAGGCTTGATCGAGGCCCCACAGCCGCCGGTAGGATTCGTTGTAGAAGGCAAGCCGCCGCTGGCCGTCGAATACGGCAACCCCCGATGACAACTGGTCGAGGGTGCGGCGATGGGCTTCCGCCATCCGCTCCATGGCGTCGCGTAACTGGGTCGCCTCGCTGGCGTCGATGGCGATGCCGGCGCTGCCGCCGCCGAGCTTGAGCGCCTGTACGTCATAGATGCGCCGCTCGCCGCCGACCACGATCGGCAGCCGCGCGGCGTAGGTGGAATTGTCGTTCAGCACCCGGCCCATCTCGGAACGCTGGTCGTTCTCCAGCAGCTCGAGGTTGCGGTAGATCGTGTCCGCGACGCTTGCGCCTTCGGTGGCCCGCACATAGGCGGTGTTCGCGTAACGCAGATTGCCCTCGGCGCTCTTGGCCCAGATCGGCCAGGGCGCCGCGGCGGCGAAGTCGCGCAGCAAATCGGTCTCCTCCAAAAGCGTCCTGTAGCGGAGATTGGATTCGGCGAGCTCACGGCGCAAGCCGCCAAGTTCGCGAATCCGCACAATGGCTTGCCCCCCAATGGCGCGGCCCATCGCTTCGATGGCGCGGCCATTCGAGGTGGAGAGGTTGAGCAGAAAGCCTTCGCCGGCCTCGCGCAGCGCGTCGACCGCATGGTCCATCTGCAGCGCCGGTTCCGGCGGCAGCCAGGTTCCAAAGGCGAGAATGCGTTGCGGCGAATTCGACAGTGCGTCCTGCGAGATCAGAAGCGAAGTGTCGCCGCTGATCTGGGGCCGGTTGTCCCCCGCGGCCCAGGCGATCAGGATCTGGGGCTCGGCGAACAACAGCGCGCGCAGCCGGTCGGCTTGTACCTGCAGGTCGGCGATGTCGGAGCGCAGGTCGAGTTCCATCCGGGTGGCCCGAATCCGCGTGCGCATCAGCAGGATCGCGGCCACCACGGTAAAACCGAGCAGCGATAGCGCCGTGGTCAGCGCCGCGAACTCCTGGTGATTGAGGTCGAACAAGGCGGAAATCGCCTGCGTGATCGTCAATTCGTCGGCCAACGCGGGCTCCGGCAGCGCGGAGAGGGCGGTGGCGAGCGCAATCACGCCGTGGCGCGCCAGTGAGGTGCACGACAGCAGGGTTCGACGCATCGCAGCGACTACGCCCGACATTATTTGCCCCAAGAACGCATGACTGCTGGCACCACCCCCAGCGCATAATCCGCCAAAATGTGAGCGGTTTGCGTTGAGATTATGCGCCGACTAAGGATTGAGCGCGCCCGGACACAAAACCGGACCCCACTTTTGCTGGTCGCGCTCTACACGAATCGGGTCGAGAGTATCCCCTTCGGAAGTCGACCGGTAAGAGTCCAGACCGTGAACGCAAAACTGCCTGTGAAAAAATCAAGGCGGCATCGTTCAGAACCGTTCAAACCGAACGATTCAGCGTCCGGTCGAGCCAAAACCGCCACTGCCACGGCCGGTTGCCGCCAGCGAAGTGACGGGAACCAATTTCGCCTGCACCACAGGCGCAATCACCATCTGCGCGATGCGCTCGCCGCGCTTGATCGGAAAGGGCGTATCACCGTGGTTGATCAGGAGCACGTTGATCTCGCCGCGGTAGTCCGCATCCACCGTGCCGGGCGAGTTCAGCACCGTGACGCCGTGTTTGGCGGCAAGGCCGGAGCGCGGCCGCACCTGCGCCTCATATCCGGAAGGCAACGCGATCGTGAGTGCGGTCGGCACCATCGCGAATTTTCCGGGCGGGAGGATCAGCGGCGTATCCGCAGGCACCGCCGCCAGCAGATCAAGCCCGGCGGCATCGGCGCTCTGGTAGGCCGGCAGTGCGAGACCTTCGCCATGTGGCAATTGGCAGACGTCGACCTTCACCGTCACGCTCACGAATTCTTCTCCATGGTCTGCGCAATCTTCGCCACCAGTTCGGCTGCGACCTGTTCCTTGGTCATCACCGGCCAAGATTCCACTTTAATGCTGTTGACGTTGATCTCCTCGCCATCGCGCGTCAGCAGGTGAACGGTGTTGCGGTCGCCGCCCATCACGCCGGTTGAAGGCGAAACGTCGTTGGCGACGATCCAGTCGCAGCCCTTGCGCGCGATCTTGGCTTTTGCGTTGTCGATCAGATGTTCGGTCTCGGCGGCAAAGCCGATCACCAGCGGCGGACGCTTCTCCTTCAGTTTCGAGATCGTCGCCAGAATGTCGGGATTTTCCACCAGTGCGAGCTGCGGCATGCCGGCGGACGTCTTTTTCAGTTTCTGCTCGCCTTCATTGGCAACGCGCCAGTCGGCAACGGCGGCGGCGAAGATCGCGATGTCCGCCGGCAAGGCGGCTTCCACCCGATGCAGCATGTCACGCGCCGATTCGACCCGGATCACCGTGACGCCGGGGGGATCGCGCAAGTCGACCGGACCGGACACCAGCGTGACGTCCGCGCCCGCGGCCTGTGCCGCGGCGGCGATGGCATAACCCTGCTTGCCGGACGAGCGGTTGGCGATATAGCGCACGGGATCGATCGCCTCATGCGTCGGCCCTGCCGTAATCAGCACACGCTTGCCCGCGAGCGGACGCGGCCGCGGCGGGCGCAGGATGTCGACGGCGGCGGCGGCAATCTCGACCGCCTCCGACATCCGCCCGATGCCGGCCTCATTGGACTCGGCCATTTCCCCGGCGTTGGGGCCGATCATGTGAACGCCGTCGCGGCGAAGCTGCATCACGTTGCGGCGGGTGGCGGCGTTGTTCCACATCAGGGGGTTCATCGCAGGCGCCAGCAGGATTGGCCGGTTGGCTGCCAGCAGGATGGCGGTAGCGAGATCGTCGGCATGGCCGTGCGCCATCTTCGCCATCAGGTCGGCGGTCGCCGGCGCCACGATGATCAGATCGCATTCGCGCGCCAGCCGGATGTGTCCGGCGTCGAATTCGCTCTCGGGATTGAACAGGTCCGTATAGACGCGCTCATGCGACAACGCGCTGGCGGAAAGCGGCGTGACGAATTGCTGGGCTGCCTTGGTCAGCACGCAGCGGACGTGAACGTGTCGCTCCTTCAGCCGCCGGATCAGCTCCAGCGACTTGAAAGCGGCGATTCCGCCGCCGATGATCAGGGTGACACTCCGTTCGCTGGAGGCGCTGACCGGCACTGCCTGTGCGTTGGCCTCTGCGGATGGTGGTGACGTGCTGGCGCCTGATAGTTCGGGGCGCCCTTGGACGAGTTCTCCCAGGATGACCCGGACTTCCTCCTCGACGGAGCGGCCGTTTCCCGCCGACCGGAGCCGCAGATAGGCTTTGACGGTTTCATCGAGTTTTCGGATGGTCAGGCTGGCCATAGGACGGCCTCCGGCAAAACTATGCCGTCAATGCTAGCACGCTATGCTAGCATTGCAATCACAACTGCAGGATCGCAAACAGAATTCCGATAAAGGTCGCTGCGATGATCCACAGCGCCACCGTGCGCCAGCGGCTCTTGCGGCCTTCGGCCCGGCCCAGGGCCGCAATAGTCTCCGGCGACAGCGTCAGGCCTTCGCGGGTCATCTTTTCCATGTTCTCGATCACGGCAACCGCCCGCGAGGCGATCGCCGGCAGGCCCGTCATCACGCGGCCGAGTTCGCCAGCGCCGGTCATGGCCCCCTGAACCCGCCCGAGCGGGCCGAGATTGCGCTCGATCCATTCGCGCACCACGGGATCGGCGACCTTCCAGATATCGAGCTTGGGGTCGAATCCCCGGGCTACCCCTTCGACCACCACCATGGTCTTCTGCAGCAGGATCAGTTCGGGCCGGGTCTGCATGTCAAACAGGCCGGTGACCTCGAGCAGCAGGGTCAACAGCTTCGCCATCGAGATTTCTTCGGCGGTGCGGTTGTGGATCGGCTCGCCGATGGCGCGGATGGCTTGCGCGAAATTTTCCACCGAATGATGCCCCGGCACGTAGCCGGCCTCGAAATGGACTTCCGCAACGCGGCGGTAGTCGCGCGTGATGAAGCCCAAGAGAATTTCGGCGAGGAAACGCCGCTCCTTCACGCCGAGCCGGCCCATGATGCCGAAATCGACCGCCACAAGCCGTCCGGTGTCGTCGAGAAACAGATTGCCGGGATGCATATCGGCATGAAAGAAGCCGTCGCGCAGCGCGTGGCGCAGGAAGCTCTGGATCACCTTGCGCCCAAGGTCGGGCAAATCGACTTGCGCTGCTTCGAGGCGCGCATGGTCGTTCAGTGCGATGCCGTCAATCCACTCCATCGTCAGCACGTTATGGGTGGTGCGGTCCCAGTCGACCGCCGGCACGCGGAAATCCGGATCGTCGCGGGTGTTCTCCGCCATCTCGGAAAGAGCGGCAGCCTCGAGCCGCAGGTCCATCTCCATCGCGACCGTGCGCGACATCGTGTTGATGACCTCGATCAGCCGCAGCCGCCGCGCTTCGGCCGAATGCGCCTCCGCGTTGTGTGCGACAAAGAAGAAGTCGGAGAGGTCGCGGCGAAAACGCGAGGCGACGTTGGGCCGGAGTACCTTTACGGCGACCGGCTGGCGCACGCCATTGCGCTCGATCTCGCCGCGATGCACCTGCGCGATGGACGCGGCGGCGACCGCCGGGCCGAGGCTGACAAAGGCCTTGGCCACAGAGCGTTCCAGCGACAGTGCGATCACCGCTTCCGCTTCGCTTTGCGAAAACGGCGGCAGCCGATCCTGCAGGCTTTCCAGGTCGCGCGCCATGGCAACCCCGACCACGTCGGGGCGGGTCGCCAGAAACTGCCCGAGCTTGAGGTACGCCGGTCCCAGCCGCGTCAGCGCGCGGGATAGTCGCGGGCCGGATTTGGCGCCGGGTCGTTCGATCAATCGCGCCAGTCGCAGCGCGAGCTGCCCGGGCGCCGGCACCAGGCTCGGATCGACGACGCCGAACACGCCCTCGCGCGCGAACACGTAAGCGGCGCGGACAAGCCGCGCGATGTGGGTCGCCGCAGAAATCACAAGCGCCAGCCCGAATGCAGCGCCACGATCCCGCCGGAGAGGCTTTCCCACTTCACCCGCGCAAAGCCGGCGCCGCGGATCATCTCGGCAAATACATTGGGCCGGGGAAATTTCCGGATCGATTCGACGAGATACTGATAGGATTCGGCATCGCCGGTCACGGCGCGGCCGAGCGGCGGGATCACCCTGAACGAGAACTGGTCGTACAGCCAGTCCAGTCCGGGAACGTCGACGGTGGAGAATTCCAGACACAGGAATCGGCTGCCCGGCCGCAGCACGCGATAGGCCTCGCGCAGCGCCACATCGATCCGCGGCACGTTGCGAATGCCGAAGGCGATGGTGTAGGCGTCGAAGGAGCGATCCGGGAAAGTCAGCGCCTCGGCATTGCCTTCGACGAAAGACACCTGATGGTCGAGATGCTGCGCCAGCGCGCGGTTGTGGCCGACCTCGAGCATATCCGCATTGATGTCGCAGACGGTGGCGCGGAAGCCAAAGCCTGCGGCCTTGGCCGCGCGGAAGGCGATATCGCCGGTGCCGCCGGCGACGTCGAGCAGCGCAAACGGCGCATCACTTTTCGGCGGGTTGAGCGCCGTGATCATGATGTCTTTCCAGACCCGGTGCAGGCCCGCCGACATCAGGTCGTTCATCAGGTCATAGCGTCTTGCCACGCTGTGAAACACGTCGTTCACCAGCGTCTGCTTGTCCCCTAAGGGCACGTCCCTGAAGCCAAAATGGGTGGTTTGATCCGGCCGAACCATTAGATGTACTCCACTAGCGGACCATAGCGCGCCCGTCGCAATGGCGCTATCACGTCACCTCCATAAGGTGAATGCCTTCATGCCTGAATTGCCCGAAGTTGAGACCGTCCGCCGCGGCCTGCAACCCGCCATGGAGGGGTCGAAAATCCTCAAGGCGGAAGCCCGGCGCAAGGATTTGCGGTTTCCCTTTCAAAAAGACTTTATCGCTCGGCTGGAGGGCCAGACCGTGACCGGCCTTGGCCGCCGCGCCAAATACCTGATGGCGGATCTTACCTCCGGCGATGTGCTGCTGATGCATCTGGGTATGTCCGGCTCGTTCCGGGTGCTCGATGGCGGCACTAACAATACGCCCGGCCAATTCCACCATCCGCGCAGCGAGGACCGCGCTCATGATCACGTGGTGTTTCACATGTCGTCGGGCAGATCCGTCGTGTTCAATGATCCGCGCCGCTTCGGTTACATGAAGATTATTGCCCGCAACGTGCTGGAGGATGAACCGCTATTGAAGGGGCTCGGTCCGGAGCCGCTCGGCAACGAATTCGACGCCGGGATGCTGGCGCGCTCGTGTTTCAACAAGAAGACCAGCCTGAAGGCCGCGCTGCTCGACCAGCGCGTGGTCGCCGGTCTCGGCAATATCTATGTCTGTGAGGCGCTGTACCGCTCGCATCTCTCGCCGCGGCGGTTGGCGGCGACGCTGGCAACGAAGAAGGGCGAGCCGACCGATCACGCCGGGCGGCTGGTGAATGCAATTCACACAGTGCTCAATCAGGCGATCAAGGCCGGCGGCTCCTCGATCAGCGATCACCGGCTGACCTCGGGCGAGCTCGGCTATTTCCAGCACTCGTTCCAGGTCTATGACCGCGAGGGCGAGAAGTGCCAAACTAAAGGCTGCGGCGGCGTCGTGCGACGCTTCGTACAGAACGGCCGTTCAACCTTCTGGTGCCCGAAATGTCAGAAATAACCAACACGCCGACGCTTGAAACGAAGCGACTGATCTTGCGGCCGCTCGCGCTGTCCGATGCGCCGGCGATCCAGCGCCATTTCAACAACTGGAATATCATCCAGCATCTCGCATCGGTTGTCCCCTGGCCATATCCGGAGGACGGCGCGACGACTTTCATCACGAGGGAGTTGGAGAGGGTCGCCGCGGGGGAAGAGATCTATAATTGGATGCTGGTGCTGCGCGGCGGTGATGGCGAGGCGATCGGGAATATTCGCTTTCGCCCGAGGTCGGACAATGCGAAGGGCAACCGGGGCTTCTGGCTCGCGGAGCGCTATTGGAATCAAGGCCTGATGAGTGAAGCCGTCGCGGAGGTGAACAATTTCGTCTTCGGCGTACTGGGTCTCGAGGTTTTCTACGTCTGTAACGCGGTAACCAATGAGGCATCGCGCCGGGTCAAGCAAAAGACCGGCGCCGAATTGGTCGGCTACACCGAGCTTGCCCATCACAACGGTCAGACGCTGGCGGAACGATGGCGTGTGACGCGGGAACAATGGCTGCGCCGGAACAGGTAGGCGGAGCGAAGCAATCCAGCGGGGCTGGTCGGCTGGATTGCTTTCGTCTTTGCTCTTCAAGCTATGGCGGACAAGTCGCTCGCTCCCCGCGTCGCGGGGAAGGGTTGTCAGTTTCGGGCCTGCACCCTCAGGAACAGCGCCGTGTCGTTCACGATGGAGGTAAGCGCAGCCACTGTCGGAAGTCTCGTGCGCCTTTCCATTTCCACGAACTTCTCGATGATCGGTTCGTCGCTGGCGGCCGCGACGTTGCCCAGCCGCGTTTCGATCCACTGCCAGAGATCGCGGATTTCCTCGGCGGATTTGCTGCCTGGCGCGTATTCGCAGACCGCAAGGCCGGCCGTCAGCGCATCTTGGTGATCGTTCCGCATCATGATGATGGGGCGGGCAACTATATCGTCGATATCCAGCGCGGCCTCGTCGCTCAGCAAGTTTTCCGCGCCGGCGAGGCGCGCCGCGCCCCGGATTGGGGCTTGGTTCAGGACATAGGCGAACGGCTTTCTCCACGCCCTGATACAGCTAAGCGTCGGGGCGGTTGCCTCGATGTCGGCAATGCTCGGACGGGTCGGAATCAGACAGAAATCGGCATAGCGAATCGCTGAAGTGGTCGCGGCGGTAATACCGCCGGCGGTATCCACGATCGTCACGGTCACGCCCTCGCGCGCGAGTGATTGCAGGCGCTGTTCCACCTCCCGGGCAGCATAGATCGGCTCGACGAGCGGCGCGGCATAGGGGCGGCGGCGCTTCCAGTTCGAAAGGGTGCCCTGTGAGTCCGTCTCGATCAGGCGGACATTGTGCCCGGCCCGGATGGCGGCAAGCGCAAGGCTGATGGCGAGCGTGCTTTTGCCGGAGCCACCCTTCTGGGTGGCCAATACGATCGTCTGCATTTCAGATCCTTTGGATGGCTTTCAAGGCATCTTGGTTACGGCACACGAGCTGCGCCGCATTCTGCGGCGCCGAGTTACACGCTCGTTCAGACGTGCCCAGCCCGATCCAAAGGTCAGGGGATCGCGGTAGTCCGAATCAGTCAGTTTGCAATGATGCCCGATTATGGAAATGTGGTCATCCGGGCAAATACTGCCGTGCGGCGCATTTGTCCTGATGAAAACGACAGCAGAAGCGGGAAACAGCATGACGGGTCATTGGCGCGATACCGGCGCCGCCGCCCATCAGATGCTGCAGGCGTCGAGCGAGTTGTCGAAGCAGTCCGAGACGATGCGCGGCAGAGCCGGGGCCTATCGTTTCGCGGCATAGGTCCCGGCTCTGCGGAGCAGCGCTACACGCTGCACCGCGTCCGGGACACGAGCACTATTTCCGCACGCAGATCACGCGGACCACCGACGCCTTGGCGTCCGTCGATCCGTCAGCCGCGTTGATGCCGTTGGCCTTGAGGAAGTCGCGTACCGTTTCGGCGGTCACCAGCATCGCTTGCGCCGCCGGCACGCCATTGGTAGGTCCCGCCACTTGAACCGGCTTCAACAGCGCGATGCCGGCGAATTTGCCGTCGCCGTCCTGCGCGGGCGCGCCGGAGAAGCCGAGCGCCGGCGCGGGCGTCAGCGTGATGTCGCTGCTGCCGCCTAGCTGGGCTACCGTGGCCTTGGTGCTGGTCACCGCCGCGCCGCCGCCCTGGTTCTGCGGATCGGCAATGCCGGTGAGGTCGAGCGCCGGTTTGGTGGCAGCATTGGCGAGATTGAGCGCCTTCAGCCCGCGCACGCCATAGATGCGCAAGAGCGCCAGATCGTGCTCCTTGTCCTCGGCGACACGATCGGCATTGCCGAACCCCGCGATCGCGACCGTGAGGCAGCCGTCGGTGATCTGGCGGTCGGCCAGAATCGCGCCATCGTCGCCGACGACGACACCGGTGCCGTATTCCACGCTCTTGCGCGGGGGAGGCCCCGCCGTCTGCGCAGGCGCCGGAAATGCGTTGAACGCGCTCGACATCGCGATCACCACGGGCTCGACGGTGTTCTCGGTTGCCTGGTCGTACATGATGGTGAGGATGCGGACCTCGTCGCCTTTGAAGGTGCCGCGCATATAAAACTTCTTCAGGCCCTGCAGGCCGGACAGCACGAAGAAATCCGGCTTGACCACGGTGTAATCGATGTTGCGGCCCGGCTCCTTCTTCTCGCGCTCGGCGAGTTTCGCCGTGGTCGGATTGGCTTCCTTGCGCCGCGAAAGCTGGATCTGGATCGTGCCGGTTGGTGACGTCCATTTGGTGCCGTTGGCGTCGCTGGCCTGCTGCGGTACCAGCTTGGCGGGAATGCCGAGCCGCGCGCTGGTGCCGGGATCGATGACGATTTTCCAGCCGACGCTCTCCTGCTTTTTCCTGGCAGTATCGGCGAGGAGGCCGCGCTCCTGCGGATTGAGCACGCCGGTTGGCTTAGCCCCGCGCGACTTCTGGAATTCCTTGATCGCATTGACCATGCGCTCGCTGACGTCGCCGGTGATCGCGCCGTTATATTGCCCGACCCAGGCGAGGTCCGACTGCAGCGCCAGCCGTTCGGCCTGGCCTAAGGCCTTCGCCGTGTCTTCCGGCTTCTGCAGCGCGGGACGGATCGGCACCGTCGTGACTTGCTTCGGCTTGGCGCCCGCCGTGGAAGGTGGCGTCATTTGCGTCTGCGCGGCGGCCCCGGAGATCACAAAAACCGAGGCTGCGATCATCAATGTTGCTGAAAGCACCAATCTCATGACAAATCCCGGCAGAATAAGGAGAGTGCGATCATTGACGCCCGGCCAATTAAGCACATCTGCTTAGTCGGCAACAACCGCGCCCCGGTTCAGGGGGATCCCCTCACCATGAGGGTTTGCCAGCGAAGGAAGGACAGCACACCACCATGCTGAGCGCCGACGAACTCGAACGCTATGCCCGCCATATCGTGCTGCGCGAAGTCGGCGGTCCCGGGCAGGCCGCCTTGAAAGCGGCGTCCGTGCTGGTGATCGGCGCCGGCGGTCTCGGCGCGCCCGTCCTGATGTATCTGGCGGCGGCCGGTGTCGGCAGGCTCGGCGCTGTCGATGACGACGTCGTCTCGCTGTCCAATCTGCAGCGGCAGATCATCCACACCACGCCGGACATCGGGCGGCGCAAGGTCGATAGCGCCGCGGAGACCGTTCACGCGCTCAATCCCCATATTCGTTTCGAGGCGCATGGAGTGCGTCTCGCGGCGGGGAACGTGATGTCGCTGATCGACGACTACGATCTCGTGCTTGACGGCTCCGACAATTTCGAGACCCGCTATCTGGTTTCCGATGCCTGCTTCTTTGCCGGCAAGCCGCTGATCACGGCGGCGCTCGGGATGTTCGACGGATCGCTGACCACGATCCGGGCGCATGAACGGGACGCCGACGGCCACTTCAATCCGACCTATCGCTGCCTGTTTCCCGAACCGCCGCCGCCCGGCACCATTCCGGCCTGCGCCGAGGCCGGCGTCATGGGTGCGCTGGCGGGCATGCTGGGCTCGATGATGGCGCTGGAAGCGATCCGCGAGATCGTCGGCTTCGGCGAGAGCCTAGTTGGCCGACTGGTGATGGTCGATGCACGCGCGATGCGGTTCGAAACCCTGCGTTACGCGCGCGATCCGCAAAACCCGCTCAACGGCGATACGCCCACGATCACCGATTTGAGCGGGCACGCGGCGTAGCGTGCCCGATCCACTCACGCACCGACGCGCTTCTCGCTGTCCATATGCGCAAGCTGCGCCTCGGGATAGCGTGCGCCGGCCGCCACGCCCGGCGGAAACGCCTCGGCCAGCGCGGACAAGTGAGCCCGCGTCAGTTTGACATCGAGCGCGCCGAGCGCCTCGGCGAGACGGTCACGGCGACGGGCGCCGACCAGCGGCACGATGTCGTTGCCCAGCGCCGCGACCCATGCAATCGCGACCTGTGCGGGGGAGGCGCCAAGCTCGGTTGCAATCGCACGCAATGAGTCCACCAGCGCCAGATTGGCGTCGAGATTGCTTCCCTGGAAACGCGGGCTCATGGCACGAAAATCCTTGGTCCCGCGGTCGGCCGTCCAGTGTCCGCTGATCAGTCCGCGCGACAGCACGCCATAGGCCGTGATGCCGATGCCGAGTTCGCGGCAGGTCGGCAGGATGTCGTCCTCGATGCCGCGCGAGATCAGCGAGTATTCGATCTGCAGGTCGCGGATCGGGTGCACCGCATGGGCGCGGCGGATGGTCTCCGCGCCGACCTCCGACAGGCCGATATGCCTGATCCAGCCGGCCTTCACCATGTCGGCCATCGCACCGACCGTCTCCTCGATCGGCACGTCCGGATCGAGCCGAGCCGGCCGATAGATGTCGATGGTCTCGACGCGCAGCCGCTGCAGCGAATAAGCGAGGAAATTCTTGATCGCCGCCGGGCGGCTGTCATAGCCGGACCAGTTCTTTGCGGGATCGCGCAGCGCGCCGAACTTGACGCTGATCTGGACCTTATCGCGACCGCGCGCGGCAAGCGCTTCGCCGATCAGCATTTCATTGTGACCCATGCCGTAGAAGTCGCCGGTGTCGAGCAGGGTGATGCCGGCATCGAGCGCGGCGTGGATGGTGGCGATGCTCTCGCTGCGGTCGGCCGGGCCGTAGAAGTCTGACATGCCCATGCAGCCGAGGCCGATGGCAGAAACGGTTGGGCCGGTAGAGCCGAGTTTGCGTGTTTCCATGGCGGTTCTCCTCGTAGTCGGCGCCGGATCTGCGCCGTGATGACGCGGTTGATATGAACCTTCTCGACTGAACCGGTAAGGTGGACAATTTCAAATAGCTTGTTCACTATATCGAACAATGAAGGATCTCGACCTCCGCGACCTCGATGCTTTTGTTGCCGTGGCGCGCACCCGGAATTTCCGGCGTGCCGCGGTCGAGCAAGGCGTCTCCGTCTCGAGCCTCAGCCAGCGGCTGCGCGACATGGAGGAGCGGCTCGGCGTGCGCCTGATGAATCGCACCACGCGCAGCGTAGCCCTCACCGAAGCCGGCGAGTTGTTGCTGGGGCGCGTCGGCCCGGCGCTATCGGATGTCGGTGCGGCGCTCGATCAGGTGCGCGGCCTGCGGGCCGTGCCGTCGGGGCGTCTGCGCATCAATGCGCCGGCGCCGGCAATCGACCTGGTGCTGGCGCCGATGGTCGCGCCGTTTCTCGAGAAGCATCCCAAGATCGAGCTGGAGATCGTCGGCGAGAGTGCGTTTGTCGATATCGTCGCCGGCGGGTTCGACGCCGGCGTGCGCTATGGCGAACATCTGGCGCAGGACATGATCGCGGTCTCGCTCGGGGCGCCACAGCGTTACGCGGTGGTGGCGTCGAAGGAATATGTTGCTCAGCATGGTCGACCGGAAGCGCCGAAGGATCTGCTCGACCATGCCTGTATCCGCACCCGCTTCGGCAGCGGCGCGATGCTGGATTGGGAGTTCGAGAAAGCGGGCCGCGTCGTAAAGGTTTCACCGCCGGCCAAACTGGTCGCGACCTATCTGGGGCTGGCGTTGCGCGCTGTCCATGACGGGGTGGGCTTCTGGCTGACGTTCGAGGGTTATGTACGCTACGGCATCAAGTCGGGCGCGCTGGTCAGCGTGCTCGACGACTGGTGCCCGCCGTTTCCGGGACCGTTTCTGTATTATCCGAGCCGTCGCCAGCCGCCGCCGGCGCTTGCCGCGTTCGTGGCTTTTGTCGCGGAATGGCGGAAGCGGGAGAGGCGGAAGAGCAAGACGTAGCTGTCACCCTCCCCTGGAGGGGGAGGGTCGACGCTCATGCAATGAGCGGCGGGGTGGGGTGACGGTCCCTCCACGTCTAACAGTGCCCCGTGAGGAGAGATCACCCCACCCCGCCTCACATTTCGCTTTGCTCAATGTGAGCCGACCCTCCCCCTCCAGGGGAGGGTAATATCGGGCCAATCCGGCTTACAGCATGCTGGGCAGCACGCGATCCGGCGGCTTGTGGTTGTCGAGGAAGGTCCGGATGTTGATGATCACCTTCTCGCCCATCTCGACGCGGCCTTCGATGGTGGCGGAGCCCATATGCGGCAGCAGCGTCACCTTGCCGGCTTTGGCGAGCCGCACCAGTTTCGGATTGACCGCGGGCTCGTGCTCGTAGACGTCGAGCCCGGCGCCGCCGACGTCACCGGCTTCGAGCAGCTTGACCAGCGTGTCTTCGTCGATCACGCCGCCGCGTGCGGTGTTGACGATGTAGGCGTCTTTGCGGATCAGCTTGAGCCGCCGGGCCGACAAGAGGTGATAGGTCGCCGGCGTATGCGGACAGTTCACCGAGATGATGTCCATCCGCGCCAGCATCTGGTCGAGGCTTTCCCAATAGGTCGCGCCGAGTTCCTCTGCAATGACAGGCGCCACCGGACGGCGGTTGTGATAGTGGATCTGCAGGCCGAAGGCGCGCGCACGGCGAGCCACCGCCTGGCCGATGCGGCCCATGCCGATGATGCCGAGGCGCTTGCCGCCGATGCGATGGCCGAGCATCCAGGTCGGCGACCAGCCGGGCCAGTTCTTGCCGTCGGGGAGGATCGTTGCGCCTTCGATCAGGCGCCGCGGCACGGCAAGAATCAACGCCATGGTCATGTCGGCGGTGTCTTCGGTCAGGACTTTCGGCGTGTTGGTCACCGTGATGCCGCGCGCATGTGCCGCCGTGACGTCGATATTGTCGACGCCGTTGCCGAAATTGGCGATCATGCGCAGCTTGCAGTCAGGGTGCTTGAGCATCTCCTCGCTGATCATGTCGGTGACGGTCGGCACCAGCACGTCGGCCGAGCGGCTGGCTTCGGCAATCTGCTGCGGCGTCATCGGCGTATCGTCGAGATTCAACCTCGCGTCGAACAGCTCGCGCATCCGGGTCTCGATCGAGTCCGGCAATTTGCGAGTGACGACGACGAGAGGTTTTTTCTTGACCGACATGTCCTGCTCTCATGAGGGAGGTGCGCGAAGGCGCACCGTTCAGACCTCATTAACCCGGTTGTTCGACACTGCGGTGGCCACGCGGTCTCGGTATCCGGCTGTTTGCTGAGGTTAAGTCCCTTGGGTTCCCCAATACTTGCCTCGGATTTTCGGCAGAAAATCCGGGCGTTCTGGTTCTAGGCGTTCCGTCCTCTCTATCAGAAGACCGGGCCAAGACAAGAACCCTCGGTCGCCGCAAGCCGGGTGCGGCCAAAGCGGGGCACGGGGTCTGGGGTTTCGGGCGTTAGCGGGCGGTTTCAACTCGGAGAATTCGAGTTGGGCGTGGCCCGGCAGGAGACGGGTTGATGGCATTGGGGCGTTTCTGTTCGGTGGCGGTGCTGGCGGCGTGCTGGCTTGTCGCTTCCGTCAGCACAGGGTTTTCGGCCAAGGATTCGGCCACCACCACGAGCGGCCTGCCGGTGCCACGATATGTCAGCCTCAAATCCGATCATGTGAATGTGCGGGCCGGTCCTACCAAGGACAACGACGTCGCCTGGGTCTATACCCGCTCGGGTCTGCCGGTCGAAATCACCGCCGAGTTCGAGAACTGGCGGCGCGTGCGCGATTCCGAAGGCGCCGAGGGCTGGGTCTATCATTCGCTGCTGTCCGGCCGCCGCACTGCGGTCGTCACCATGAAGAGCAAGGACGAGTTGGCGTCGCTGTACGATAGTCCCGATCCAACCAGCGCGGTCGCCGCCCGTCTGCAGGCCGGCGTCGTCGCGCAAGTCAAGAAGTGCGCCAATGGCTGGTGCCGCGTCGTCGGCAATGGCTTTGACGGCTGGATCGAGCAGCAGCGCCTCTGGGGCGTGTATGCGGACGAGAGGGTGGATTGACGCGCAGCGTCATTCCGGGGCACGCGAAGCGTGAACTATGGTGCGCAATTGCGCACCTGAGAATCTCGAGATTCCGGGTTCGATGCTGACGCATTGCCCCGGAATGACAGCCAATAGTTCGGAGAAGATCAGCGCTTCTTGCGCAGCCGCACGACCATGTCGACGCGGGCGATCTCGTAGCCCTCGGGCACGTCGGGCATCTTCGACAGCACCAGATGCGGATCGGGAATGTCGACCAGCTCGTGATTGTTCTCGAGATAGAAGTGGTGGTGCGCGGTGACGTTGGTGTCGAAATAGGTCTTGGTGCCATCGACCGAGACCTGGCGCAACAGGCCGGCGTCGGTGAGCTGATTAAGCGTGTTGTAGACGGTGGCCAGCGACACCGGAACCTTGGCGAGCGTCGCCTCCTCGTAAAGCATTTCCGCGGTGAGATGGCGGGCGCCCTTGCCGAACAGGAGCCAGCCCAGCGCCATGCGCTGGCGGGTGGGCCGCAGACCTGCGGCCTGCAGCATTTCGTTGACGTCGTGCCAAGGACAGCCGGTCAACGCCGGCTGGTGTCCAGCGGCGCGGGCAGCCGGATCGATACCGTCGTCGTTCAGGGGCGAGGCTTGGTCGTTCATGTCCACTTCGGATACCACACGCGCTAACTTGGGCAATAATCTTGCCCAATATAAAAGGAAATCAGGTAGATGCAAGTTTTTCGCAACTAGAACCGGCCCAAGGTTAAGAGGAACCAGCGTGACTATGGGGCGTTTTAGCCCGTTCCAGTGCTTTGCCGGGCCCTAATGCCTATGTTACAGAGCGCGCGGACCACATATGCGATTTCGGCAGAGACTAATGCCGATAGCACCCTAAGTAGCGCCAAATTGCGGGAAACAAACGTTCTCCCGTGGGGAAACGGGTCCGGTTCACTCAAAGCGCTCCATCGGGACATCTAAGGTGAGGCTGAATACGATGCTGGATCGGCGCAGCGGTTATGAATACGAGGATTTGCTCGCTTGCGGCCGCGGCGAGATGTTCGGCCCCGGAAATGCGCAGCTACCGCTGCCGCCGATGTTGATGTTCGACCGCATCACCGAGATCACCGACAAGGGCGGCGAGTTCGGCAAGGGCCTGATCCGCGCCGAACTCGATGTGAAGCCGGACCTGTGGTTTTTCGGCTGCCATTTCAAGAACGACCCGGTCATGCCGGGCTGCCTTGGCCTGGACGCGATGTGGCAGATGGTCGGATTTTACCTCGGATGGATCGGCGGCGAGGGACGCGGCCGGGCGCTGGGGCTCGGGGAATTGAAGTTCTCCGGCCAGGTGCTGCCGAACGCCCGCAAGGTTGTGTACAACATCGACATGAAACGCGTGATGCGTTCAAAGCTGGTGCTCGGCGTCGGCGACGGCTGGCTTTCCATGGATGGCGAGATTATCTATCGCGCCAAGGATCTGAAGGTCGGGCTGTTCAAGCAGGGCTCCGCGCCGGGCGGCTGAGCAACGCGATCAAGCAGCAACACACCTTCACAGAACAACGTAAACGGCAAGGCGAGGCGATCATGAGGCGGGTTGTCATCACGGGGATGGGTATCGTCTCATCCATCGGAAACAACACCCAGGAAGTGCTTGCGAGCCTTCGCGAGGCAAAATCCGGCATCACGCGTGCGGAAAAGCACGCCGAGCTCGGTTTTCGATCGCAGGTGCAGGGCGCGCCAACGCTCAATCCCGCTGACGTGATCGATCGTCGCGCCATGCGATTCCTCGCCGAAGGAGCGGCTTGGAATCACGTCGCGATGGAGCAGGCGATCCGCGATTCCGGCCTTGAACCCAACGAAGTCTCCAATGAGCGCACCGGCATCATCATGGGGTCGGGCGGACCGTCGACGCGGACGCTCGTGGAGGCGGCCGACATCGCGCGCACCAAGGGTCCGAAGCGGGTCGGCCCGTTCGCGGTGCCGAAGGGCATGTCATCAACGGCATCGGCGACGTTGGCAACCTGGTTCAAGATCAAGGGCGTGAACTATTCGATCTCGTCGGCCTGCGCGACCTCCAACCATTGCATCGGCAACGCCTATGAGACGATCCAGATCGGCAAGCAGGACGTGATCTTCGCCGGCGGTTGCGAGGAGCTCGACTGGACCCTGTCGGTGCTGTTCGACGCCATGGGCGCAATGTCGTCCAGATACAACGACACGCCGGCGACAGCCTCGCGTCCCTACGACATCAGCCGCGATGGTTTTGTCATTGCTGGTGGCGCCGGCGTGGTGGTGCTGGAAGAGCTCGAACGTGCCAAGGCGCGCGGCGCGCGCATTTACGGCGAACTGGTCGGCTATGGCGCGACGTCGGACGGTTACGACATGGTGGCGCCGTCGGGCGAAGGCGCCGAGCGCTGCATGCGCATGGCGATTTCGACGGTGAAGACGCCGATCGACTACATCAATCCGCACGCCACCTCGACGCCGGCCGGCGATCCGCCGGAGATCGAGGCGATCCGAAAGGTGTTCGGCACTGGCGACAAGTGCCCGCCGATCTCGGCGACCAAGGCGTTGACCGGCCATTCGCTCGGCGCCACCGGCGTGCAGGAGGCGATCTATTCGCTCCTGATGCTGAACAACGGCTTCGTCTGCGAGAGCGCCCATATCACCGAGCTCGATCCGGTATTTGCCGACATGCCGATCGTGCGCAAGCGCATCGACAACGCCAAGCTCGGCACCGTGCTGTCGAACTCGTTCGGCTTCGGCGGCACCAACGCCACGCTGGTGTTCAAGCGGCTGGATGCGTAGTTTTCAATTGGTCGTCATGCCCCGCGCAGGCGGGGCATCCAGTACGCCGCGGCCTCTCGATTCAATCACTGACGCCTCTGGAATACTGGATCACCCGCCTTCGCGGGTGATGACGTCGGGGAACAATGGAGTGTGCGTACAATGCAAGATCTGATGAAAGGCAAGCGCGGGCTGATCATGGGCGTCGCCAATGATCATTCGATCGCCTGGGGCATCGCCAAGACGCTTCACGCGCAGGGCGCCGAACTCGCCTTCACCTATCAGGGCGAGGCGCTCGGCAAGCGCGTCAAGCCGCTGGCGCAATCGCTGAACGCCGACATCGTGTTGCCTTGCGATGTCGAAGATATCGCCAGTGTTGATGCGGTGTTCGAAACTCTGCGAGCCAAGTGGGGCCATCTGGATTTTCTTGTCCATGCCATCGGCTTCACCGACAAGGACGAACTTCGCGGCCGCTATGCCGACACGACGCGCGAAAATTTTTCCCGTTCGATGGTCATCTCGTGCTTTTCCTTCACCGAGACGGCGAAGCGTGCTGCCGATCTGATGCCCGAATCCGGGGGCTCGATCATTACCCTGACGTTCGGCGGCTCCACCCGCGTGATGCCGAACTACAATGTCATGGGAGTGATCAAGGCCGCGCTGGAAGCTTCGGTGCGCTATCTCGCGGCCGATTTCGGTGGGCGAAAAATTCGTGTTAACTCGATCTCGGCCGGCCCCGTGCGAACCCTTGCAGGAGCGGTCATCGGCGATTCCCGTGCGATGTTTGCGTTCATGCAGAAGCATTCGCCGCTCGGGCGTGGAGTAACGCTGGACGAACTCGGCAACTCGGCGCTCTATCTGTTGTCCGATCTTTCGACCGGCGTCACCGGCGAAATCCACTACGTCGATTCCGGCTACAACGTGATCTCGATGCCGCGGCCCGAAGAGCTGAAGGGCGAGTAGGGCTGCCAATGCACGGCAGATTCGTAGGGTGGGCAAAGGCGCATTACCGCCGTGCCCACCACCTATCGCCAGATGCATCTTGAGCGGTGGGCACGCTGCGCTTTGCCCACCCTACGATTCGATCATCCCGCAGCGATCTTCTCCGCGCGCTGGAAGGCCGGACGCGCCGCGCAGCGGTCGATATAAATGTCGAACGACGGCCGTGGCGGCACCATCTTGAACATCCGCACCGCGAAATTCAGGCCGGAGCCGAGCATGATGTCGGCGGCGGAGAATTTCTCTCCGAGAATCCAAGGGCCCTTCTGCAAGGCGGCATCGAGCACGTCGAACGTCTGGGTCGCACTTCCCCACGCCGCCGTGCTCGACGGCACCTCCAGCTTCGTGAAGAGCTGGATCAGCGCCGGTTCGATGCAGCTCGGCGAGAAGAACAGCCACTGCAGGTATCTTGCGCGCAGCGGATCGGTGGCGGCCGGCGCAAGGTTGGCTTCCGGATAGCGGTCGCCGATGTAGGCGCAGATCGCGGCCGCCTCTCCGAGCGCGGCGTCGCCGTCCTTCAATCCCGGCACCTTGCCCATCGGATTGATCGCTAGATATTCCGGCGCCTTCTGCGCGCCCGTGGTGATGTCGGTGAGCACGCGCTCATAAGGCAGCCCGGCTTCTTCCAGCAGCCAGATCGCGGAGAAGGAGCGGGAGCGCGGCGACCAGTAGAGTTGGATCATGGGACGAACCTTTCTTCGGCGTGGACAGACAGCGCTTGTTCATTGCGCGTCTACCGCGAATTGGCAATGCACTACGCCTGGAACTAGCGAGCCGTGTTTCAACGACATGTTGGTCAACTTCCGCGCAGCAGATCTTACCGCGAAGCATGACACGTGGATGGCAGCAGCGAAGCTAGTTGATGACACAAGGCAGATAAACTAGAGGGTGCAGATGTCGTCCGCAAGCCGAGCATAGCTTCCACGCCGATAACTCCCGAGGCGCCCGGCTGGTCAGGCCCGTGATTTCCGTGATGACGATCCCGTCTTGCGCTGTTCGCGCAACGCGTCGGCTGCGAGGCAAACCACTTCGGAGATTTGCTGGAGCTGTCCGGCGAGTGGGCTCGTCTTGCGCCAGACCATGCCGATGGTTCGCGACGGCTGCGGATTCCTGAAGCGGGCGACGGAGACCGGCGCCGAGCGGGTTTCCACCGCGACCGCCATTTCCGGGATCAGGGTGACGCCGATACCGGCGCCGACCATTTGCACGAGCGTCGACAGCGAGCTCGCGTCCAGGACTTCCCGCGGCGGCGAGGACTGCATGTTGCAGAACGACAGCGCCTGATCGCGGAAGCAGTGGCCCTCCTCGAGCAGCAGGAGCCGCATTTCGCGCAGCGTGTCGTGGCTCGGTACCGGCGTTCCTTCATCCTCGCCCGGCCGCACCAGCAGGAAATTCTCAGAAAAACACGCGACCTCGGTCAGCGAAGGCTCCGACACCGGCAGCGCAACGATCGCGGTATCGAGCCGGCCCTCGACAACTTCCTTGATAAGCTTCGGCGTCAGCGTCTCACGCACGTGAATGTCGAGCTCCGGATGCAGGCGCGCGAGATTCTCGATCACCTTCGGCAAAAGATAGGGCGCAATCGTAGGAATCATGCCGATGCGTAAGCGCCCTGCGAGCCGGTCACGCGAGGCACGGGCAAAATCTCCGAGTTCATCGACCGAGCGCAGGATGTCGCGGACACGCTGGACGATCTCTTCGCCGAATTTCGTCAACGTCACCTGTCGCGCGCTTCGTTCCAGCAGCACGCCGCCCAGGACTTCTTCCATTTCCTTGATTTGCATCGACAGCGCCGGCTGCGAGATCGAACATGCCTCTGCTGCGCGTCCGAAATGGCCGTGACGTGCCAGCGCATCGAAATAGCGAAGCTGTCTGAGTGTCATCTGGATCATCAGAATATCTTATCAGATCGATCATTAAAATCAACTTCACCTGATGGAAGGCACTGCTTAGAGTGCTTCCAATCCGAACAGGAAGCGACCTCAGGAGACAATCATGGATGACAAGACCAAATGCCCGTTCTCGGGCGGCAATCGCGCACGCACGAACCGCGACTGGTGGCCGGACTCGCTTGACGTTTCGGTCCTTCACCGCAATTCCACGCTCTCCGATCCGATGGGCGAGGCGTTCGACTACGCCAAGGAATTCAAGACGCTCGACCTCAATGCCGTGATCAAGGACCTGCACGCGTTGATGACGGACTCGCAGGAATGGTGGCCGGCCGACTTCGGTCACTACGGCGGCCTGATGATCCGCATGGCGTGGCACAGCGCGGGCACCTACCGCATCACGGATGGCCGCGGCGGCGCCGGCGCCGGTCAGCAGCGCTTCGCGCCGCTGAATAGCTGGCCTGACAACGCCAATCTCGACAAGGCGCGCCGGCTGTTGTGGCCGATCAAGCAGAAATACGGCCGGAAAATATCGTGGGCCGACCTGATGATTCTGGCCGGCAACGTCGCGCTGGAATCGATGGGCTTCAAGACGTTCGGCTTCGCCGGCGGCCGCCCCGACGTCTGGGAGCCCGAGGAGCTGTTCTGGGGGCCTGAGGGCACCTGGCTCGGCGACGAACGCTATAGCGGCGAACGCCAGCTCGCCGAGCCGCTCGGCGCCGTGCAGATGGGCCTCATCTACGTCAACCCGGAAGGGCCGAACGGCAATCCGGACCCGATCGCGGCGGCCAAGGATATCCGCGAGACCTTCTTTCGCATGGCGATGAACGACGAGGAAACCGTCGCCCTGATTGCCGGCGGTCACTCCTTCGGCAAGACCCACGGCGCCGGCGATCCCTCGCTGGTCGGAGCGGACCCGGAAAGCGGTGCGCTCGAGGATCAGGGCCTCGGCTGGAAGAGCAAGCATGGCACGGGCGTCGGCGCCGACGCCATCACCGGCGGCCCTGAAGTCATCTGGACGCAGACGCCGACCAAGTGGAGCAATCTGTTCTTCAAGAACCTGTTCGAAAACGAATGGGAACTGACGCAGAGCCCGGCTGGCGCGAAGCAGTGGAAGGCAAAAGGGACGGAAGCCACGATCCCGGACGCCTACGACAAGTCGAAGAAGCATGTGCCGACCATGCTGACCACCGACCTGTCGCTGCGCCTCGACCCGGCCTACGAGAAGATCTCGCGGCGCTTCTACGAGAATCCGGACCAGTTTGCGGATGCGTTCGCGCGTGCCTGGTTCAAGCTCACGCACCGCGACATGGGCCCGATCGCGCGTTATCTCGGCCCGCTGGTGCCGAAGGAAACGCTGATCTGGCAGGACCCGATTCCGGCGGTCGATCATCCGCTGATCGGCGAGCAGGACATCGCCGCGCTGAAGGCGAAGATTCTCGCCTCCGGCCTCTCGGTGTCCCAGCTCGTCTCGACCGCATGGGCGTCGGCCTCGACGTTCCGCGGCTCCGACAAGCGCGGTGGCGCGAACGGCGCGCGGATTCGCCTCAGCCCGCAGAAGGACTGGGAGGTCAACCAGCCGGCCGAGCTCAAGAGCGTGCTGCAGAAGTTAGAGGCGATCCAGAAGGAGTTCGGCAAGAAGGTCTCGCTTGCCGACCTGATCGTTCTCGGCGGCTGCGCGGCGGTCGAAAAAGCCGCCAAGGACGCCGGACTAGACGTGAAGGTGCCGTTCACGCCGGGGCGCATGGACGCGTCGCAGGACCAGACCGACGTCGAATCCTTCGCCCCGATCGAACCGCGTGCCGACGGCTTCCGCAACTTCGTCAGTGCTAAGAAGCACCAGTTCATGAAGCCTGAGGAAGCATTGGTGGACCGGGCGCAGTTGCTGCGGCTGACGGGGCCGGAGATGACGGTTCTCGTCGGCGGCCTGCGTGTCCTCGGCGCCAATTTTGGCGGGTCGAAGCACGGCGTGTTCACCCAAAAGCCCGGCACGCTGACGAACGATTTCTTCGTCAACCTGCTCGACATGGGCACGCAATGGCAGCCCGCCGGCTCCGACGGCGTATACGAGAGCCGAGACCGCAAGACGAATGCCGTCAAGTGGACCGGCACCCGCGTTGACCTGATCTTCGGTTCGCACTCGCAGCTCCGCGCCTTCGCGGAAGTCTATGCGTGCACGGACTCGAAGGAGAAGTTTGCGAAGGATTTCGTGGCGGCGTGGACCAAGGTGATGAACCTCGATCGATTCGACATCGCCTGATCCTGGCAAGAGCCATCCGGAAAACAAAAAAGGGCGGCCGAGAGGCCGCCCTTTCCACATGGGATTTCACATGGGATGCGCTCAAACGCCGAGTGTACCGGCCTTCGCCGCGGCATAACGCTCGGCGATCTTGGCCCAGTTCACCGTATTCCACCACGCTTTCAGATAATCCGCGCGGCGGTTCTGGTAGTTCAGGTAATAAGCGTGCTCCCAGACGTCGTTACCCATCAGGGCGCGCTTGCCGTCCATCATCGGATTGTCCTGGTTCGGACGGGTCTCGATCGCAAGCTTGCCGTCCTTGCCCACCGTCACGAACACCCAGCCCGAGCCGAACTGGCGTCCGCCGGCAGCATTAAAATCGTTCTGGAATTTTTCCATGCCGCCGAGATCGCGATCGATCGCCGCCAGCACCTCGCCCTCCGGCTTGCCGCCGTTCGGGCCCATGATCTCCCAGAACATGGTGTGGTTGGCATGGCCGCCGAGATTGTTACGGACGGTGAATTTGATGCTGTCGTCGAGCGCATTCAGGTTGCCGAGCACGTCCTCGATCTTCGCCGTGCCCAATTGCGGATTGGTCTTGGCGACGTTGTTGAGGTTGGCGACATAGGCTGCATGGTGCTTGCCATGGTGGATTTCCATCGTCTTGGCGTCGATGTGGGGTTCGAACGCATTGGTCGGATAGGTCAGCGGCGGCAGCGTGAACGGCCCGGTTGGGGCGGGAGCAGCGGCCTGCGCGAAGACCAGACGTGGGGCTGCAGCCACGGCCGCGATACCGGTTGCAGCAAACATCAAGTGGCGCCGGGACATGGATGACATCGAATTCTCCTTATGTAGGTGAGCCTGGTGAATATGTGTGGACGGGACGCCGCTGGCCGCTGCGCGGCAAGTTACGGGCGAGGGGCGCGATCGGGTTTCGTTTTCTTTCCTCATAGCCCTGCGACGGAATCGCACAGGTGCCGCGCGGTCCTGGCAGTGTAACTCGGGCCGCCAACAAAAAAGGGCGGCCGTTCGGCCGCCCTCTTGTTCACATTTTAGCGATGCCTTACTCGCCGGCGGCTTCACGCGGCGCTTGGCCTTCCGCCTTCTGTTTGGCCTCGAGGTCCTCGCCGGTCACCTGATCGACCACCTTCATCGACAGCCGGGTCTTGCCGCGGTCGTCGAAGCCGAGCAGCTTGACCTTGACCTTGTCGCCTTCCTTGACGACGTCGGAGGTCTTCTGCACGCGGTTGGCGGCGAGCTGGCTGATGTGGACCAGGCCGTCCTTGGCGCCGAAGAAGTTCACGAACGCGCCGAACTCCATCACCTTGACCACGGTGCCCTCATAGATCTGGCCGATCTCCGGATCGGAGGCGATCGACTTGATCCACTTGATCGCGGCCTTCATCGCCTCGCCGTCATTGGAGGCAACCTTGACCGTGCCGTCGTCCTCGATGTTGACCTTGGCGCCGGTCTTTTCGACGATCTCGCGGATCACCTTGCCGCCGGTGCCGATCACTTCACGGATCTTGTCGGTCGCGATCTTGAAGGTCTCGATGCGCGGCGCGTATTCGCCGAGCTCGGCGCGGGCGTTGGTCAGCGCCTTGGCCATTTCGCCGAGGATGTGGACACGCCCTTCCCTCGCCTGACCGAGCGCGACCTTCATGATCTCCTCGGTGATGCCCTCGATCTTGATGTCCATCTGCAGCGAGGTGATGCCCTGGTCGGTGCCGGCCACCTTGAAGTCCATGTCGCCGAGATGATCCTCGTCGCCGAGAATGTCGGACAGGACCGCAAAGCGGGAGCCTTCCAGGATCAGGCCCATCGCGATGCCCGCGGTCGGCCGCTTCAAGGGAACGCCTGCATCCATCAGCGCCAGCGAGGCGCCGCACACCGAGGCCATCGACGACGAGCCGTTGGATTCGGTGATCTCGGAGACCACGCGCACGGTGTAGGGAAATTCGTGATGCGGCGGCAGCACCGGATGGATCGCGCGCCAGGCGAGCTTGCCGTGGCCGATCTCGCGGCGCTTGGTGCCGCCGAGCCGTCCGGTTTCACCGACCGAGTAGGGCGGGAAGTTGTAATGCAGCAGGAACGTCTCTTTGTAGGTTCCTGACAGCGCGTCGATGTATTGCTCGTCCTCGCCGGTGCCGAGCGTGGTCACGACCATCGCCTGGGTCTCGCCGCGGGTGAACAGCGCCGAACCATGGGCGCGCGGCAGGACGCCGACTTCGGCGATGATGTTGCGCACGGTCTTGCTGTCGCGGCCGTCGATGCGCTTGCCGGTATCGAGGATGTTCCACCGAACGATCTTGGCTTCGAGCTCCTTGAACACGCCGGCGATGCGCAGCTTGTCGTATTTCGGCTCCTGGCCTTCCGGGAAATAGTGCGCAATCACCTTTTCCTTGGCCTTGCCGACCGCCGCATAGCGCTCCTGCTTGATCGGAATCGCGTAGGCCGAGCGCAGGTCCTGCTCGACCAGGCCGAGCATTTCCTTCTCGATCTCGCTGTTGTCGATGATGGTGACTTCGCGCGGGTCCTTGGCGGCCTTCTCGGCCAGCTCGATGATCGCCTTGATCACCGGCTGGAAGTGGCGGTGACCGAACATGACCGCGCCGAGCATGATCTCTTCCGAGAGCTCCTTGGCTTCGGATTCGACCATCAGCACCGCGTCCGACGTGCCGGCGACGACGAGGTCGAGCTGCGTGTCGGTCATTTCATCGAGCGTCGGGTTGAGGATGTATTCGTCGTTGCTGAAGGCAACGCGCGCGGCGCCGATCGGTCCCTTGAACGGAGCGCCCGACAACGTCAGCGCGGCCGAGGCGGCGACCATCGACAGCACGTCGGGATCGTTCTCCATGTCATGCGAGAGCACGGTGACGATTACTTGGGTTTCATTGCGCCAGCCGTCAGCGAACAGCGGACGGATCGGGCGGTCGATCAGGCGGGAGACCAGCGTCTCCTTTTCGGTCGGACGTCCCTCGCGCTTGAAGTAGCCGCCGGGAATGCGGCCCGCGGCGTAGGTCTTTTCCTGGTAGTCCACGGTCAGCGGCAGGAAGTCGACGCCTTCGCGCGGCGCTTTGGCGGCAACGACGGTGGCAAGCACGACGGTCTCGCCGTAGGTCGCCATCACGGCGCCGTCGGCCTGACGGGCGATCTTGCCGGTTTCCAGCTTGAGGGGACGTCCACCCCAGTCGATCTCGACGGAATGCGTATTAAACATAGTGGTCTTCTTTCATGGGTTCACGAGAGAGCGGAGCCCAAAAACACAAAGACCATGCGCAAGATGGCGGGACGCTGATCGCAACATGAGATCAGCATCCGGCGATCCTGCCATGGTCTTTATCTTTCGGATGGCGTCCATCCTCCCGGCAGTCATGGGCACCTTGCCCGGTCCAGCGGCCGGATTGCTGCTGGACGTTTGTCGAGCACGATCCTTGTCGGATGATGCTCCTTGCGCATGATCGCCTCCAAAAACTGGAGTCCGCTTCTTCGGAAAATCATGCGAAAACGCGCGCAAACTGCGCGCGCGTACACTCAAATCAACGGCGAATGTTATGCTTTTCGAGCAACGCCTTGTAACGCGCCTCGTCCTTCTTCTTGATGTAGTCGAGAAGCGAGCGGCGCGTCGACACGAGCTTCAGGAGGCCGCGGCGTGAATGATTGTCCTTCACGTGGGTCTTGAAGTGGCCCGTGAGATTGTTGATGCGTTCCGACAGGATCGCAACCTGGACCTCGGGCGAGCCGGTGTCGCCGGCTTTGGTGGCATTCGTCTTGATGACTTCCGCTTTGCGTTCGGCGGTAATCGACATCGTCAAACTCTCTCATTGCTGCGACCGGGACTGGCAGTCAGCCCGGTCAGGTTGAACACGCGCTTGGGGATGAGTTCGCCATTGCCAATTTCAGCAAGCGCCAAAAGACGGCCTGCCACCGTGACATAGACTGTGCCGCTACTATTGGGCGCATCCCGTCCGCGCAACAAAACGGCCTGGCCCCTGTGGAGCCTTGCCGCATCAGCCCGTGTGACGGCCAGTGCCGGGATGTCGTCCAGCGCGGTCTCAACGGGCAAAAGCGCGTCGGCGAGGCTTCCCTCGCCAGACGCGGCTCTATTGCATAAAGCCTCCAACTCTTCCAGCGGAATCATGTCCGTTTCGCGGAACGGGCCGACCAACGTCCGCCGCAACGCGCAGATATGGCCGAAACAGCCCAGAATTCGGCCGATATCGCGGGCCAGCGCCCGGACATAGGTGCCCTTGCCGCACTCCGCCTCGAACACGGATTGGCCGTTATCTCCATGTTCTACAAGGGTTAATTCGTGAATCTCGACCGGCCGTGGCTTCAATTCGACGGTTTCGCCGTCCCGCGCGAGGTCATAGGCGCGCTCGCCCTGGACCTTGATCGCCGAATATTGCGGCGGGATCTGCTCGATCAGCCCGGTGAACTGAGGCAGCAGGGCCCGGATCGCGTCCGCTGACGGGCGGAGTTCGCTGCTCTGGGTCACCCGCCCCTCGGTATCGTCGGTGTCGCGCTCCTCGCCCCAGGCGACCGTGAAGCGGTAGCGCTTGCGGCCGTCCATCACGAATGGAACCGTCTTGGTGGCCTCGCCGAGCGCGATCGGCAGGCCGCCGGACGCCAGCGGATCGAGCGTGCCGGCGTGGCCGGCGCGCTTGGCCTGGAACAGGCGCTTGAGAATGGCGACCGCATGCGTCGAAGTCATGCCGATCGGCTTGTCGAGAATCACCCAGCCATGAACGTCGCGCTTGTCGCGCCGCGGCTGGTTGTTCTGGCGCGGCTGCTTGGTGTGGCGCGGATCGTTGTTGTCGCGGCGATTACTATCGTCCGCGCGGCGTTCACCATCGTTGCGTGAATCGGAAAAATTATTTTTTTCAGCGTCGTGCGAATCGGCAGTTTGCTGCTCGATCGCGCGGTTGGCAGCGGTCGTAACCATCACTTATCGTCCGAATCGGGTGCGAGGTCTCTTTGCACCGCAGGTGTTCGCAGTAATTTCTCGATCCGTTCCGCTTCGTCGAATCGTTCGTCGACGCGAAAGCGAAGGTCGGGAGCAAATTTTAAGTTAACGCGATGTGCGATCTCGCCGCGCAGGAATTTCTTGTTGCGTTCGAGCGCTGCAATCACGACGTCGGTGTCGCGTCCACCGAGCGGCATTACGTAAATCGTCGCGAGTTTCAGGTCCGGCGACATTCGCACCTCGGGAACGGTGATGATGTGGCCTTCGAGGTCGGGGTCGTGCACGTTACCGTGCGACAGAATATCGGCGACCGCATGGCGCACCGTTTCGCCGACGCGCAATTGTCGTTGCGAGCCGCCGGGAGCGGAACCCTTGCTGTGATGGCGGGGCATTGTCGAAATCCCAATTGCCGTCATCACCCGCGAAAGCGGGTGATGACGTATTCCGTGCTCAACGTTAGTTGCGGTGACTACTGGATGCCCCATCCCAGGGCGCAATTGCGCACCAGGCGGGGCATGACGGTTTAGTTCAAAAATCCCAAGCTCTTCGTAAGACTTGGACTTACAGAGAGCGCTGGATCGTCTCCACGCGATAACATTCGATGACGTCGCCGACACGCATGTCGCCGTAATTCTCGAACGCCATGCCGCATTCCTGGCCGGACTGCACTTCCTTCACTTCGTCCTTGAAGCGCTTCAGCGTCGAAAGCTTGCCTTCGTGCACGACGACGTTGTCGCGGATCAGGCGAACATTGGCGCCGCGCTCCACGGTGCCGTCGGTCACGCGGCAGCCGGCGACCTTGCCGACCTTGGAAATGTTGAACACTTCCAGGATCTGCGCATTGCCCAGCATGGTTTCGCGCAGCGTCGGCGCGAGCAGGCCGGACATCGCCTTTTTGATGTCGTCGACGAGATCGTAGATGATGTTGTAGTAGCGGATCTCGATGCCGTTGCGCTTGGCTGCCGCGGCAGCTTCCTTGTTGGCGCGCACCGAAAAACCGATGATCGCGGCATTGAAGCCTTCCGCCAGCGTGACGTCGGATTCGGAGATGCCGCCGACGCCCGCGTGCAGGATGCGCGCGGCGACTTCGTCGGTGCCGAGTTTTTCCAGCGAACCCAAAATGGCTTCGAGCGAGCCCTGAACGTCGGCTTTGACGATCAGCGGGAATTCCTTGCGGCCCGCGGTCTTGAGCTGCGACATCATCTGCTCGAGCGAGCCGCGCATGCCGGAAATCGAGGCAGCGGCGTTCTCGCGCTTCTGGTGGGCGCGATAGCTCGTTACCTGGCGGGCGCGGGCTTCGTTCTCGACCACCGCAAGGCGGTCGCCGGCTTCCGGCGGGCCGTTGAAGCCGAGCACCTCGACCGGCACCGAAGGTCCGGCTTCGTCGATGTTCTCGCCCTGGTCCGAGATCAGCGCGCGGACACGGCCCATTTCGGCGCCGGCCACGATGATGTCGCCAACCCTCAGCGTGCCGCGCTGGACCAGCACGGTCGCAACCGGGCCGCGGCCGCGATCGAGCTTGGCTTCGATCACGGTGCCTTCGGCAGGCCGTTCCGAATTGGTCTTGAGGTCGAGCAGCTCGGCCTGCAGCGCGATCATTTCGAGCAGCTTGTCGAGATTGGTCTTGTTCTTGGCGGAGACCTCGACGTCGACGACTTCACCGCCGAACGATTCGACCTGAACCTCGTGCTGCAACAGCTCGGTGCGCACGCGTTCCGGCTTGGCGTCGGGCTTGTCGATCTTGTTGATCGCCACGATCATCGGCACCTTCGCCGCCTTGGCGTGGTTGATCGCCTCCACCGTCTGCGGCATGACGCCGTCATCGGCCGCCACCACCAGGATCACGATGTCGGTTACCTTGGCGCCGCGCGCACGCATCGCGGTGAACGCGGCGTGGCCGGGCGTATCGATGAAGGTGATCTTCTTGCCGCTTTCCGGCGAGGTCACCTGATAGGCGCCGATATGCTGGGTGATGCCGCCGGCTTCGCCCGACACCACGTTGGCGTGGCGCAGCGCGTCAAGCAGCGAGGTCTTGCCGTGATCGACATGGCCCATCACGGTGACGACCGGCGAGCGCGGCTCGGTATCGGTGGAATCGTCGACGACGTCGAACAGGCCTTCTTCAACGTCGGACGCGGCGACGCGCTTGACGGTGTGGCCCAGTTCCTCGGCGATTAGCTGCGCTGTATCGGCATCGATCACGTCGGTGATCTTGTGCATCGCGCCCTGCTTCATCAGCATGCGGATGACATCGACCGCGCGCTCCGACATGCGGTTGGCAAGTTCCTGGATCGTGATCGCTTCCGGAATCGTGACCTCGCGGACCAGCTTTTCCTTCGGCTCGTTGGCGGCATGGCCCTTCAGGCGCTGGGTGCGGCGGCGGAACGAGGCGATCGAACGCTCGCGCACGTCATCATTGAGCGCGGTGACCACGGTCAGGCGGCCGCGCTCCTTTTGCGGACCGGGCTTGTGGGTGGTCTTGGGAGCGGCTACGGGGCGCATGGCGCCGCCGGGGCCGCGCCGAATCTGACGCGGACCTTCGTCTTCATCGGAACCGTCGGCGGCAACGCCCGGGGCACGCGCGGGCGGCACCGCTGCCGGACGGGCGCCGGCCGGGCGGGCGGCGGCGGGTCGTGCTGCGGCGGGTGCCGGCGTCGTCGTCGCCGCGGGCTTGGCCTCGGTCTCGCCAAATCGCTTCTTGGCCTCGACTTCGGCCTTGCGCTTGGCTTCCTCTTCCAGGCGGTGCCGTTCTTCCTCGGCCTTGCGGCGGGCTTCGGCGGCCTCGCGTTCGGCCTGTTCGATGCCTTCACGGCTGGCGCGGCGCTTGGCCTCTTCCTCGGCCAGACGGCGTTCCTCGATTTCGCGCATCTTGGCGTCGGCCAGCGCGCTGGCGCGGGCGGAACGCTCGTCTTCCGTCAGCGTTCGCAGCACCACGCCCGAACCGCCGCGCGGCGCGGCACCCGGCGTTGCTGCAGGGCGGGAGAGGGGGGCCTTTGCGGCGGGCGCCGCCTTGGCGGCGGCCGGCTCGGGCGCATGCGTCTCAGTGGCGGGCGCGTCGCCGCCGACGCGGCGCTTGCCACGCTTTTCGACCACGACCTGCTTGGTCCGGCCATGGCTGAAGCTCTGGCGCACGGTGCCCGTCTCGACCCGCGGCTTCAGCGTCAAGGTCTTGGTCGGAACACTCAAAGTCTTGTCGCCAGGCGTTTTGGTATCAACCATTCAGCAGTCCTAATCTCGTTAGCGTTGTGCGTTTTCCGCACCGTCATTGAAGCAGGTCTTCGGAACCAATCTTCGTCAGTCAGAATTTCTGGCCGCCATCCCGGTCTTGTCGTCATCGTCCGTCCGGTATCGAACCAGGATCTGGCAGCGCGACAGGAACGTTTTGCTCGCCGGGCCCGCGAGCAGCGCAGCATGTATCACATTTGACCGGCCCAGTGCCAAATCCAATTGTGCCGAGGTTAAGGCACTAACAATCGGCAAATCCCGCGATTCACCGATATTTCGGCCCCTTTGCCCGGCGATCGCGTCCAATTTGCGGATTCCGTCGGCCGCGCCGTCGGAAGCGTGGACCAGGACTTCGGCCCTGCCCTGTTCGAGCAGGCCCTCGACCTTGGCAAAGCCGGAAACCACCTGACCGGCCTTGGCCGCCATGGCCAGTGCCTCGGTGCAGCTTCGTTCCAGCAGGGCCTCGGTATCGGCGGGAAGGGTCGCCGCGACCCGGACGTCGCGCTTGAACCCTCTGCTAAATTGGTGACGCCGCACCGCTTCCGCAACCGTCCGGCGCGAGGCCGATACCCAGAGGCCGCGGCCGGGCAGCTTGCGTTTCAAATCGGGGATCACCTCGCCCGAGGGGGTGACAACGAACCGGATCAGCTCGTCGATCGGACGCACCTCGCGACTGACCGCGCACATCCGCATGGTCGCGGACTTGTCGGTCCGCGGCCCATGGTCGAGATCGGGGTCAGCCAAAGCAAGCATGCCTGTTTGATGGCTCCAGTCATCTGCGCACGGTTTGCGCGCAGAAAAGAGTTTCGGTTTTGCGGAACACCCGCATTACGCCGTCTGGTCTTCGGTGGCTTCAGCCGTCTCGGATTGCTTGGCGAGTTCGGCCTCGGTGATCCAGCCGGCAATGACGCGAGCCTGCATGATCATGGCTTCCGCATCTTCGCGCGAGATCTCGTTGGCGTCGAGAATGCCGGGATGCTTGGTCGGCTCGCCGCCTTCCTTGCGCTCGGTCCAGCCGACCAGGTCGTCGGTGGCGCAGCCCGCCAGATCCTCGACCGTCTTGATGTCGTTTTCGCCGAACTTCACCAGCATCTTCGAGGTCACGCCGGGGACCTTCTTCATTGCATCTTCCACGCCGAGTTCCTTGCGCTTGTTTTCCAGCTCGGTTTCGAGCTGCTCCAGATATTCTCTCGCCCGGCTCTGCAGCTCGTTGGCGGTTTCCTCGTCGAAACCCTCGATACCGGCCAATTCCTTGGCATCGACCAGCGCCAGTTCCTCGACCGACGTGAAGCCTTCGGATGCCAGCAACTGACCCACCACTTCGTCGACGTTCAGCGCTTCCATGAAAACGCGGGTCGAGTTCTCGAAATCGGCCTGACGGCGCTCGGATTCTTCCTGCTCGGTGAGGATGTCGATATCCCAGCCGGTGAGCTGCGAAGCGAGGCGCACGTTCTGGCCGCGCCGGCCGATCGCCAGCGAGAGCTGGTTGTTGGTGTCGGGAACCACGACCTCGATCCGCTCGCGATCCTCGTCGATCACGACCTTGGCGACTTCGGCGGGCGCCAGCGCGTTGACGACGAAGGTCGCGATGTCGGGCGACCACGGAATGATGTCGATCTTTTCGCCCTGCAGTTCGTTCACCACCGCCTGCACGCGCGAGCCGCGCATGCCGACGCAGGCGCCGACCGGATCCACCGAGGAATCCCTGGAAATCACGCCGATTTTCGCGCGCGAGCCGGGATCGCGGGCCACCGCCTTGATCTCGACGATGCCGTCGTAGATTTCCGGCACTTCCTGCGCGAACAGTTTGGCCATGAACTGCGGATGGGTGCGGGAGAGGAAGATCTGCGGTCCGCGGGTTTCGCGGCGGACGTCGAAGATATAGGCGCGGACGCGGTCGCCGTTGCGGAACACCTCGCGCGGCAGCATTTCGTCGCGGCGGATGATCGCTTCACCGCGGCCCAGATCGACGATGACGCTGCCATATTCGACGCGCTTGACGACGCCGTTGACGATGTCGCCGATGCGGTCCTTGAACTCCTGGTATTGCCGGTCGCGTTCGGCCTCGCGCACCTTCTGCACGATCACCTGCTTGGCGGATTGCGCGGCGATGCGGCCATATTCCAGCGGCGGCAGCGTGTCGGCGATGGTGTCGCCGACCTGGGCGCCCGGATTGGCGCGCTGCGCGTCCGCCAGCGAAATCTGGTTCGCCGAGTTCTCGACGTGATCGACCACCAGCATATGGCGGGACAGCCGCAGTTCGCCCTTCTTGGCGTCGATCTCGGCGTGAACGTCGGTCTCGCTGCCGTAACGGGCGCGGGCCGCCTTGGCGATGGCGTCTTCCATCGCGGCGATCACGATGCCGCGGTCGATCGACTTTTCGCGGGCAACCGCGTCTGCGATCTGCAGCAGCTCGAGTTTGTTGGCACTGACTGCCATGGCTTAGTCTCCTTCGGTAGGATCGATCTCGCCCCTGCGGAGTCTTTCTGCAGCGAGGCGGTGTTTCTTTGTATTCGTCGGCTCCGGCTTCTTGCCGGTCTTCGGTTTCTTGCCCTTCGCCGGATCGCTCTTTTTTGCGTGCGGCGGAGGCGGCGGCACCAGCCCGAGATTCTGCTTCAACTCGCGCTCGGCTTGCTTGCCGCGCCGCATCGATTCAGCGATCAACTCGTCGGTCAGAACCAGCCGTGCGTCGGAGATGTCTTCCATCACCAGGAGCACGTCGGCATCTTCGTCCGCGCGTGTGTCATCCCGATGTAGCCGCACGGCATTGCCCTCGACGCCGGCGAGCGTACCACGAAAGCGCTTGCGGCCCTGATGGGCGACTGCCATTTCGATCTTCACGAGATGACCGCCGTAGCGCTCGAAATCGGAGCGACGCACCAGCGGGCGGTCGATGCCGGGTGATGAAATCTCCAGACGGTAGGCACGGTCGATCGGATCGGCGACGTCGAGCACCGGCGACAGCGCCCGCGAGATCGCCTCGCAATCCTCGATCTGCATCGAGCCGTCGGGCCGCTCCGCCATGATCTGGACGGTGCATCCGGCCTCGCCGGAGATCTTGATCCGAACCAGCCGGTAGCCCATTCCCTGCAAAACCGGGCCGGCAACCGCCGACACCCGCGCCGCCACGCCCGGCTCGACGACGAGACGGGGCTCGGCCAAGAGGTCGGCATCCTCGGGAACAGCAGTTGGATCGGTCATGTCCAGGGTCAAAAGCGTCTTACTTGCATGGGTTTAGGCCGGGCCTAACCGGAGGTCCGGTCGGTTCCCCGAACCGCCCTTGAGGCCCGTTCTGGGCAAGGCGGGTTCAGGTAATAAAAAAGAGCGGGTCCCGGGGGGCCCACTCTCAATACGCGATCGTATGAGAACCATAAGTTGCCGCGGATATAGCGGTTTTTCCGCAATCCGACAAGGCCCGCAATCCCGTTAAGGCCGATTTTGCCAAGCTTTGAGAGCGGGGTAAAGTCTAACCCTTCATTCATGAACGCCGCCTAGATTTCCCCGAAAACCAGCCAATTTTGGCCGGTTTAGGTAGGTTTATGATTGCTTCACCATCGCTGATCCCGGAACTCGACGACATTGTCAGTCGTGGCGACCCCAAGCGCCGCGCCGATGCCGCGCGCCGTATCAGCGAACTCTTCCTGCAGGGTGCAGCAAGCTTCCGCCCCGATCACGTCGATTTTTTCGATGGCGTTCTGACCGGCCTCGTTCCGCATGCCGAGATCGAGGCGCGCGCCGAGTTGGCCGAGCGCTTGTCGACGCTGGCGAATGCGCCGCGTGGCCTGGTCGGCCAACTTGCCCATGAGGATGAAATCGCCATTGCCGGCCCGCTGCTGCGCCGCTCGCCGGTCATCGACGAAAAGATGCTGTTCGAAATTGCGTCCATGAAGGGCCAGGGTCATCTGCTGGCGATGGCGGAGCGGCCGACGCTTTCGGCCGATCTCACCGACGTCATGATCGCCCGCGGCGACCGCGCGGTGGTCAGGCGCGCCGCCGGCAATGCGGGCGCGGCCTTTTCATCGGAAGGCTATTCGACGCTGATCAAGCGCGCCGGCCAGGACGGCGTGCTGACGATCAGGCTCGGCCAGCGCGACGATCTGTCGCCTGCGCAATTGAAGGAGTTGCTCTCCGGCTCCATCGACATCATCCGTCGCCGCCTGTTCCAGGTCGTCAAGCCCGAGCGCCAGGCCGATATCAAGCAGGCAATGACTGCCATCACCGGCCCGTCCGAACGCGAGGAGCGACGCGACTTCGTGCCGGCGCAGCGCACGGTGCTGAAGCTCCACCGCGAAGGCGCGCTCGGCGAAGGCGCGTTGCTCAACTTTGCCAGGGTCTTCAAATACGAGGAATCGATCGCCGCGCTGTCGGCGATGACCGGCGTCAAGATCGAAACCCTCGACCGCCTGATCAGCGGCGATCGCTACGATCCGATCCTGATCGCCGGCAAAGCCATCGATCTCGAATGGGCGACGGTGCGCGCGCTGATCATCCTTCGGCTCGGTCCGAACCGGACGGCATCGCCTGCCGACATCGAAAGCGCGCGTGTGAATTACGTGCGCCTGATGCCCATGACCGCCCAGCGCGTCGTCGAGTTCTGGAAGACGCGGTAACGGTCTCGCCGGCTGCCGGCGTTATTGCGCGGGCTTCGTTCTAGCGGGGCTGAGCGTAGGGTGTCGCATTCATCAGCAGCACGCCGAACAGAAGAACCAGATAGAGTATCGAAAACGCAAACAGGCGACGAGCAGGCCGCCGTTGCTTATCGTCGCTCCGATGTACTTGCCATGAAAGAAAAACCATGATCGCCCCAAGGATCGCCGCAGCCGCGCCATAGATCGCTCCGGCGAACCCCAGCGCCCAAGGTAGCAATGAGATCAGAGCGAGAAAAACGCTGTAGAGAAGAATCTGGCGTTTTGTTTCGGCTTCGCCGGCTACGACCGGCAGCATCGGCACGCCGGCCCTAGTATATTCTCCGGCAAGATTGAGCGACAGTGCCCAGAAGTGGGGTGGCGTCCAAAGGAAGATGATCAGGAACAGGATCAGCGGCTCAATCCCGGCACCTCCGGCGGCAGCAACCCAGCCGATCACTGGAGGCAGCGCGCCAGCAGCACCGCCAATGACGATGTTCTGCGGTGTTCGGCGCTTGAGCCACATCGTGTAGACGACGACATAAAAGAAAATTGTGAACGCAAGCAGCGCAGCCGCGGCCAAGTTCAGCAAAGTGCCGAGAGCCAGAACGGCGCACACGCCGAGCATCAGCCCGAAAACCAATGCTTCCGAGCGAGATACACGGCCGCCAGGAATTGGACGCATGGCGGTGCGCGCCATCACCGCATCGATGTCGGCGTCGTACCACATATTGAGAGCACCTGCAGCGCCAGCTCCGGCAGCTATGCAAAGAAGGGCAGCCATACCGGCGAATGGATCGATGTCGCCTGGCGCGACCATGAGGCCGACGAGTGCCGTAAATACGACCAGCGACATAACGCGCGGCTTTGTCAGCGCGACATAGTCCCCGACGTTGGCATACCTCCCGCGAAGGAGAATTGAACGATTGATTTGCATGAGACTGATGCCCCCCTGTTGCAAGCGAACTGGCGACGCCTTGAAGCACCTCCGCGCGAAGCAAAAATAACTACGTCGGTGATGCGAAGAACAGGACCCGGATGAAGTGCGTGTAGTCGGATTCGAACACCATGATGGCCACGAACACCAGCACCAGCACCGGCGGCAGCAGGATAGCGTAGACCAGAGCCAGCCGCTCCCAGGCCATATGCATGAAGACGGCGACGATCAGGCCCGCCTTCAACATCATGAACAGCAGGATCAGCGACCATCTGAGATAACCCTGAAGGCCAAAGTAGTCGACGAGATAGGAGCAGGCGCTGAGGACAAACAACCATCCCCAGACCACGAGATAGAGCTTGATCGGGTGCTGCTGGCCCTCTGCGTGCGCGGCTCCAGCAGCGACTGCGACTGCCTCATGCGTGTGAGTGTGCAGCGAAGGTTGTCGGGTCCCCAAATCTACCGCCACGTTTGTCATGCGTTGACCTCACCAAAGATAGAAAAAGGCAAAGATGAATACCCACACGAGATCGACGAAGTGCCAGTACAGGCCCATTATTTCGACGATTTCGTAGTTTCCCTTCCGGCTCGTGAAGAATCCGCGTCGTCCGTGATCAAAATCTCCGCGCCAGACCTTTCGCGCGATAGCGATCAGGAAAATCACGCCGAAGGTCACGTGCGTTCCGTGGAAGCCTGTGATCATGAAAAAGCTGGAGCCGAACTGCGCCGCACCCCAGGGGTTCTCCCACGGCCGCACTCCCTCCATGATCAGCTTGGTCCACTCGAAGGCCTGCATCCCGACGAACGTTGCGCCAAGTGCTGCCGTAACCAGCATCAGGACTGCGGTTTTGACGCGATCGCGGCGGTAGCCGAAATTAACGGCCATCGCCATCGTCCCGCTGCTGCTGATCAGGACGAAGGTCATGATGGCGATCAGGATGAGCGGGATGTGATGCCCCCCAATCTCGAGAGCGAACACCTCACTCGGATTGGGCCACGGCACGGTCGTGGACATTCGCGCCGTCATGTACGAGAGCAGGAAGCAACTGAAGATGAAGGTGTCGCTCAGGAGGAAGATCCACATCATGGCCTTCCCCCAGGACACGTTCTTGAACGCGCGCTGATCCGAGGACCAGTCGGCGGCGACACCCTTCAAGCCGGCAGTCTGCGCAGGCGATTTTCCAGAGTTTGTCAGCACCGTCTCTGCCATCTGGTCTCTCCCTAGCTGAGCAGCCGGCGACAGATGTCGACGAAATCGTCCGTCCAGCCCGTCAACAGGCCAAGCAAGACCAGCCAGACCAACAGCAGGAAATGCCAGTAGATCGTGCAGAGCTCCACACTCAGGCGCACTTGGGGCATCTCAGCGCCGCGCCACACCTTGGCAGTCGTTCTGCCCAGGGCCACCAGACCGCCCATCAGATGCAACCCGTGCGCCGCGGTGATCATGTAGAAGAAGGAATTGGCTGGATTGGACGCGATGAAATAGCCCGCGGCCCTAAGCTGTTGCCACGCCAGCAGTTGCCCAACCAGGAATGTTACGGCAGACGCTCCCCCTGCGCACAGGCCGATGATTACACCGTCCATGCTGTTCCGGTGCGCGGCCACGTATGCCCATTGCAGCGCGACGCTGCTCACGACCAGGACGCCGGTGTTGAACCACAGCAGCCCCGGCACGGGCAGAGCCCGCCAGTCCACCATGTTCATGCGCATGGAATAAGCGCTCATGAAAAGTGCGAACAACGAACTGGCGACCGCGAGAAATACCCCCAGTCCGATCTTCGCTGCCGGCAGGGTCATTGCTCCCGTGCCCGGGAAGTGATCGATCGAACCTTCTTCCAGCCAGGGTTTGGCTGTCAGCCGTTGCCGCGACAGCCACCATCCAATGATGACCGCTATCACAGCCATGAACAGGATGATGGCGCTCATGGCGCAGCTTCCTGAACGGCCCGTGTCGCGGGCGGCTGGTTCTGCGGAATGAAATCTTCCTTGGCGCCTGGCACGCTGTAATCATACGCCCAGCGATAGACCACCGGGAGCTCCTTGCCCCAGTTGCCGTGTCCGGGCGGCGTCTCCGGCGTCTGCCATTCCAGTGTTGTTGCCCGCCACGGATTGCCGCCGGAAGGCCTGCCCTTGAAATAGCTCCAGACCAGGTTGAACAGGAACACCATCTGGGCGAGGCCCACGATCAGCGCCACCACGCTCATGAAGGCGTTCAGCGTATGCACCGATGGGGTGATGAACGCCGCTTCGCCGATGTCGTGATACCGGCGCGGCACCCCGAGCAGTCCAAGATAGTGCATAGGGAAGAAGATCAGGTAGGCACCGAGGAACGTGACCCAGAAATGGAACTTGCCCATCCAGTCATCCAGCATCCGCCCGGTGACCTTGGGGTACCAATGATAGATTGCTCCCAGCACGACCATGATGGGCGCCACGCCCATCACCATGTGGAAATGCGCGACAACGAACATGGTATCCGAAAGCGGCACATCCACGACGACGTTGCCGAGAAAGAGGCCGGTGAGCCCGCCGTTCACGAATGTTATGATAAAGCCGAGCGCGAACAGCATCGGCACCGTGAGATGAATGTCGCCGCGCCACAGGGTTAGCACCCAGTTGTAGACTTTGATGGCGGTGGGGATGGCGATGATGAGCGTCGTCGTAGCGAAGAAGAACCCGAAGTGCGGGTGCATGCCGCTCACATACATGTGGTGCGCCCACACTATAAAGCTGAGCGCGCCGATCGCCACAATGGCCCAAACCATCATGCGATAGCCGAAGATGTTCTTTCGCGCATGCGTGCTGATCAGATCGGAAACGATGCCGAAGGCGGGCAGGGCGACGATATAGACTTCGGGATGTCCAAAGAACCAGAACAGGTGCTGGAACAGGATCGGGCTGCCGCCGCCATACTTCATCTGCTGCCCCATCTCGACGAGTGCGGGCATGAAGAAGCTGGTTCCGAGGAGACGGTCGAACAGCATCATGACGGAGGCGACGAACAGCGCCGGGAAGGCCAATAGCGCCATGATGGTGGCCGTGAAGATGCCCCATACTGTCAAGGGCAGCCGCATCAGCGTCATGCCGCGGGTGCGCGCCTGCAGCACCGTCACCACGTAGTTCAGCCCGCCCATCGTGAAGCCGATGATGAACAGGATCAGTGAGGACAGCATGAGAATGATGCCCCAATCCTGCCCGGGGGTGCCGGACAGAATCGCCTGCGGCGGGTATAGCGTCCAGCCGGCGCCGGTGGGCCCGCCGGGTACGAAGAAGGTCGAAGCCAGCACGATGACGGCGAGCAGGTAGACCCAGTAGCTCAGCATGTTCACATAGGGGAAAACCATGTCCCGGGCGCCGACCATCAGCGGGATCAGGTAGTTGCCAAAGCCTCCCAGGAACAAGGCTGTAAGCAGGTAGATCACCATGATCATGCCGTGCATGGTGATGAACTGGAGGTACTGGCTCGCATCGATGAAGGAAAATGTGCCCGGAAACCCCAGTTGCAGGCGCATCAGCCACGACAGCACCAGCGCCACCAGACCGATTGCCGTCGCCGTCAGCGAGTATTGGATGGCGATGACTTTGGCGTCCTGCGAAAAGACGTACTGTGTCCACCAGCTTTTGGGGTGATAGAGTTCAACCTCTGCCACTTCGGCAGGCGGAACGTCGACGGTTGCTTCATATGGAACATCGACCATAGAAATACCTCCTCGGTCGTTTCCGTCGGGGGTGAGGACTCGGTCTCACGCGCCCGATCTATCTTCGCAGCGGCACCTACTTGCCGCCTGATCTGTATGTCGCCTTCGTAACGGCGCTTCGGCCTGACAATTCCGCAAACGTCTTCTGTTGCTCCAGCCAGGCGTGATATTCGCTTTCTTCCTCGACGATGACCTTGGCCCGCATCTGTGCATGCGCTGCGCCGCACAACTCGGCGCACAGCACGTCAAACGTTCCGGTTCGGATCGGAGTCATCCAGAAATAGGTGACCATGCCGGGCACCATATCCATCTTGGCCCGGAATTCGGGCACATAGAAATCGTGCAGGACGTCGACTGAGCGGAGCAAAACCTTGATCGGCTTTCCGACCGGGAGGTGCATCTCGCCACTTTCGATCACGACGTCGTCTTGCCCGTGCGGGTCGTCGCGATTCAGGCCCATAGGGTTCTCGGGACTGATGTGGCGGACATCGGTCGTGCCCATCCGGCCATCCTTCCCCGGCAGGCGGAAGGCCCATTGCCACTGTTGGCCCATGACCTCGATCTCGGTAGCGTTCGCCGGAACCGTGACGAACTGGTGCCAGACGAACAGGCCAGGCGCCAGCATGGCTCCGACGCCGATTGCCGTCCCGATGCTGAGCCACCACTCGAGCTTCTTGTTCTCCGGATTGTAGTGTGCCTGTCTTCCTTCCTTGTGATGAAAGCGGAAGACGCAATAGGCCATGAAAGCGATGACCGCGAAGAAAACCGCCCCAGTGATCCAGAAGGTTATGTTGATGGTGTCGTCAATGTAGCGCCAGTTAGTGGCGATCGGCGTCCACCACCACGGGCTGTAGATGTGAAACAGCACCGAGCCGACTGCGACCAAAAGCAGTATGATAGCGACAATCATCCCTCAGTCCTCCTTGCCACCTAAGGCAACGGAGACAAATCGGAGGGCGGAGCTCACACCGTCTGGATGGCCGACTTCACGTGCGCCATCGCAGTGTGTCTTGCCTCGCCCACTTTGACCGGTCGCGACATCCAAACGTGGCGCCGGGCACACGTTACGACCGATTACCATCAAGTCTGGGGCGTCAGTAGTGAGGATGGTACGCGTCGGGGCTGGCGTCAATAGATCACTTCAGCGTCTGCGCGGATGCCAGCAAGCTGGCGAGCATCAGTCAGCACAATTCGTCTGAGATGACGCAATGCACCAAATGACCGTGAACGTGCACAGTTCACCGAACCGTGAGCACTGTCGGGACGCTATGGCGCTAAGCTGTCGGCGAGGTCGCGACAAGTTTCGTCCGGCTAAGCTCCTTTCGATGCATTTGGGTTTGCCGTACTCGGCTCGACCGCGACTCTCGCACACCAGGGCGGAGACGCGCATGTTGCGGCGCGTCGTTTCGACCGCCGCAACTGTGAGCACGGGAGGGTGCGTCCATGGCCACTGTCTATTCCGACAACATCTCAAGAGTTGCACGGCACGTATTCGGCGACGCCGCCACGTATCCCGTTCGCAAAATCAAACTATCCGACCTGGGCGAGGCGCTGCGCCTGGGCTGGGAAGACTTCAGTGCAATGCCAAGTCACGCGGTTGTCCTGTGCGTGATTTATCCCGTCCTCGGTATTTTTCTGTTCAGGATGGTCCTTGGCTATTCGGTACTGCCGCTACTGTTTCCGCTGGCGGCCGGGTTTGCCTTGATTGGACCTTTTGCCGCGATCGGTCTCTACGAGCTCAGCCGCCGCCGCGAGCGCGGCGAGGAAGTCGGCGCATGGGATGCGCTTTCCGTGCTGCGCGCTCCGGCTCTCGGTGCCATGGTCGAACTCGGCGTGCTCCTGCTCGTTCTGTTCGGGGCTTGGATCGGCGCAGCGAACGCTATCTACGTCTCGATCTTCGGCCACGCGCCGGCTGCGAGCATCCCCGATTTCGCAACGCGCGTGCTGACGACGCCGGACGGATGGTCGCTCATCATCGTTGGTTGCGGCGTTGGCTTCCTGTTCGCGGTCGCGGCCCTGTGCGTTAGTGTTGTGTCGTTTCCGTTGATGCTCGACCGCCATGCGACTGCGATTGACGCGATCCGGACCTCGCTGCGGGTCGTGATGAAGAATCCGGTTGAAATAGCCGGGTGGGGACTGATTGTCGCGGCGCTGCTGGTGCTCGGTTCGTTGCCGGTCTTCGTTGGACTCGCTGTTGCTTTGCCATTGCTCGGTCATGCCACCTGGCATCTGTACCGAAAGGTGGTGGAGCCGGATTCCAATCCTCCACAGGAGCAGCCTCGCCTGCGGAAAGGACACCGTTACGCAGCGGATTTCCCGGCCAATCTCTTCCCGTGGAGCCGCGAGCGTTAGCGCGTAACGGTGAAATAGAACCGGGGATCGAGTTGCCGAGTTCGTGTCTACGGCAAATCGATTTGACCCGCGTCGCCGCCTTCGGCGCCATTCATTGCTGACATACGGCTCTGGTTATCGGGGGCTAAAAATTGGCCCCCGACACCAACAAAGCTCCACCGAGGGCCATAAGGAGGATGCCCGGCCAATTCGCGCCAAACCCTAAGAATCGCACGCTGCGCTGGGGCGGCTCCAAAGTCTGGCGAACCGGTCTGGCAGAATCCCGACCGCTAAGCGGTCCCCGCCAAATGGTGGTGCGCGCCATATACAGGAGCCCGCCGATAACGAAGAGCGCGCCAAGTCCCGTCAGGAGCATTCCCGCCTCTCAGTTCGTCGCCCCGCATGGGGTGGACTCAAGCATCCAGGCTCAGAAAGGTTCCCCGCTAGCCGACCCGCCGAAACCGCAGATACGCCGCCACTCTTCCCTCACGCTCGGCTTTGCGGCCGTAGCGCGTCATGGTGTAGGCGTCCCAGGGCTTCTGCCAGTCGGCGGCGCGCTCGGCGGTCCAGACGAAATCCGGCGAGCGCATCAGATGTGCCAGCGTCCAGGCGCAGTAATCGTCAATGTCGCTGACGAAACGGAATTCACCGCCGTCCTTGAGGATGCGCGCCATCGCCTTCACCGTTGCGTCCTGCACGAAGCGCCGCTTCCAGTGCCGCCGCTTCGGCCAGGGATCGGGATGGATCAGGTCGATCCGCGTCAGCGACCGCGGCGGCAGCCAGGCCAGCAATTCCGCGGCGTCGCCGGCGTAGAGCCTGATATTGCCGATGTTGTGCGCCTCGATCTGCGTCAGGATCTTGGCCATGCCGTTCACATACGGTTCGCAGCCGATGAACCCGATGTTCGGATACGCCTGCGCTTCCGCGATCAGATGTTCGCCGCCGCCGAACCCGATCTCGAGCCTGGCATCGGTAGGTCGGCCATCGAACAGATCGGTAAGCCGCTCCGGCGCAGGCGTCGCAATGTCGAGCGCGAGATGCGGCAGCAATTTGTCGATCAGGTCGGCCTGGTGGATGCGGAGCTTGTGGCCCTTGCGGCGCCCGAAGAACGAGCCGCGCGCATGCGTAGCCGCGCCGTCATCGGGCGGGGTGCTGCGATCTTCCGTATCGTTCGTAGCGGATATCATCGCAGCGTCTGGTACAGTCGGAACAGCAGCCGCGCCCTCGGCTCGATCGAGGAGACGTACATCTGCTCGTAGTGGGTATGCGCGCCCCGGCCGTCGACGCCAAGGCCGTCGAGGGTCGCGGTATGCGGCGCGGTGAAATTGCCGTCGGAGCCGCCGCCGGTCGAGGTGTCGACCAGATCGAAGCCGATCTCCGCCGCGATCGTCCTGGCATGCTCGTAGAGCGCGGCGCCGGCATTGCTCTTTTCGTAAGGCGGGCGGTTCAATTCGCCGATCACCTTCACGGTGACGCCATCGCTGCGCGATTTCAGATTGAGGATTTTGGCAACGACCTCGTCGGAATCGGCCATCGTCGGCACGCGCAAATCGACCTCGGCATAGGCCTCTTCCGCGATTACGTTCGGCCTGGTGCCGCCGCGGACCACACCGACATTGACGGTGATACCGCGTGCAAGATCGTTCATCGCCTCCAGCGTTTGAATGACATTGCCGAGTTCGCGGATGGCGCTGCGGCCATCCTCCGGCCGGGTGCCGGCATGCGAGGGCACGCCGTTGATGAAGACCTCGAAGCGACCAACGCCCTTGCGTCCGGTGACGATCTTGCCACCGTCGCGCGCCGGTTCGGTGACCAGCACATATTTCGCCTTGCGGCCTTCGGCCTCGATCAGCGCGCGCGAGGTCGGGCTGCCGATCTCTTCATCGGAGACATAGAGCTGCGTGATGCCGAGCGGCGGCCGTGCACTGTCGGCGCAGATTTGCCGAAACGCATGATAGGCGAGATAGGCGCCGCCCTTCATGTCGTAGATGCCCGGGCCGAATGCGCTGTCACCCTCGATCCGGAATGGCAGCCGCTCGATGAAGCCAAGCGGATGCACCGTATCGAGATGGCTCAGCACCAGGATTCCCGGTTCGCGCTGCCCCCATGCCGAGCGCGCCACCAGATGATCGCCACAGCCGGAGCGGCCGGCGATCCGCTCCACCGTCGCGGGCAGGCCGCGATAGCCTTCAGCGACGAGGTCGGCGAGCTTGTTGACCTGCTCGGGCGCTTCGGTCGGGCTTTCGATTTCGACCCAGCGGCGAATGCCCTCGAGGATCGGTGCGGAATCGAAGGGATTGGTTGTCGTCATGTCGTATCCGATACGGCGTCATGCCCCGATGCGCAATTGCACATCGTGAACCCGCGCCAATGCAGGCGGGAAATGACGGCATATTCCGGAATACGAAATTCTCAAACCGGTGCGCGATAAAAATCAGCGCGGGTCCGGGCCGTCGCGCGACGCGATCTGCTCGACCAATTCGACGATGGAGCGGCGCATTTTGGAATCGGTGATGCGCGTGAACGCGCGCGTCAGCGCCAGACCCTCTGACGTCGCGAGGAAATCGGACACGTAGGCCGGAGAGCCACCGTCGCCAAACCCGTCCGCATTCGCTATGCCGCTCGGCCCGCCATCGAACAGAAACGACACCGGCACCTGCAAAATCTCGGAAATCTGCTGCAGGCGGCTGGCGCCGACCCGGTTGGTGCCCTTTTCGTACTTCTGAACCTGCTGGAACGTGAGGCCGAGCGCTTCGCCCAGCTTTTCCTGACTCATGCCCAGCATGATGCGGCGCATCCGGACGCGGCTGCCGACATATTTGTCGACCGGATTGGGCGCTTTGGTGGACATCTGCATCACTCCTAGGGATTGCGCGCCGGAATGAGGCAGTGGAAATCTATGCCTCAGGCGCGCCGGTACCGTCATATCCTGCTCGGAGGATCGGGTAGAATTGCGGACGATCTGAGCAACGGAAGTGACTGGTTGTCGTATTTGGCTTGCAAGCGCAGAAAGCGAATCGCAGGCTCTCTGTCAACTGGTGGAGCCGCGCACGCAGCGTTTTTAGTAAACCAGTGACAACTCGGTCAGTGCAAATCTCAGGCAGCGTGCTTCGCAACGCGGCGTCTGACGACGACCAACAAGGCTGCGGCCACAATCACGGCCGCCGGGATATCTCCAAGGCGAGCATAAACCGTCGGCGACAGCGCGAGCGGCAGGCTGGCATCCAGCACGCCTTCGATGCCGAGGCCGAGCTGTGCCACAATTCGCCCCGAGGGATCGATTACCGCCGAGATGCCGGTGTTGGCGGCGCGCACCATCGGCAGACCTTCTTCGATCGCACGTAGCCGCGCCTGCTGCAGGTGCTGATAGGGGCCCGTTGAATTTCCAAACCAGCCGTCATTGGTCAGGTTGACGATCCAGCCGGGGCGGTCGTCACGCGTTGCAACATTTCCGGGAAAAATCGCCTCATAACAGATCAACGGTAGCGCGCGCGGCGCATTCGGTATCTCCATCGGGTGGTGCCGCGTGCCCGGAATGAAGCCGCCGTGGACTTTTGTAAGCTGCACGAAGCCGAGCTTCTCCATCCATTCTTGAAACGGCAGATACTCGCCGAACGGCACCAGATGCAGCTTGTCGTAGACCGACAGCACGCCGCCGTCGTGGTCGATCACATAGATCGAATTATAGGCGCGGGAGACGCGCACGCCGGGCGGGGTGTCCGGAGCGCGCACCGAGCCGGTCATCAGCACCGTGCCCTTGGGCAGGAGCTCGGCGATCTGTGCCATCGCGTCGGCTTCGCGCGTCAGGAAAAACGGGAAAGCCGATTCCGGCCAGATCAGGATTTGCACGTCGCGCACGCCGGTGGACTGCGGGCCTGAAGCGCGGTCGGACAGAGCAAGGTATTTCTGCATCACCTCCGCTTTGGCGCCATAGTTGAATTTGACGTCCTGCTGCAGGTTCGGCTGCATGATACGTAGCTTGACCTTGGTCAGGGCCGTCGGCTGCAGCGACAGCCGTACGGCGCCGTAAATTCCCATCGCCGCGAGCAGCAAGAGTGCCGCCACCGGCGCGATCCAGGGCTTGCGGCCGCGCGATGAGCCGTCGATCAGCGCTGCCGGGCTGGCAAAGATCGCAACGCTGAGGAAGGTCATGCCCCACAGCCCGATCAGCGACGCCGCCTGCGCCAGCGCCAAGGGCTCCGACAGCGCGTAGCCGAAGGCATTCCAGGGAAATCCCGATAGCACATAGCCGCGCAGCCATTCGCTGACCGTCAGCCCGATCGCGAGCGCCAGAACCCGCGACGCATCCCGCGTCCAGATCAGTCGCGCCAGCGCGAAGCCGAGCGCCGGAAACAAGGCGAGATAGGCCGGCAGGCCGAGCACCGCGAACGGCATCAGCCAGGCAAAGGTCGGCGCGTCAACCAGGAAGGCGTTGCCGATCCAGTAGAGCCCGGGCACGAAATAGCCGAGCCCGAACCAGAAGCCCGCCATCGCCGCCGCCGGCACCCCGCGCCATTTTCCGGCCGCCGCGCCGTCGATCAGCCAGACCACGACCGGAAACGTCACAAACAGCACCGGCCAGGCGTTGAACGGCGCCATCGAAAGTGCCGACATGGCGCCGGCGACGAGCGCAATCGCTGCGCGCTTCCAGCCCCAGGCCAGGATGATCGAAAGTCCCGCGACACGGAATTTGCTGGTTGAGATCACTGCGGGCCGGCTCCATCGCCGGAAGCCGGCGGCGTGTTGTCGTTGGTCGGCGCCGTGCCGGTGTCGGGCGCGGCCTCGCGGCGGCTTCGCTCGCGCGTCGAGCGCGGCGCGGGGCGTTCTTTCCGAATCCCGATCCGCAGCCGCTTGACCCGCCGCGGATCGGCATCGAGCACCTCGATCTCGAAGTTGCCCGGACCGGCAATGACCTCGCCGCGCACGGGCAGCCGGCCGACCTGGGACACCAGATAGCCGCCGAGGGTGGCGACTTCCTCGCTCCCCTCGCCGGTCACGAATTCCTCGCCGATCATCTTGCGCGCATCCTCGAGGCTGGCGCGGGCATCCGCGATGAAGGCGTTATCTCCCTGGCGGACGATCGATGGGGGCTCGTCGCTGTCGTGCTCGTCGTCGATTTCGCCGACGATCTGCTCGACGATGTCCTCGATCGAGACCAGCCCGTCGGTGCCGCCATATTCGTCCACCACCAGCGCCAGGTGGATGCGCGAGGCCTGCATCTGCGCCAACAAATCGATCGCCCGCATCGACGGCGGCACGTACAGGAGCTTGCGGATGATGTTGGCCTCCGCCAGCGGCATTGCGAGGTCGACCGCGCGCAGGTCGAGCCCCGCCGGGAACGGCTTCTTGCGCTTGGGCTTGGTGGTATCGCCGACGCGCGCCTTCGCGGTCATGAACGCCAGCAGGTCACGGATGTGGACGATGCCTTCGGGGTCGTCGAGGGTTTCGTCGTAGACCACAAGCCGCGAATGCGCCGCGCTCTCGAACAGGCCCATCAGTTCGCCGAGCGGAATATCCCGCTTGACCGCGACGATATCGGCGCGATGCACCATCACGTCGGCGATCCGCCGCTCGTTGAGCCCGAGGATGTTGCGCAGCATGGTGCGCTCGATGGCGGAGAAGCCGGCATCGTCAGGGGTGGAAGTATCGAGCACCACCTGAAGATCGGCGCGCACCGATCCCGCCCTCCAACCGAACAGCGTGCGGATCGCCCGTATCAGCCAGCTCTCGGCGGTCGGACGTATAACTTCGCCTTCCTGCACCACCACGGGCAAGTTGCGCGTGTCGCGCGGGTTGTCCTGTATCGGGTCGGAGTCCGGCATTTCAGTCCATCCGCTCCCGGTCCGCATAGGGGTCGGGAATGCCGAGCTGCGCGAGAATCTCCCGTTCGAGATCCTCCATGGCCTCGGCGTCGTCGTCCTTCTCGTGGTCGTACCCGATCAAATGCAGGAACCCGTGAACCGCAAGATGGCTGAGGTGATGATCGAACGGCTTTTCTTCCTCATCGGCCTCTTTCCGGGTGGTCTCATAGGCGATGGCGATATCGCCGAGCATACGCGGCGCGTCCGCAGGCGCGCCCGCGGCTGGCTGCAGCGCCGGAAACGACAGCACGTTGGTGGGCTTGTCGATGCCGCGCCAGTTGCTGTTCAGCGTGCGGATTCCGGCATCGTCGGTCAGCATGACCGCAAGTTCCGTATCGCCGACGTCGGCATCGGCAATTTCGGCCGCCGCATTGATGGCGCGATGGATCACCGCCTCGGCCTCCGGCTCGGCCTGCCAGCAATCGGCGACGGCGAGAACTTCGGTGAGGGGAAGGACGGACGACACGAGCGTTCCAGCGGTTTGCATTGCAATGTTGGGGTTGCGGCCCCGGCCTGCCGGCGGCAGGTCCGGGCGCGAAGAGTTTGCGGTCAAGATTTTCCGGTTGCCGGTTTCTGCGGCAATCCCTCATAGGCGGCGACGATCCGCGCCACCAGTTCATGGCGGATGACGTCTTCCGCGGTGAATTTCACCTGCGCAATGCCTTCGACGTTGTCGAGCAGCTTGCAGGCTTCGGCAAGCCCGGAAGCTTGTCCGTTCGGCAGGTCGACCTGCGATGGATCGCCGGTGACGATCATGCGGCTGTTCTCGCCGAGCCGGGTCAGGAACATCTTCATCTGCATCGACGTGGTGTTCTGCGCTTCGTCGAGGATGATCACGGCATTGGTCAGGGTGCGGCCGCGCATGAAGGCCAGCGGCGCGATCTCGATTTCTCCGCCCTGCAATGCACGTTCCACCACTCGCGCGTCCATCAGGTCGTACAGCGCGTCGTAGATCGGCCTCAAGTAAGGATCGACCTTTTCGCGCAAGTCTCCAGGCAGGAAGCCGAGCCGCTCGCCGGCCTCGACCGCAGGCCGCGACAGGATGATGCGATCGACTTCCTTGCGTTCGAACAATTGCGCGGCATGCGCCACCGCAAGCCAGGTCTTGCCGGTGCCGGCCGGGCCGATGCCGAACACCAGCTCGTGGCGTTTCAGGGCGCGGATGTAGGAATCCTGCGCCGCGGTGCGCGCGCGCACCGGACGCTTGCGCAGGTTGATGGTCTCGAACGAGGGCTTTGCGGTCTTGGCGTCGAACTCGAACAGCGAGCCCTGCGCGAGGACGGCGCGGATCGCGCCTTCGACTTCGCCCTGCGAGAGGTCGTGGCCCTGCACGGCCTGCGAATAGAGCGTCTCCAGCACGCGCCGTGCGGCGTCGCAGCCGTCACGCGAGCCGGCGATCGTGATGTGGTTGCCGCGGGAATCGACCACAACGCCGAGCCGCCGTTCGACCAGCGCCAGGTTCTGGCCGTAAGGGCCGACGAGGGCGGAAGCGGCGCGGTTGTCGTCGAAATCGATAACGACCTGGGTCTCGGGCGGTATTTGCATGTCGCGGTCAAATTTGCGGCTGGGAGCGAGCGAAGACGAATCCGATGCGCTTTTTGGCAAGGGTTCAGGCTCCCATGATCTTTTGAGAAGAATCGGTCAATGGAGAAGGATCGGTCATGTGTGAAACAGGCGATGGGATGGCTGAGGTATCAGCGAGTTCGCCGAGCAGGCTGTAACGCTCCAGGCTCTCGATCCTGACCGGCAGCACCTGTCCGATAATGTCGGGCGAGGCAAACACATGCGCGGGCTGAAGATAGGCAGTGCGGCCGACGATCTGGCCGGGATTGCGGGCCGCGCGTTCGAACAGCACATCGACGGTGTTGCCAATCATGGCCCTGTTGAAGGCCGATTGCTGACTGTCGATCAATTCCTGGAGCCGCACCAATCGCTCGTCCATTTCAGCCGCTGACACCGTCTCCCGCATGTCCGCCGCCGGCGTGCCGGGCCGCGGCGAATATTTGAACGAATACGCCGCAGCGTACCCGATTTGCGTGACAAGCGCGAGGGTCGCGGCAAATTCTCCCTCGGTTTCGCCCGGAAAACCGACGATAAAATCCGATGAAAATGCAATATCTTGGCGCGCCGAGCGAAAACGGTCGATGACGCGGCGGTAGTCATCGGCGGTATGCCGGCGGTTCATGGCGGCAAGAATCCGGTCGGAGCCGGACTGCACCGGAAGATGGACGAACGGCATCAGGCCTGCGAGATCGCGATGCGCTGCAATGAGCGAATCGTCGACGTCGCGGGGATGGCTGGTCGAATAGCGCAGCCGCACGACGCCCTCGATTTCCGCCAGGCGATGCAACAGTCTGCCGAGCGGCCAGGTCCGGCCATCGGGGCCCTCGCCGTGATAGGCATTGACGTTCTGTCCGATCAGGGTGATCTCGCGCACGCCGTTATCGGCCAGGCGCTTCACGTCGTCGACGATCTTTGCGACCGGGCGCGAGACTTCCGCGCCGCGCGTATAGGGCACCACGCAGAAGGTGCAGAACTTGTCGCAACCTTCCTGCACGGTGACGAAAGCGGAGATGCCGCGCGCGCGGATCGCATCCGGCTTGGGGGCGGGGAGAAAGCCGAATTTGTCCTCGATGGGAAATTCGGTTTCCAGCGCGCGGCCTTCGCTCTTCGCGCGCGCCAGTAACTGCGGCAAATGGTGATAGCTTTGCGGCCCGACCACGACGTCAACCGTCGGCGCGCGGCGGATGATCTCTTCGCCCTCGGCTTGCGCGACGCAGCCGGCAACCGCAATGCGCATCTCGCGCCCGTTGCGTGCCGCCTCGTCCTTGGCGACGCGCAGCCGGCCGAGTTCGGAGTAGACCTTTTCGGACGCCCTTTCCCTGATATGGCAGGTGTTGAGGATCACCAGATCCGCATCGTCAGCGCTTTCAGTCTCGACAAAGCCCTCGCCCGCCAGCGTATCCACCATGCGTTGCGCATCGTAGACGTTCATCTGGCAGCCATAGGACTTGATGTGCAGCTTGCGCGGCGGCTTCATGGAACCTTGGGTGTTGGTGGAAATAGCGCCCTGGCGGCGGCTGGGGCTTAATTATAGGCTAACCCGCTGAAAATCCAGCGCTGGCGCAACGTCATTCCGGGGCGATGCGGCAGCATCGAACTATGGTGCGCAGTTGCGCACCTGAGAATCTCGAGATTCAGGGTCTGGTCCTTCGGACCATCCCGGAATGACCGGCTGGGCTAGTCCGCATTCCCCCAGAGATCGTACAGTTCGGGCGGCGGAACCTCCACCCATTGGTTGCCAAGGTTGATGCGATAGGGTGCGCTGCTCGAGGGCCCTGACAGACGCCACAACTTTGGATCGACGAGGCGACCGTTGGCACGCACCCATCGAGCGATCGGTTCGAGCGCCGCCGCCTGCTTTGCCGGCGCCAGGGTAAATCCGCCCAGCATCACGAAGCGCAGTTGCCTGTCCAAGACCAGGCGTTCGATATCTGAAGGCGTCAGGATCGGATCGTCGCCGAGATATCCGCCCATCGCCATGACGGGCAGGCCTGTCGAGATAATGAGCGGCGCGGCGACGTTTGCGTTGGGAACCGCGACGAGAAAGTTTGCGGCCTCGCGATTGGCGATCAGGTAGCTGCTAAGTTTCTGGCGGGAGGCTTCCAGCCGCGATGTCCGGAATGCCGCGCGTTCAGTGTCTGGCGGTGCGAGCAGCGCGCTCATATTGGCAACCGGCGCCGCTATGTTCGGGCGCCTGAGAACGACGCTCGCGGCGGTCAATGCCGGCGGAACGAGCAGCGCGCCGATCGCTATGACCGCGAACAGTTTTGATGATGTGTTCTGCAGCGGAAATACGTAGAGAACGGCCGCGCAAATCGTGGCGACCCCGATCGCCGTCAGCCATGTCAGGCTGAGCCAATCAGACCCGATCGTTTCGGACTGCGCCACGCAGAGATACGCCTGCCACGCGGCCGTGGCCACGACGATCGGCGGCAGGAATATCCGCGCTGGTGTGCCCGCCTTCCACCTCGACCAAAACCCGGCGACCGCGATGCCGGAAAACACCGCGAGCGGTGGACCGAGCACGGCTACATAGTAGGTGTGGATCAATCCGCCCGCAAAGCTGAGCACGATCCAGTACATCACGAGCCAGCCGGTCCAGACAGCGGCGGCGATGCGGCGTGATGCCGGCGTGGCCGGAGCCGATGCATCCGACCAGGCGAAAACGAGGCCTGCGAGCGCAAGCGGAAGCAGCCAGGCAAATTGCGTCGCCGGCTTCGGCCGGAACAGGCGAAGAAGACCGGTTGGCGAGTCATCCGTCATAACGGGTTGCGACCGGACTTCCGCGCCTGCAGGCGCCGTCTCGCCCGAGACGGCGGGGGAGGGGGGTGCCGAACTCGTCGCGAGGAAGCGGGCCGCGCCATTATGCACCAAGGCGAGCTCCAGCATCGAATTGTGTTTGGTGCTGCCCGCATAGGGCCGGTCCCGCGCCGGCGCGAAATCGAAGAAGATCGCCCAAGATAGCGAGACGGCAACGAGCACGACGCCCGCGACGGCCTGTCGCCCGATATGCCAGGTGATGGGCGCGGTCGGCCGGGCGAGGCTGAACGTCAGCGCCACGACCGGCGCCAGCACCAGCGCCGCTCCCATCTTCACGTTGAAGCCTATGCCGATCGCGGCCATCGCGGCGCAGAGCATCGCGAGCCGGCCGGTTTCGGCGGCCCGCATTGCGAGCCATGCGCCGGCGAGCAGCACCAGGATGAGACAGCTCTCGGTATTGTTGGAGCGGTCGACTGCAACATTGACCGGGCTGAGCGCGAGCGCCAGCGCGGCCACGGCTCCGGCCGTCCTGCCCCAATATTTCTGCACCAGAACGTAAACGATCAGGACCGCGGCCAATCCCGCCATCACTTGCGCGAGCAGAATCGAAAGCGCGCCAAAGCCGAACAGTTTGGCGCTGGCGACCTGCAGCCAGATCGCCACCGGCGGCTTGTCGATGGAGACAAAGCCGGCAGGGTCGAACGCGTTGAAGAGGAAATTGTGCCAGCTACCGAGCATGCTGCGCACGCCGGCGGCATAATACTGTCTTCCAAAATCGTTCTGCGAAAGTTGCCAGGTTCGCGCAAGCGCAGCCAGCGCTACGATGAGCGAGAGCGGCAAGGCCGTCTTCAATATGTCGGGTAATTTCAGAATGCGCCGCTCCCCTCGCGCAGGTCGATCTGAAATTATCACCTGCGGCGCCGGCGCCCAGTTAACTCGCGGCAAGGTTAGCTCGCGGCAAGGTATCTCATGTCCCGGACGCGTCGCAGCGCATCACGCCGCAAGCCATCGCGTGTCTAGGACGCGCGTGAACGCACTCTGATCCAGGTCATTGCCAGTTTTGCGCACCCGGCAACCTGACGCTCACTTGACTCCCAAGACGTCCTTGAGCTCTGCCGCTTTGTTCATGCACCCTGATTCGTCGCCAGCCTCAGACATCTTGCGGGCTTCGGCCATCAGTTGGTTGGCTTGCTCGGCGCTCTTCTGGGTGCTGCTCTTGCTCGTGACTTGTTCCTGATGCGGTGAAGTGGGCTGCACGGCCGCTGCCGTTGATCCGGTGGTTTCAGGCTCAGCGCTCTTTTGCTTACCGGCCAGAACCTCCTCCTGGTGCTTGGTCCCCGGCATTCCCGTTTCGCTCGCGCCCGTCCCCGCGGCAACGATATTCGGCTCGAGCGCCTTCAGTTCCTGGTTACAATCAGCAAACGCTGGCGACGCGAGGATAAGGGCGAATGCTGTTGCGGTCACTATGCGTGTAGACATCTGAACCTCCTGCTTGAGGTTGTCTCTCGCTCGAAATGAGGGATACGAGAAAACGTCCGCAGATATTCGGGGGTTCCTTCCATACCGAAGGTGTCGGTGAAGATCCTGCTTTATGAAGCAAAGCGGACATTGACCGATTCTCAGTACAGAGCTTGGTTCGGTGTTGCCTCAACCCCGATCTTCTCAAGAAGCCCGGGCAATTGCCGCATGTCGTCGAAAACAGCGATGGCGCCGGCATCGCGCAGCCTGTCCCCATAGCCGGGGCGGCAATGGCTGCCGCCGTGAAAACCGAGCACGGTCATGCCAGCGGCGCGGCCGCCGGTGACGCCGGGAACGCTATCCTCGATCACGACACAGCGTTCCGGTGAGATATTCATCTGCTTGGCAGCAAACAGAAACAGGTCGGGCGCAGGTTTGCCGCGGCTGACCTGCGTAGCGGAGAAAATATGCGGAGCGAGCTGGTCATAAAGGCCGGCGCAGGTGAGGCCGTGGCGAATCTTTTCCGGCGTTCCGCTCGAAGCCACGCATTTGGGCAGGCCGATCGCGCCAATCGCCTCGCCGACATGGGCGATCGCCTGCAAATCGCCCTCGTAGAACTTCAGCGTGGCCGCCTTCACCTGTTGTTCGAAATCATCGGGCAGTCTTCGGTCGATCTCGCGTTCGATGGTTTGGCGCGCCTCGCGGTCCGACACGCCGAGAAACCGTTCGAGAACCTGTTCTGCCGTGATCGGATAGCCGTGGCGCGTCAGTGTCTCCGCATGCGCGCGGCATGAAATGACTTCGCTGTCGACCAGCACGCCGTCGCAGTCGAAGATGACCAGATCGAAGTTCGGGTTCAAGTTGGCACGCGATCAGGATTTGTCGTCGTCGAGCGGCACGCAATAAAGCTCCAGCCGGTGATCGACCAGTTTGTAGCCGAGCTTGCGGGCGATCTCGGCCTGCAATTTCTCGATCTCCTCGGAGGTGAACTCGATCACTTTGCCGTCGCGCAGATTGATCAGATGATCGTGGTGGCTGTCGGGCATCTGCTCGTAGCGCGCGCGGCCCTCGCGGAAATCGTGCCGCTCGATGATGCCGGCATCCTCGAACAGCTTGACGGTGCGATACACCGTCGAGATCGAGATCTTGTCGTCGACCGCGACACAGCGCCGGTAAAGCTCCTCGACATCCGGATGGTCGGCCGATTCCGCGAGCACACGCGCAATCACCCGGCGCTGTTCGGTCATGCGCATGCCGGTGGCGGCGCAGCGAGCCTCGATGCCGGTATTTTTTTGCGCAGACGGGGATTTCAGTACGGGCATGACCTTGGGGCCTTGAAGAACACGTCGGGGCTGTTGTGCCACCCTGCGCATATTACGACAAGTCACGTCGCATCAGAAGTGCATTCAATTGCTCCCCGCCGGGCTGCTGATAGTAGCGTTCCCGGCGGCCGACGACCTCGAAGCCGGCCCATTCATACAGCCGCCGCGCCGGCTGATTATTTTCTTCAACCTCGAGGAACACCTTGCGCACGCCGCGGCCGGCGAGATGGCCGAGGTGCGTCAGCAACAGGTTGCGTGACAGGCCGCGGCCACGCTCAGTCGCGTCGATGGCGATTGACAATAGCTCCGCCTCATCGGCCGCCATGCGCGACACTGCAAAGCCGATGATCTTGCGCCCGAGCCTGAGACGGTGAACGAGCGTGTTGCGCTCGGTCAGCATCACCTCGAATTCGCCTTCGCCCCAGCCGCGGTGAAACGATGCGCCGTGCAGTTGCGCCAGACGTCGCGCATCGCGCGGAATGGCCGGTTCGATCACCGAAGTGCCGCCGCCCCACCATTCGGTGAACCATGTCATCATGATGCCGGCGGCTGCGATGCGTCGGATAACGGATTTTTCGGCGGCTTGGCGTCGGGGGCGCGCAGATAATAGGGCCGTGCCGGTGAGCTCTCGGGATTGACCGCGGCGCCCAGCCACGCCACCCAGGCGATGTCGGGCGCGGCCTGCTGATTGATTTTGAAAGGCGGCGGCGCATCGGCCGGCCAGCGCTCGGCCAGAATTTTCGCCGCATTGCCGACCAGATGCGGCGCGCCGAAGCGCGCCGCCTCGAGCGCTTCGGCGATCGGCGCCACCTTCGGCTTGACCAGCGAACTGCCGTCGCCGCCGAGCACCTGGAAATAGACGTGATCATGCCGCGCATCGATCGCGGCGATGACGGGATGTTCGCTGCTCTCGCTGACGATGGGGGCGGCAAACACGGTCAGTGTCGTCACGCCCACCACGGGCTTGCCGGCGGCGAGGGCAATGCCGCGGGCGGCGGACAGGCCGACGCGCAATCCGGTGAAGCTGCCCGGACCGGTCGTCGCGGCGACGCGGTCGAGCGCGGCAAAGGCAACGCCGGACGCCTTCATGACGCGCGCGATCAGCGGCATCAGCGCCTCGGCATGACCGCGCTTCATCGCCTGCGATTCCCGGGCAATCAAACCGCCCGCGCTGGTGTCGAGCACGGCCGCGGCGCAGGCATCGAGCGCGGTATCGATGGAAAGGATCAGCATGAGGGGGCGAATAGCGAATGGTGAGTGGCGAATAGATTATCGATATCCGTCTCTATTCGCCACTCGCTACTCGCCATTCGCTCCTCATAACGTCGGCTGGTGGTTCGCAGGGTGGGCAAAGGCGCCCTTCGCGCCGTGCCCACCATACTGGTCGTGCTGCGGGTGGTGGGCACGCGGAGCCTGTCATCGGGCGCGCATTCGCGCGACCCGGTGGCTTTGCCCACCCTACGAGATCCCTTACATCGGGCGGACTTCGACCACGTCGGGCACGAAATGTCGCAACAGATTCTGGATGCCGTGCTGCAACGTCGCCGTCGAGGACGGACAGCCGGCGCAGGAGCCCTTCATGTTGAGATAGACAACGCCATCCTTGAAGCCGCGGAAGGTGATGTCGCCGCCGTCATTGGCGACCGCGGGGCGCACCCGCGTCTCGATCAGGTCCTTGATGGTCGCCACCGTGTCGGCGTCGGCCTCGTTGAAGAACTCGCCGTCCTCGTCCGCCGCCTCGTCATTGCCGACGGTGCCGTCCGCCAGCAGCGGCGCGCCGGACATGTAATGCTCCATGATGGCGCCGAGGATCGCGGGCTTGAGGTGCTGCCAGTCGCCGTCCGCCTTGGTCACGGTGACGAAATCGTAGCCGTAGAACACGCCGGAGACGCCTGATACGCCGAATAGTCGCTCGGCGAGCGGCGAACGGGCGGCGGCTTCGCGGCTGGAAAATTCCATCGTGCCGGTGTCGAGCACGGTGCGGCCAGGTATGAATTTCAGGGTGGCGGGATTGGGCGTGGCTTCGGTCTGAATGAACATTGGTTTTCTCCGGCGTCGCCGGTTCAAGGCCGGCGCGTGGGGTCTCCCATAGCAGATGGCGACGCCGCGCGCACGGTCAAGGGCGGAAATCAGAAATTCTTTAACCAGATCAAGCCCTAAGACAGCCCGTCGATCTCGGAATCGCTGAGATCGCCGGGGACGATGACGACGGGAATCGGGAACGAGCCGGCGGCCTGGGCCATCATGCTGATCAGTGGTCCCGGCCCCTCGGGACCCGGATTGGCCGCCAGCACCAGCATCGAAATATCGACGTCCTTGTCGATCACGTCGAGGATCTGGGTGGTCGGATCGCCCTCGCGAATCACCCGTTCGGGCGTGATCGCGGCGATGCCGTTGGCGCGGCCGGAGGCGCGGTCGAGCGCTTCATTGGCGGCGTCCTCGGCCTCGGCGCGCATCAGGTCGGCGACGCCGAGCCATTGCTGGTTCTGGTCTTCGATCGCGATGATTCGCAGCATCACCACGCCGCCGCCGACACGCACGGCCCAGCGGCTGGCGTAATATACCGCGCGGTCCCATTCCGCGGTGTCGTCAACGATGACAAGACATTTCGGCTTGTGACCCGTCTCGTAGCTTCGTCGCTGGGTGGTCATGCATGTCCCGGTGCTGCGCCAAACCGCCGCATGCTGCCACGGCGCAGCCGCTTTCGACAAGCGGCGACGCTGTTCCTCAATCTCGCGGTGATGGAAACTTACCCTCCCCTGGAGGGGGAGGGTCGGCACGGATCGAGCGAAGCGAGATGCGTGACGGGGTGGGGTGACGGTCTCTCCACATCCAGCAGTGCCCGAGTGGAGAGATCACCCCACCCCGTCTCACATTTCGCTTCGCTCAATGTGAGTCGACCCTCCCCCTCCAGGGGAGGGTGAAAGTTCTAGCTCTTTCGGATGAAACCGACGATGTCCCGCGCCGCCCGCATGGTTTCGTCGGCGAGGACGCGCGCGCGGTCGGCGCCGTCGACCAGGATCTTGTCGACATGGCCGGGATCGGCCACCAGCCGCTTCATCTCGGAGGCGATCGGCGCGAGTTTTGCCACGCAAAGTTCCACCAGCGCATTCTTGAAGCTGGAGAACTGCCCGCCGCCGGAACTCTTGCAGCACATCGGATTTGCTGCGCTCGGCCAGCGCCGCATAGATGCCGACGAGATTGTCGGCCTCGGGGCGATTTTCCAGCCCCTTTTCCTCCGACGGCAGCGGTTCCGGATCGGTCTTGGCTTTCCGGATCTTCTGCGCGATCAAATCCGCGTCGTCGGTCAGGTTGATGCGCGAATTGTCCGAGGCGTCCGATTTCGACATTTTCTTGGTGCCGTCGCGAAGCGACATCACCCGCGTCGCCGGGCCGGTGATAAAGGGCTCCGGCAGCGGAAAGAACGCGCCGTCGTTGAAACCGTGGCCGCGAATCGAATCGCCGAAATCATTGTTGAACTTCTGCGCAATATCCCGCGAGAGCTCCAGATGCTGCTTCTGGTCCTCGCCAACAGGCACATGGGTGGCGCGGTACAGCAGAATGTCCGCCGCCATCAGCACCGGATAATCGTAGAGCCCGACGGAGGCGTTCTCGCGGTCCTTGCCGGCCTTCTCCTTGAACTGCGTCATGCGGCTGAGCCAGCCGACCCGCGCCACGCAGTTGAAGATCCAGGCGAGCTCGGCGTGGCCGGCGACCTGGCTCTGGTTGAACACGATGTGCTTGTTCGGATCGATCCCGGCGGCGATGAAGGCCGCGGTGACCTCGCGGGTGTTGCGGGCCAGTTCCGTCGGGCCGCCCCAGACGTCCACGCCTTGCGTGATCGCGTGCATGTCGACGACGCAATAGATGCAGTTGTGGGTTTCCTGCATCTTCACGAAGTTGACGATCGCGCCGAGATAATTGCCGAGATGCAGATTGCCCGTCGGCTGGACGCCCGAAAAAACCCGTTCAACAAAAGCCATTGTCAGCTTCCCCAAGGATCCTGTCTCGGATGCCTGTTTCGCGCCGTCGTTTGCCACGCGGGCAGTGTCCGTGCAAGCCGTTAAGGGGCGGTTCGAGCCCTCATGGTGAGGAGCGCGAAGCGCGTCTCGAACCATGAGGCCACAGACGGGCCTTCATCCTTCGAGACGCCGCGGAGCCTGTCATCGGGCGCGCGTTCGCGCGACCCGTTGGCGGCTCCTCAGGATGAGGGGTTGGAGCGACCATGACTCAAGGCGTTAACCGCGTCGCGCCAGCCGATGACGCCGAAAACCCTTAAGAGCAGGCCGTAAATCGCAATTCCTGCCGAGATCACGACCAGCAGCAGGATGGCCTGCACAAGGCCGTGCGCGCCCGAGGTGAGGGAAGGCAGCGACCGCGTCGCAAGCCACAGCAACGCGCCCATGGCGAGTGCGGATAGCGCGATGCGCGGCAGCCGTCGTTTTGCTTCCGTGTCGATCGAAAACCCGAAGGCTTTCGCGCCGCGGCGGATCAGGCTGAACGCCATGCTCCAGGCGCCGACAGCAATGGCCGCCGCGATGCCGTCTGCGCCGTACCAATGGCTGAGCAGGAAGGCAGAAGCGATCGCCAGCACCACGCCTTTCAGCGCGGCGGTCAGCGGCGTCATCGTATCCTCGCGCGCGAAGAACGCCGGCGACAGCGCCTTGACCAGCACATGCGCCGGCAATGCCAGCGTCAGCCAGATCAGCGCGCGGGCGGTGGCTTTGGTGTCATCGGCGGTGAACGCGCCATGCTCGAACAACAGCCGCACGATCGGCGCAGCTAACACGATCAGGCCGAGCGTTGCGGGCAGCGCGAGGCCAACCGCGAGTTCGAGGCCGCGGGATTCGGCGTGAGCAACGGCAGCACGGTCCTCGGCCCGCACCGCGCGCGTCAGTTCCGGGATCAATACCGTGCCCATCGCGACGCCGACAATGCCGAGCGGCAGTTCGACCAGCCGGTTGGCGAAATAGAGCCACGACACCGCCGACGGCGACGAGGACGCGATGATCGCGCCGGCCACGACAAGCAATTGCGGCGCGCTCGATGCCATCATGCCCGGCACCGCCTTGCCGAGAAAGCCGCGGATCTCCTTGTCGAACGAGACGCGCAAGGGGGTCGCAACGGGTGTCGCGACGTTTTCGCCACGGCGCAGCACCAGCACGGAGAGTTGCAACAGCCCGGCGATGCCGACGGTTGCGGCGACGATCTGCGCGGCCCGCGTGGCATCCGGCTGCACGACCAGCAGCGCTACCATCACCGCGATCAGCGCGATGTTGAACAGCAGCGGCGAGAACGCGGTCAGCGCAAATCGCCCCTGTGCATTCAATAGCGCCATCATCACCGTCACCGGACCGGCAAAGGCGAGGTACGGCAGCATCAGCCGCGCATTGTCTGTCGCGAGCTGCAGCGTCTCGCGGCCGGCAAATCCCGGCGCCAGCACGGTGATGACGAGCGGCATAACGAGCGCCAGCAATGCCGTGGCAACGATCAACCCAGCCGTGATCGTGCCGAGCACGCGGCCCGCATAAGCCGCCGCAGCCGCAACGCCGCCGGTCTCTCGGACGCGCAGCCATGCCGGCACCAGCGCGGCGTTCAGCCCGCCCTCGGTCAGCAGCCTTCGCACCACATTGACGAGCTGAAACGCCGCCAGAAACGCATCCGCCACCGCGCCCGCGCCCAGCAGCGCCGCCAGCGCGGAATCGCGCACGAATCCGAGCAGCCGCGAGGCCAGCGTTCCCGAGGAGACTGTGAGAAAGGAGCGGATCATTGAGGGGGCTTATAGCAGCAGCCTGGCTTGCTGCCAGCAGACCCTCATCCTGAGGAGCGCGTCTCGGTGCGATCTATCCCCTCATCCTGAGGAGCGCCAACGGGTCGCGCGAACGCGCGCCCGATGACAGGCTCCGCCGCGTCTCGAAGGATGCGGCCACAGACGGCCCTACATCCTTCGAGACGCGGCGCGAGCGCCGCTCCTCAGGATGAGGAACAGGCAACCTTGCTGCCGCGGGCCTTGCCGTGGTAGCCCGAACCTCATCGCAAACAGCCGTGAAGCAGGACGGATGAATGACTGACGCAAAATACGACGTTCTCGCTATCGGCAATGCGATTTTCGACGTCTTCGCGCAAACTGACGAAAAATTCCTGGCCGATCACGGCATGACCAAAGGCGGCATGGCGCTGATCGACGAGGCCCGCGCCGCGTCGATCTACCGCGACATGGGCCCGGCGACGGAGGTGTCGGGCGGATCGGCCGCCAACACCATCGTCGGCATCGCCAATCTCGGCGCCCGCGCCGCTTACGTCGGCAAGGTCAAGAGCGACCAGATCGGCGGCCTCTACACCCATGACATCCGCGCCGCGGGCGTAGCCTTCGAAACCAGGGCCGCCTCCGACGGCCCGGCCACCGGCTGCTCCTACATTCTGGTGACGCCGGACGGCGAGCGCACCATGAACACCTATCTCGGCGCGGCGCAGGACCTGAGGCCGGCCGACATCGACGAGGCGCAGATTGCGGCATCGCGCATCGTCTATCTCGAAGGCTATCTCTGGGACCCCCAGAACGCCAAGGAAGCCTTCGTCAAGGCCGCGGGCATCGCCCATGGTGCCGGCCGACAGGTGGCGCTCACGCTGTCGGACTCCTTCTGCGTCGATCGCTACCGTGACGAGTTTCTCGATCTGATGCGCAAACGCACCGTCGACCTCGTCTTCGCCAACGAGGCCGAGCTGCACTCGCTGTACCAGACCTCGGATTTCGAGGGCGCGCTGAAGCAGCTCCGCGCGGACACAAAACTCGCCGTCGTCACCCGCAGCGAGAAGGGCTGCGTCGTGGTGTCGTCCGATGGCGTTGTCGCGGCGCCCGCGTTCCCGATCGAAAAGCTCGTCGACACCACCGGCGCCGGCGACCTGTTCGCCGCCGGCTTCCTGTTCGGCCTGGTGCGCGAGGCGAGCCACGAGACGTGCGGCCGGCTTGGGGCGCTGGCGGCAGCCGAGGTGATTCAGCACATCGGGGCGAGGCCGCAGGTGTCGCTGAAGGAATTGGCGGAACAGAACGGGTTGGGGGTGTAGGCGGCTTCCTCAAGCCAGGTGAGTCTACGCTGGATTGCCTTTATCTGGATCCTGCAGGCTTGAGGACCAAGGTCTCCCTCTTTGGGGAGGCTGCTCCAAGACGGGAGAGCCCGCTAGCCTGTTCATTACTCGAATCAACAATATCCCAGGCGCAACCAGTCGTAGTACGATGCGCCTGTGCGTGTTATTGGTGAGTCGCAGGCGGCAGCAGCATTGACTCCAAGAAGTTATTTCTTTGATGGCTACACCTTCAGCGATTCGTCAGAAACTGGCCAGACTCCAGACGGGGGCAAAAGTCCGCGTCTTAGATCTTTTCTCCGGATGTGGCGGGCTGTCGCTAGGATTTCATGCGGCTGGCTGCGAGATTGCAGCGGCCGTCGAGTGTGATCCAGACGCCGCAAGATCTCACGGTCTGAATTTTCACGCTGGCGCAAAGGAGCATACTGAGCCGCGAGATATTTCCGCGACTCCGCCGGCTAAGCTTACGAAGGCGCTCAAACTGGGTCACCAGTCCCTTGCCTTCGACGTCGTGATTGGTGGGCCTCCCTGCCAAGCGTTCGCGCGCGTAGGGCGCTCAAAGCTCCGCGAGGTAGCGGATCATCCGGAGGCATTCCGGCACGACCCTCGGGCGCGACTTTACATTGAGTACTTGGAGTACGTACAGGAGTGCGCGCCGCTAGCGGTCCTTATGGAAAATGTGCCCGACATTCTGAATCACGGCGGGCACAACATTGCGGAAGAGATAAGCGACGTTCTGGAAAGTCGCGGTTATCGCTGTGGTTATACCTTGCTCAACGCCGCGCGTTACGGCGTCCCGCAGATGCGCGAGCGAATGTTTTTGATAGCATATCGCAAAGAACTTCGGCAGATCGTTGATTTTCCGGAACCCACGCATTGGGTAGATCTTCCGTCTGGCTATGAGGGGTCTCGTGCTGTTGCGCTGAAACTTCTTTCGAGAGATTTGTTTGCCGATAACGGACACTACGTCGCTCCACCTGAAGCGGATAAGGCGCTTCAGCCGGCAGTGACGGCCAAGCAAGCTATCGGCGATCTCCCGACAATCTACGCCCGCAAGCTCCTGAGTGACGGATCGCTTACCCGCGGTGCACGGCGGCTTAACGTTCCGATTGCGTTCACACGCCCACGTTCAATAAGCCAATACGCTGCGTTAATGCGTTCTTGGCCGGCCTTTCAAGCAAAACCCTCGCTATATGATCATGTGATCCGCTATCTGCCTCGAGACTACGAGTTATTTTCACGCCTTCAGCCGGGAGATCAGTACCCCCAAGCTTACGCCTGCGCTGAGAAGATGTTTGAAGAGAGGCTCGCACAACTACGGAAGCAAAGTGTGGCGCCAGAAGCAGGCACCGCGGCTTGGCGCAGATTGCGCGACGGCATTGTGCCGCCATACGATCCGAACAAGTTTCCGAACAAATGGCGTAAGATGGAAGAGGATTGGCCGGCGCGCACGCTTATGGCGCACCTTGGGAAGGATAGTTACAGCCACATACATTACGACAGCGACCAAGCGCGGACGATTTCCGTTCGTGAGGCGGCGCGGTTGCAATCCTTTCCCGATGGATTCGTTTTTTCTGGAACAATGAATCCTGCATTCAAGCAGATAGGCAATGCGGTGCCGCCATTGCTTGCGCAGCGTCTCGCGGAAACTCTCATCAGGAAAATGTACGCGGGCGTTTCGATGGAAGAGCCTGGATCGCGGATCGATGTCAAAGAGGCGGTGGGATAGTGGCCGACGCAGCGGAGCTCCTGATTGTTAGGTCACTGACGGATTCCGACCTTGGGATTTTCGCTGCGCACAGAGCCGCCGCAAGCAGCAAGCAAAGAGCCCTGAATATTAATGCCCCCGCTGCGCAACAGTTGTTAAGCCGCGATCTGTATGAAAGTGGCGGTGATGCGCTCGATTGCCTAACAGTTTTTGATTCTGTTCAGGAGCGTTCGAAACGTAGTTTCGCCAAGATACACAAGAACTGGCGTTTGGGAGGGCAACGGCTCGCAGGCAGGCTTTACGCGCAGATTGATAGCGCAGATTTCGCCATTATCCGCTCCGTCAAGGGAAATGATGGCAGTTTTCCGATTTCGCTTACGTTCGTTGCTCGTGCTACAGACGCTGGCAAACATGCGAGGCTGGGTACTCTGCTAACGGCGCGTTTGAACCGCAGTGTTGCGACTATTGATTCTTCAGATGCAATCTTTTCTGAACTGGTTGCGCTGACGGCCCGCCCACCTTCACCGAACGCTCCTGCTGCCGTCCCCGGGCTCCCCGCGCAAAAGTCGAAGATTTCAATCTCAATCGCGCCGATGCCGCGTGATGAGAAAAAAGCAACGCGACGTGAGCGCACGATCAAAGAGAAGCTGCGGAGCCCGAGCATCTTGGAGAGGATGTTCAGAGCTTCCAGTGATCTGTCGGCCCCTGCACAAGTACAGTTTATGCAGAACGTTGAGATGCTCGCTTCTCAACTCAGAGAAGTTTTGCTTGAGACGGGGGGTATCATAAAGCTCGGTCGCGACCACGGGACATTTTGGCCCAAGGTCGCTGGAACGCGCATCGGCTTCGTTGATGGCGGACTAGCTAATCTTAGTTCCCTGGGATCAGCACCGATCGCGTGCCGGGTCGGTGGCTATTCCGTCGTACCAGGTCAGCGCGGGCCTGATCGTGAGGCGTTCACGACGTTGAAGCTGCTAATTTCCGAATTATACGCCGCCGAGAACGGCAGTGTATACGATGGGGGCTTTCCGGACGTTGGCGCTCTTCGTGACGCAGCACGCATTTCAATCGAAGCGGCCGGGAGCGTGAGGATATTATCGGAGTTTCCTGACTTTCGTTGGGTCTTCCAGCACGGAGCGCTGGTAAATCCGGTTTCTCGGTATACCGACGTTATGAAGCACGAAAGGGTGGCTCATCGGTTTCCGGATTTCTCTTCCATGGCTCTGAAGGAGCTCTTGCCTGCGAACGAGAATAACCGCGTCGGTCGCGACGCTAATTTCGTCAGCGTGCACCTGCGTCAGCTAGAGCTATTGCAACAATCATCGGCGGTAGTTTGCGGGGTCATTGAGCGTGAAAGCACGACCTCAAGTGTGATCAAAGCAATTCTCAATAGCCTCCATGATGATGAGATTGCTGCTCTCCTTCCTACTTCGCCTGCAGTCTGGAAAGAATGGTTCAGGACCACGGTCGACCCCGCAGACGATGATGATGGTGACGTGCAAAGGATTACGGACTCACTTCTATTCCGCTGTGTGCTCGAACCAGGCGAGGTTCTTCGACCCGTAGCAATTGATCGGAACGAAATGAGACGCGCGCCGAAGGCTTGGCACGATATTATTGGGCAATATCCGAAGCCGATCGTTTCTTATGTTCAGCCGACCGAATGGAACGCTCCCATTCGCATCGAGATGTTTGAAAAAGATGCCGAAAGATTTGAAGAGACGGCGGCACTCATAATTCATTGCGCTATGCTTCTCCCGCAATATGCGTTTCCAGTTGGGCTGGACATCGTCGATAAGTTTGCAAAGATTCCGAACTGGATGAGCCGTCCAATCAACACTCACACGGCCGTTCAAGCATTGCGTCGCGCTTTGGACCTCGGCGACGACAAACTGTTTGATAATTTGAGAAGGATCCTATGCGGGACAAGCCGCGATTGGTTGTTGCGTCCCGGAGCAATGCGATAGGGGGAGTGATGGATCAGATTAGTCCAACCTTGGATCAGGATGTTCCGACGGACTGGCGCGCTGTTGGTACGGTCGTCGGTAATGCGGGTATAGCAGAATTTACATTCATTTTGCGTCGTTTTCAGGCACGGGTTGGCGACATAGTAGCCCTGGGCATGGAGGTGCCCGATGGGAGTTATGGCAATCAGGATCGCATCTATGTTTGGGCGCGAATTACCGATATTAGGAGATTCAACCCATTTTTTCCCACGGAGGCAGCCCAGGAACTGGCTGCGCAATCCGTCTCACTGGAAGATACCGTGCTCTCCGGCACATTGGATCAACTTGAAGCGGCCGCGTTGATTCTTGGCGCGACAACCGACGATAACTTGTCGAACATTTTTCCCTTAACTTATCCAGTAAAGCCCGCGTCAACCGTTTATCACCCGCCGGCTGAGGCGGTGCGGCAGCTCCTTCTGGGAGATCGCCAAGAAGAGCAGAATATTCCGGTTGGAACTTTGATTGCCCGCGGCGATGTTGATGTTGCTCTTTCCGCCCCCCGGCTGATTGCACGTCATCTCGCAATCCTGGCAATGACTGGCGGAGGAAAAACTGTTGCAGCAAGACGCATTATTCGGGAACTTATCAAGCAGAAGTATCCGCTGCTCATTTTGGATCCGCATGGAGACTACATCGGCCTTTGGAAATGTCGTGAGCTGCTTCAAAAAGAAAGTCCCGGCACAACCATAAAGCTCTTCTATCCTGAGCTGCTAATGCAGAAATCCGGAGAGGGGTTGGTTGAGACACTAATCGGTCAAATGACTAACGGTTTGACCGAAGCTCAAGCCGACTATATCCGCGGATTATTCGCAAGAAAGCCTGCGAACGAAGGCGAGTATGCACTTGAGTATTTCCGCCGTCTGATCACTCAAAATGAGGTAGAAGCCAGATCCAACAGCGGTGGGGGCGCAAGACAGCCTACCATGTACGCAGTCCTCCGGTCCTTAAGGATCGTTGAAGGTAAGCTGTCAGCAATGCGCAGAAGCAGCGAGATGATGCGTAAGAGTTCCAAGCTTAAGAATCTCTCCTTTGAAGCGCTACCAAATCCTTTCAGCGAACCGGAGAAGATCATTCATCCAGGACAGACCTCTATTTTGTATCTCGGCGGATACGACCAGCTAACGCAATGTTCGATTGCCGCCATCACGTTAGAGACACTCTTTAATTGCCGCGCTTCTCTCTCCGAGAGAATAGCGCCGTTTTTCACCGTTGTTGAGGAAGCTCATACCTTTATTCCATCAACTCGAGAGAAGACCGACGACGCGGTTTCGCTCGCTGTGATCCGCAGAATAATTACTGAAGGGCGGAAGTTCGGAACCGGCCTAATGTTAATCTCGCAGCGTCCGAGCCGGTTGGATGAAACCATTGTGTCGCAGTGCAATTCGTTTCTAATTCTCCGTGTGGTCAACCCAAACGATCAAACGTTTGTGCGTAGAGTAATGGAAAACTTGACCGACTCTGATGCGCGAATGATACCCGGCTTTGGCCCCGGCCAGGGGATCGTAAGCGGACAAGTGGTTCGCTTCCCACTGCCGATCCGGATTAAGATGGATGATGAGTTGAGGCTGTCTGAAATCGGTGACGAGGATTTTCTGACGCAAGCGCAAAATTGGAAACCGGACTCCAAAGCCGCTTCACGTCAGCGGGTTCGGGACTCAATGGCTAAAGTGGACGCCAATCGCAAGCGTGGCGTCAAGCGTAGGTAAGATGGACGTCCTTACACCCGCTCAGCGCCAGCTTAACATGAGCCGCATCCGCGGCCGCAATACTAAGCCCGAGCTTCTTGTCCGTTCAGCGCTCCATGCGATGGGCTTCCGGTTCAGAATTCATGTGCGGACGCTGCCTGGTTCCCCCGATCTTGTACTCCGCAAGTACAACGTCGCAATCTTTGTCAATGGCTGCTTCTGGCATGGTCATGGGTGCCATCTCTCGAAGCTCCCCGCTACGCGCACCGAATTCTGGAGAACAAAGATCTCCGACACTTGTGTTCGCGACAGCCGTGCAATTCAGCAACTTCACCTCCAAGGTTGGCGTGTCATAGTCCTGTGGGAATGCTCGATAAGAGCTGTCACGCCTGAGGGGTTGATAAGAACGTGGGCCCGACTCCGTACCGCAATTTGCGCAAGTAAAAGTCGACTTGTTCAAATTCCGATGCTGAAGCGGTAGCGAAGCTCCGCATCGCCCCAGCACTGATTTGCCCGACAACGCAAATCAAAAACCGCCCCTCCCGCAAAAATAATTCGCTTCGCGATTGACCCAAATCACTCGTACAACTTCCGCCATCCCGTCCCACCAAAGAGGGGCGTTTCGCGATCGTCACTAAACGCGGGGCGGGGTGCGGTGGACGCGGCAGCGTCGGGCGCGCAGACGTCGTCGCAGGGCGGGCTCTTCTTGAGTTCGTGAGCGAAGGGACGGCACGCAGACGACCGATGCTGAAAGCGCCTCTCGCTAGATCTCGGCGGATAGGTACCAAGCCCGTCGAAGCTTCTGGCGTAAAGGCGTGCCGCGTACGGCCAAGTCGTGTGGTCCTGGCACCCGTGGCTGGTGTCAAGTCCGCGGAGGATGTGCCGGCCCGACCGGGCCGACCCCATCCATCAATCCGCGGATGACGGTGGCTAAAGGAATTCGCACACCGGGGAGAGCGCGAAGTACGCCGTAAAACCATTGCGCAGGGAAGGCCGGATGCTCTCCGCTGGACCTGTATGCTCGTGTGCGCGTTCTTTTTGCGCAATTGCACACGAGACCGCGGGTGCAGCGCGCACCCGGTCTTCCCTGCGCCCTCTGTTCCTAGGGAGGGCGAACGAAGATGCAAACCTCGGGCAGTTCATGTCGCGAGATCGCGAAGGTGTGTTTGACGAACAATGACAGCGCCGCACACTCTCTTGTCGTCACCCGCCAACGGGTCGCGCGAATGCGCGCCCGATGACAGGCTCCGGCGGGTGACCCAGTATCCCAGAGACAGCGGTAATTGAACCGAGAAGCCGCGGCGTACTGGATCCCCGCCTTCGCGGGGATGACGGCTGTGGGCGTGTCGCTACCTCCCGTCATTGCCATGACGATCCAGAGACAGCGATGATTGAATCGATAGGCCGCAGCGTACTGGATGCCCCGCATGCGCGGGGCATGACGTCTGTGGGTGAGGTGAGGGAGTGCGACACGCGAAAGCGTCGCCGCTCTCGTTGTTCATTTTCCAGATGCTCGCCACGAACTCCGCTGCGTCCTCTCCCCCCTTGCGGGGGAGAGTTGGAGAGAGGGGTAAGCCACACACACCGGCGCTCGCGGCTTACCCCTCTCCCTGACCCTCTCCCGCAAGGGGAGAGGGAACGGAGGGAGCTTGCTGTGACGCACGAAGAGCAAAGGCGATCGCGTCGCCTCTTGCACTCACGCCGCGCGTTGGCCGCTGCCGGCATCGAGCCCGGCGTACACCCCGCGCTCAAATCCCGCAAAGGCTTCCAGGCACGTGGCGTCGGCGAACGGCAACAACTGCATCAGGATCACACCGCTGACGTCGCGCGCCGGGTCGATCCAGAAATACGTGTTGGCGAGGCCGGCCCAGGCCAGGCTGCCGGTGCTGCGCCCCTCGGCCGTCGGAGCGGTGTTGATGAGGAACGAGAGCCCCCACTTCTTGACGATATCGGGATAGAGATCGACGTCGTTGGTGTAGATCGGTGCCACCGTCACCATCTTGCCCATCGTGAGATCGCCGATGTGGTTCTGGCTCATCAGCGCGACCGTCTCGGGCTTCAGCACCTCGTTGCCGTTGCCGCGGCCCTTGTTGAGGATCATCTGGGTGAACTTGATGTAGTCGGCCGCGGTGCCGTAGAGGCCGCCGCCGCCCATGTGAAATTCCGGCGCCTGTTCGAGTTCGAACGGGATTGGCGCCAGCGAGCCATCCGGGCCGCGGGCATGCATGCCGACCAGCCGCTGGCGCATCGCATCGGTGATCTTGAAGGCGGTGTCGTTCATGCCGAGCGGGGTGAACATGTTATCGTGCAGGTAAACATCGAGCCGCTTGCCGCTGACGGCTTCCACCGCCTTGCCGACGAAATCGATATTGGTGCCGTATTCCCAGCGCGTGCCGGGATCGGACATGATCGGCGCCTTCAGCGCGGCGTTCAGGCAGGTGATGACGCCGGGCGTGCCGGTCTTCTCCATGTATTTCCCCATGTCGCCGTTCCACATCTCGTAGCAGAAACCGGCCGTATGGGTCATGAGCTGGCGCAGCGTGATCGGCTTCGTGGCGGGACGCAGCTTCGGCTCGCCGCTGGCGTCAAAGCCTTCCAGCACCTGCGGGTTGGCCAAATCAGGCAGCAGCTTGCCGATCGGCTCGTCGAGCGAGAGCTTGCCTTGCTCCACGAGCTGCATGCCGGCCGCGGTCGTGATCGCCTTGGTCATCGAGGCGATCCAGAACACGCTGTCGGCGGTCATGACGTCGTCCTTGGAAAGGTCGCGCTGGCCGAACGCGCCCTGGTAGATCACCTCTTTGCTGGTGGCCGCCATCGCGACCACGCCGGGAATTTCCTTCGCCTCGCATTTCTGACGCAGAACCTGATCGATCGCGGCTTTGCTTTGCATGGGGCACCTCCCGTTTGTTTTTATGGAGTGGCGCGATCTTCCTCCCGGCCGCGTGATCCCGCAAGCGCTCGGCGGGCGCCGCCGCCGATGTCGCGATCTCGTGATAAGCAAGGAGGGTGGGCAGCAGGTGCGCCGGGCTGGCGGCACAAAACGGCAACACATCGCCGCTTTCTGCGGGGACGCAGGGCAATGGCAGTGACCGGTTTAACCATCCACGATAACGTGATTAGGCCTGCGATTCCCCTCGCCGATCTTTTTCAGTAAGGCGTTCAGTTTCCAGCACAAACGCCAGCGCGTTGGCTGGGGTCAAATTAACCAAAATGCTTGTCATTTCTCGGCTGTGCACAGGTACGCAATGATTTCGACTTGGAGTGAATGGAAGCGCTATCCCCGTCCCGGGCGTGGCGAAAATATCGAGGCGCCGATCTCGCCCGGAATCTACGAAGTCCGCTACGCCGGTACCGGCGCGCTGTACTCGTTCGAGGCGGTCGACAACGTCGCCCAGGCGCTGGCGCAACTTGCGGTCGGCTCCAAATCCTGGTTCGGCCGCCGTGATACGGCCAAATTGCCCGATCTCGAATACCGGACCTGCGCGACCTCCACCAAAGCCGACGCCAAGGCGGCCGCGCAGCGCATGATCGGCCGCCGCGAGACCTATATGAGCGGCGCGGCGTGAGTGAGGGATCGTCATTCCGGGGCGCGAAGCGAACCCGGAATCTCGAGATTCCGGGTTCGATGCTTCGCATCGCCCCGGAATGACGGCCAATAACCCCCTCAAAATTGCTTGAAGCAGACCCGCGTCTGGCGCCGGTGCATCGGCGCTGGTTTGGGCCTATACTCGGACCAATCCTTCAAGAAAATCCGAGGAGTACGCCATGAACCCGCCCGTTGCCGCACGCGCTTCAAAAACCTCCACGCCCTCGCTGCATGACCGCCTGAAAGATTCCTCGCTGCTGCGCGACCGCTGCTACATCGACGGCGCCTGGGTCGGCACGCCGTCGCGCCCGGTCACCAATCCGGTCAACGGTGTCGAACTCGCAAAAGTCCCGGCGTTCAGCACGGCCGAAGCGACGCAAGCCGTCGAAGCCGCCGAGCGTGCATTCCCCGCCTGGGCCAAGCTCACCGCCAAACAGCGCTCCAACATTTTGCGAAAGTGGTTCGAGCTGATCGCGGCAAACCGCGAGGATCTCGCGCTGATCCTCACGTCGGAACAAGGCAAGCCGCTGGCGGAAGCGCTCGGTGAAGTCGATATCGGCGGCGCCTATGTCGAATTCTTCGCCGAAGAAGCCCGCCGCGTCTATGGCGAAACCATTCCGACCCAGCGGCCGGATGCGCGGCTACTCGCGATCAAGCAGCCGATCGGCGTCTGCGGCGCGATCACGCCGTGGAATTTCCCGTGTTCGATGATCACCCGGAAAGTCTCGCCGGCGCTCGCCGCCGGCTGCACCGTGGTGCTCAAGCCCGCCAATGAAACGCCGCTGACCGCGCTGGCGCTGGTCGCGCTCGCCGAAAAGGCCGGCGTGCCGAAGGGCGTGTTCAACATCCTCACCGGCAATTCGTCCGCGATCGGCAAGGTGCTGTGCGAGCATCCCGCGGTGCGGTTCGTCGGCTTCACCGGCTCGACCGAAGTCGGAAAGATCCTCTATCAGCAGGCCGCCGTCGGCGTGAAGAAGCTCGGCCTCGAGCTCGGCGGCAACGCGCCGTTTGTGGTGTTCGATGATGCCGATATCGATGCCGCGGTCGAGGGCGCGATGATCTCGAAGTATCGCAACATGGGCCAGACCTGTGTCTGCGCCAACCGCCTCTACGCCCAGGACAAGATCTACGACGCGTTCGTCGAGAAGCTTTCCAAGAAGGTCGCGGCGATGAAGATCGGCGACGGCACGGAGCAGGGCGTGGTGCAGGGTCCCCTGATCAACATGGACGCGGTACTCAAGGTCGAGAAACACATCGAGAATGCGGTGAAGGGCGGCGCGAAGATCGTCACCGGCGGCAAGCGCCATGCGCTCGGCGGCAGCTTCTTCGAGCCGACGGTGCTGTCGAATGTGAAGCCGGATGCGCTGGTCGCGCATGAAGAAACGTTTGGGCCGCTGGCGCCGGTATTCCGCTTCAAGGATGAAGCCGACGTGATCGCGATGTGCAACGCCTCGCCGTTCGGCCTGGCCTCCTACTTCTATTCCCGCGATCTCGGCCGCGTCTGGCGCGTCGCCGAAGCGCTGGAGTCAGGCATGGTCGGCGTCAACACCGGCCTCATCACCACCGAAGTCGCGCCCTTCGGCGGCGTCAAGGAGTCAGGCTTGGGGCGCGAAGGCTCGCATCACGGCATGGAAGAATATGTCGAGATCAAATACGTGATGATGGCCGGGGTGTAGCCCAAACTCTCTCGTCGTCCCTGCGTTCGCAGGGACGACGGCTCCTCTAATCGCTCGCGTCACTCGCAAACGCGCCATGACGTCCCACGCCGGAAGCAAACCGCGTCGCGCCCGACAGTGTTTCTCCTGACGCAATCACCGCGAGCCCGCCGCGCATTTCGTTGGCGATCGCTTCCTCCTCCGCAAGATCCCATTGCCGCAGCGCCGACAGCCGATCGGCGCGCAGGCATTTTTGCGGGAAGCGCGCGATCTCCTGTGCCAGTGCAATCGCCTGGGCGGCTGCCTCGCCGCGGCCAACGACGCGATTGGCCAGGCCCATCCGCAGCGCCTCCTGCGCGCCGACCGGCCGGCCGGTGAGGATCAAGTCGATCGCCTGCGAGTGCCCGATCAGCCGCGGTAGCCGAATGGTGCCGAGATCGATCAACGGCACGCCAAACCGGCGGCAGAAGATGCCGAAGGTCGCGTCTTCCGCAACCACGCGCATGTCGGCCCATAGCGCGAGCTCCATGCCGCCGGCCACCGCAAAGCCTTCGACCGCGGCAATCACCGGCTTCGACAGCCGCAACCGGCTTGGCCCCATCGGCGCAATCGAATCGTGGCCGCCGAGTTCCCGCCTCTTGTTCGGATCGCCCGCCGCCACCGCCTTCAGATCAGCGCCGGCGCAGAAATAGCCGCCGGTGCCGGTGAACACTGCAACCGACGCGCTCTCGTCGACATCGAAAGCAAGAAACGCATCGTAGAGTTTCCGCGCGGTCGCGCCGTCAACGGCGTTGCGACAATGCGGACGGTTGATGGAAACGATGGTCACCGGACCATCACGCTCGACGAGCACGGAATCGACTTCGGTCATTGAGGCGCTCCCTGGATATTATTTCCTGGAAGCTTGGCATTGGAGGTGAGGGTGACGCAATGACGGTAAGGCCGCCTCGTCCACAGTTGTCATCGCCCGGCTTGACCGGGCGACCCAGTATCCCAGAGAAAGCAGTGAATGAATCGAGAAGCCGCGGCGTACTGGATCGCCCGGTCAAGCCGGGCGACGACAGCAGGAGAATGAGCGAGGTCGCGGTTGACTATTTAAACCTCTAGCTCATCCCCCGTCACGCGCCGGTATGCTTCGAGATAGCGCTTGCTCGTCGCCTCCACCACGCTGTCGGGCAGCGGAGGCGGCGGGGCGTCGCCGTTCCAGCGGCCGGCATGGCGCTCGGCGTCGAGATAGTCGCGCAGCGGCTGCTTGTCGAAAGAGGGCTGCGGCCGGCCGGGCTTGTAGACGTCGGCGGCCCAGAACCGTGAACTGTCCGGCGTCATCACCTCGTCGATCAGGATGACGCGACCGTCCGCCGCGCGGCCGAATTCGAACTTGGTGTCGGCGATGATGATGCCCTGGTGGCGGGCGATCCGCTCGCCGAAATTATAGACCGTGCGTGCCATGCTCTCGAGCTTCTCGGCGACATCGTTGCCGACGATCTCGCGCATGCGCGCGATGGTGATGTTCTCGTCATGGCCGGTCTCGGCCTTGGTCGCCGGGCTGAAGATCGGCGGCTCGAGCTTTCCGCTTTCGAGCAGGCCTTCCGCCAGTTCCTCGCCCGCCAGCGTGCCGGAGGCCGCGTACTCCTTCCAGGCGGAGCCGGAGATATAGCCGCGGATCACGCATTCGACCGGAAACACGGTGGTGCGCCGGCACAGCATCGCGCGCCCGAGGATGTCGGCGCGATAATCCTTCAGGCCAGGCACCTTGCGGATGATCTCGTCGGCGTCGGCGCTGATCATGTGATGCGGCACCACGCCTTCGAGCTGGCGGAACCACCACGCGCTGATCTGCGTCAGCACTGCGCCCTTCATCGGGATGGTTTCCGCCATCACCACGTCAAACGCGCTGATGCGGTCGGTGGTGAGCAGCAGCACGCAGTCGCTGCCGACGGCGTAGATATCGCGCACCTTGCCGCGGCCGATCCGGGGCAGGGGCAAGTCGCTGGCGAGCATCGCGTTCATCTGGTCAGGCTTTCGAACAGGCGGCCTCGTGCAAGCGCGAGGCGGCAAATGAGAAAGCGGAGCAATAGCTCACTCCGGCAGCGGAATGAACTCATGTTCTTGCGGAACGGCTGCAAACCGGCCGGTTTTCCAATCCTGTTTGGCCTGCTCGATCCGCTCCTTGCTGGAGGAAACGAAATTCCACCAGATGTGCCGCGGGCCTTCCAGCGCGTCGCCACCAAGAAACATCATCCGCACCGGCGTGACCGCCTTCACCGTGATGCGGTCGCCGGGGCGGAAGATCAGGAGGCGCGGCCCCTCGTAGCGCTCGTTCGCGATCTCGACTTCGCCGTCGACGAGGTAGATCGCACGCTCCTCATGGTCAGGGTCGAGCGGGACGCTGGTGCCGGCCTGCGCCGTCACTTCGGTATAGAACCAGGGCGAGACCATGCTGACCGGCGATTTCACGCCAAAGCCGTGGCCCGCGATAATGCGCGCGGTGAACCCGCTCTCCTTCACGGTCGGCAGCGCTTCGGCCGCGTAATGCTGGAACGACGGCGCGATTTCTTCGGAGCCCGCCGGCAGCGCGATCCAGCTTTGCAGGCCGAGCATCTTCTGGCCATCGCGGCGCTGGACGTCCGGCGTGCGCTCGGAATGCGCGATGCCGCGGCCTGCCGTCATCAGGTTCATCGCGCCGGGCTGGATCTCCTGGATGTTGCCCTCGCTGTCGCGGTGCATGATCGAGCCGTCGAACAGATAGGTGACGGTGGCGAGCCCGATATGCGGATGTGGCCGCACGTCCATGCCTTTGCCGGCCATGAACTGCACGGGACCGAAATGATCGAAGAAGATGAACGGCCCGACCATCTGCCGCTTGCCATGCGGCAGCGCGCGCCGCACCGCAAACCCGTCGCCGAGATCGCGGGTGCGCGGCACGATGATAAGATCGAGCGCGTCGCAGCTTTTGGGATCGCCGAGCACGGGATCGTTGGACGGTTGCCAGCTCATGGGGACTCCTTCAGGTTTGGCGGCGATTATAGCAGCAATTGCTGGATTGCGTTCAAATCCCTCGGCATATCGTCCCTGCGGCCATGGTGAGCGCCGGTGACGTCGCGCGATCGTTGGAAGGGCTAATCGGCGGAAATTGAACCACGGTGCGATTCACACTAGATTGACGGCGCGCGGGGATGACCCGCGCGAACGGACCGTCCGATGCTGCTTTCCACCCTCGACATCGCCCTGCGCGGCGCCACCGTGGCGCTGCTCTTGGTGCTGGCAGTATCGCTGTTTCGCGGATTTGGAGCGGTGCTCGTCGGGCGCTTGGCCGTGGCCTTTGCAGTGGGATCGGCGGCGCATGCCGTGACTTGTTCGATCGGTGTGCCATCGAAGGTAGCCCCGGCGCTCGCGCCTGTGATCGCGCTGTCGACCGGCAACGCCGTGGTGTTCTGGCTGTTTACGCGCGCGCTGTTTGAGGAGACGTTCAGGCTGCGCTGGTGGCACGCGCTGGTCTGGGCGGCGGTCGCGGTTTTCAGCTTCGTCAACTGCATGTGGCTGGCGCCCGCATCCGGCGTGCAGTTTTCCATCATCATGGTCAACATTCTCGCGCTCGGCTTCATCGTGCTGGCCGTCGTGCAGACCGTCGCGTCATGGTCGGCCGATCTGGTCGAGGGCCGGCGACGCATCCGCCTCTTTATCGTCAGCGCGGCGGCGCTGTATGGCGGGCTGAATGCGGTGCTGCAGATATCGCTGTCCGGTAGCGGCTCCATGGAGATTGCCAACACGCTGAATTCGGCGATGCTCGCCGCCGTGGTCGCGGCCATCGCGATTGCGATGATGCGGGTCGAAGGCGCCGATCTGTTTCCGGCCGCAGCGGTCGTCGAGCCGGATCCAATCGAGACGGCAGCCGTCGTCGAATCCAGCGCCGCCGATCAAAAACTCATCGATGCACTGATGCGGCTGATGGCCGATGAGCGCATCTATCGGCGCGACAACGTCACGATCGGCACGCTCGCAACCAAACTCGCCATTCCCGAATACCGGCTGCGGCGGCTGATCAACCAGCGGCTTGGCTACCGCAACTTCAATGTCTTCCTCAACGAGCACCGGATCGCCGAAGCCAAGGCGGCGCTGGCTGATCCAAGCCAGGCCGAGGTGCCCGTGATCACGATTGCGATGGATGCCGGCTTCCAGTCGCTCGGCCCCTTCAACCGCGCCTTCAAGGCCATCACCGGCGTTACGCCGACCGAATATCGCCGGCTCAAGGCGACCATGGTCTAGCCCGCATCATATTGTTACTGCTGTGTAATTGCAGAATCGGCGAGGCGATTGAGCATTCGGCCAGCGCGCATTCCAAATCCGGCGAGCGGCCGGCGGCGGCTTCATCAACATCCCCGGCACGCGCTGATGCGTCATGCCGGAGGCCTCTGTGACCAGACGAAATCTCATCCTTATCCTCGCCGCCACCACGGTGCTCAGCGCGCTCTCGGCCTCCCGCGCCCGCGACGTGCCGAAGGTCGCGACCGGCTTCGTCGCCAGCGTGCTCTGCACCGAGACCTTCGTCTCCGGCCTCGACCCGGCGCGGGTATTCGCCGAGACCACGTCCGCGATGCCGGGCGCCGGCCTGATCGCCTGGGCGCTCGACTATCGCCTCGACCGCGCGCGCAAGGACGTCACCGTGACGCTGTTCGGCATGGGCGGGAGCCGCGCCGTCTACCGCGGCGAAGGTCTGGGCTGTTATCTCGATCATGATGGTGCCGTGGCCGAGATTGTGTTGCCGCCGTCGGAGACCAAACCGGCGCTGCTGCCCGACATCGCTGGCCGTGCCATTGTCGAACCGCAGACGCCGCAACTTGCTCTCGCACTCGACCGCGCCTTCGCCGGGCCGGACAAGTCGGCGCCGCGCAACACCCGCGCTATGGTGATCCTGAAGGATGGCCGTATCATTGCCGAACGCTATGCCCAAGGCATCGGCATCGACACGCCGCTGCTTGGCTTCTCCGCCACCAAGTCGGTCATATCGGCGCTCGCCGGCATCCTCGTGCGCAAGCGCGCGCTGAAGCTGCATGAGCCGGTGCCGATCGCCGCGTGGCAAAAGCCTGGTGATCCAAGGCGGGCCATCACGCTCGATCATCTGCTGCGGCACACCGCGGGGCTAAAGCTCGGCAGTTCGCTGCAGGCCTCGCTGGCGTCCGCGCTCGAGCCGGTCAATCGCATGAAGTTCATGGAGCCTGACATGGCGGCCTACGCCGTGAGCAGGCCGCTGGAGTCAGCGCCGGGCGCGGCATGGAACTACCATGACGGCAACGCCATCATCCTCGCGCATCTGATCCGCCAGGCCATCGGCGGCAGCGCGGCCCATATGATCGGCTTCGCGCGGCAGGAGTTGTTCGCGCCGCTCGGCATGCGCCACGTGACGCTCGAATTCGACGCCTCGGGCAATGCGGAAGGATCGAGCCAGTTGCTGGCGAGTGCGCGCGACTGGGCGCGCTTCGGCCAGCTCTATCTCGATGACGGCATGGCCGGTGGAAAACGCATCCTCCCCGAAGGCTGGGTGAAATATACGGCGACGCCGACACCGAACGCCTGGGTCGGCCAGGGCGCGGGCTTCTGGACCAATCTCGGCGACAGTTTTGGCGCAACCTACCGCACCGAGCGCGGCTGGCCGCGCGATGCGTTCTACGCCAAGGGCACGCTCGGGCAATATGTGATCGTGGTGCCCTCCGAACGGCTGGTGATCGTCCGGCTCGGGCGCTCGCCGAATTGGCCGCCTGAAGCCGACGGCGTGTTCGAGCTCGTGCGAGATGTGGTCGCGGCGACGGGGAGCAAAGGAAAGCTGGCGGGCGCGAATTGAGGTGCCTACCCTCCCCTGGAGGGGGAGGGTCGGCGCTCATGAAATGAGCGGCGGGGTGGGGTGACGGTCTCTCCACGTCCAACAGTGCCCGAGCGGAGAGATCACCCCACCCCGTCTCGCATTTCGCTGCGCTCCATGCGAGCCGACCCTCCCCCTCAAGGGGAGGGTAACACCGCCGACGCTGAAGCTAGCTCAGCTACTGCCGTCCCAACTGCGTGGCCTTCTCGACGCGGTCGAACCGCTCCAGCGACAGGATCGCGTCGGCGAGCTGGTCGGCGCGGCCGTTCAGCACGGGGCGCGCGAGCGTGAGGAATTTCTGCTGCATCGCCTGCGCGTCCGGAAACGTATCCGGCTCGCCGGAGGGATCGGCATAGAGCCGCTCATGCATGCCATCGTCGGTGGTGATCGAGACGCGCGCGCCGAAGGGATGGGTGCGACCGATCTCGAGGCGATCGTCCTGCACCACGTCGAATTTATCCGCGAGCGCATTGACGGCGGCATCGCCGAGCCGCTCGTAATCGTCCCAGCCGAAACGGCCCTGGTCGAGCGCCAGCGCGCCGGTGAAGAACATCGAGAATTGCCCACCGACGATCGAGGTCGGATGCCGCTTGGTGGCGGCGTCGCCGGTCAGCGTGATGCCGTTGCGGTGCAGGCCAATCTCGACCCGCTTGATCTGGTCCGGCGTCAGATTGTGCTCCCTGCGCATCGCGATCAGCGCATCCAGCGCGGCATGGGTATAGCGGCAGCTCGGATAAGGCTTCACGCCGATCCGCAGCGTTTCATAGGTGGTGCCGAGGCCGGCTGTCGCCTTGTCGGGATGGGCGTCGTCGCTGTAGCCGACGAGCAGGCCATGCTTGCCCTCGACCGACTCGGTCGAGCCGACAAAATTGTTGCGTGCCAGGGTCGCGGCAATCACACCGTTCATCGCGGCGGCGCCGACCTGGTAGCGCTTGTTCCAGGCGCCGTTGACGAGGAACTGCAGCGAGCCAGCGGCCTGGCTGCCGGAAACGCCGAAGGCTGAGATGATCTGGTCCTTCGAGAGGCCGAACAGCTTCCCCGCCGCGGCTGCCGCGCCATAGGTTCCCGCTGTCGCGGTTGGATGAAAGCCGCGCGCATAATGCGAGGTCGGATCGAGCGCGTTGCCGAGCCGGCAGCACACTTCATAGCCGGCCACGATCGCAGTCAGCACGTCGCGCCCGGATGCGCCGACCATTTCGCCAACCGCAAACGCCGCCGGCACCACGGGTGCGCTCGGGTGCAGCGAGGAGTCGGCATGCGTGTCGTCGAAATCGAGGGAATGGCCGAGCGCGCCGTTAAGCAGCGCGGCGACCGCGGGCGTCCAGGTCTTCGCATCGCCGAACACGGTGGCCTCGCCCTTGCCATCCAGCGCCAGCGCTTCCAGCATCTTCAGCAGCGAGGGCGTGGATTCCGCATCGCGGCGCGCCCGGATCGCACTCCCGAGGAAATCCAGTGTCAGCACCTTGGCGCGCTCCAGCACCTCGGGCGGAATATCTCCAAATTTGAGGTCGGCGACATAGGCTGCGAGCGTTGCGGTTTCGTGGGCCACGGCGTTGCCTCGTTGTTCTTGCGTTTGAGTTAGGTACGGCGCAGCCGGGGCGTCGTCAACGTCCGTTACGGCGGGTCAGACCTTCGCTTTACTTGCGCCAGACCGGGACATCCGGTCCAGGCTGCCGGCAGCAACCTGATGCAACAGCGTTGGCACGATCAGACGATGAAACGGCATGATGATTTTGAGATAGGTCCGGCCGAGCCAGTTGTGTGTCAGCACCAGCGTCGTCGCGGTGACCTGCCTGACGCCGCCGGGAGGCGTCACATCCACCACGACGCGAAAGTCGAGATGACGGTCGTTGAAGCCGGCGATCAGGCGATCCGGCGTTTCGCTCACGACCGGAAAAATTCCGACCATGTCGCGGGGGTGGCTCGGATCGTCACCCGACGTTCTCAGCCCGAGTGGCGCGACCAAAAAATTGCGCAGCGATAACAGCGCCTCGACCCATCGGGGCTGACGCGCCATCATCCGCTCTGCTGCACGGCGGGCGTCGAGATCGCGGTCGCTGATTTCAATACAGAAGGCGTCGGCGAACTGAGCGCCGGCCAGCAGCGCACCGGCATCGACGGCAGGCGTGATTTCGCGGACGGTCATGGAGACGCCATTCTGCTCGCCAGCAGCCGGAATCGCAAGACGAGCAGAATGGCGAAGACAACGGTGCCGATCGACAATCCGATCCAGACTCCGCTGGCGCCAAGCGATGTCCAGAACCCGAGTGCGCAGGCGAAAGTAAAGCCGATCAGCCAGTAGCTGAAGGTGGCGAATAGCAGCGGCACGCGCGTGTCATTCATTCCGCGTAGCGCACCGGCGGCGATGGTTTGGATACCGTCCGCGACAAAGAAAGTGGAGCCGATCAGCAGCAGTGTTGCCGTCAGCGTCGCGGTCGCGTCGACGGCTTCGCCGAGGAATATCTCGGCAATCAGGAACCGTCCAAGGATCACGGCGAGTGTCATCGTGGCCATGAACGCCGCGCCGAGAAGTATCGCCACGTAGCCTGCGCGCCTGACCGCGCCGCTGTCGCGGCGCCCGACTGCATGGCCAACCCGGACGGTCGCTGCCATACTGATTCCAAACGGCACCATGAACAGGATAGCTGCGATTTGTAGTGCAATCTGGTGCGCAGCTAGTGCTGTGGTGCTGATCAGACCCATCAGCAGGCCGGCAGCGCCGAACAACCCGTATTCCAGCAGAAACGCCATCGAGATCGGCGCGCCGACGATCACGAGCTTCGCCATTAACGGCCAGTCGATACGCCAGACGTTACCTAGCACGTGGTACTTTCGAAACGGCTGGCGCAGCGCGGTGAACCACAGCCCGGCGAGAAACGTGCCGAGATTGACCATGCTGGTCGCAAGACCCGCGCCGAACAGCCCGAGTTCGGGCAGGCCCCATTTTCCATAGAGCAGCAGATAGACCAGCAACGCATTCGCCGGGATCGCGGCCAGCGTGATCCACAGCACCGGCTCGGGCCGGTTCACCGCGCTCATGAAGCCGCGGATCGCGATAAACCACAGCGCCGGCAGGATGCCCCAGGCGAGGCCGAACAGGTATTGCTGCGCGGGCCCGGCGGCGGTCGGCGCCTGGCCAAGCGCAATCAGGATCGCCTCGCCGCGGAATGGCAGTGCCATCAGCGGCAGCGCGATTAACAGCGCCGCCCACAAGCCGACGCGCAGCGCGCGCCGTACCATGCGCGGATCGCGAGCGCCGAAAGCCTGCGCCGCTAGCGGCGCGACCGCCGATACCAGGCCCATGCCGAAAGTGAAGGTAACGAAGAACACCGTGTGGGCGAGGGCTGCCGCAGCCACCGTTTCGCTGCCGAGCCGACCGATGAACGCAAGATCGGTCGTCATCATCGCGATCTGTCCGAGCTGCGTCAGTGCGAGCGGCACCGCGAGTTTCAGCGTCTCGGCAAGCTCAATCGCGAGATGGCGGCCGGGCACGGCCGCAGCGGCGGGCGGCGCAATGGTTGCGCGTTCGATTTTTTCGAGCGAGGTCATGGCAGCAGATTAATACCGGCGAAAGTCGAAAAAGTGACGCCGGCGTCTGCAGGCTAATGGCCGTCGCGTGCCGGAACTCGGGTGATTCGCGCGCCCAGCGCATTGAGCCGCTCCTCGATGCGCTCATAGCCGCGCTCGATCTGGTCGGCGTTGTTGATCGTTGATGTGCCTTCGGCGGCGACCGCCGCCAGCAGCATCGCCATGCCGGCGCGGATGTCGGGGGAAGTCATCGGCGCGCCGCGCAGCCGGCTCGGGCCGGCCACGATCGCGCGATGCGGGTCGCACAGCACGATGCGGGCGCCCATCGAGATCAGCTTGTCGACGAAGAACATCCGCGACTCGAACATTTTTTCGAACATCAGGATCACGCCGTCGCATTGCGTCGCGGTCACGATCGCAATCGACATCAGGTCGGCCGGGAAGGCCGGCCACGGCTGGTCTTCCAGCTTCGGCACATGGCCGCCGAAATCGTCATGGATCTTCATGGTCTGCCCTGAGGGCACCACGAGATCGTCGCCCTCGACGCCGCAGACGATGCCGAGCCGCTCAAAGCCCATCCGGATGGAGCGCAGATGCTCGACGCCAGCCTTGGCGATGCGCAGCGGCGAGCGCGTCACCGCGGCAAGTCCGATCAGCGAGCCGACTTCGATATGGTCGGGCTGGATCGAATAGCTTGCGCCGCCAAGCGTCGCCGGGCCGTGCACGATGATGGTGTTGGTGCCGATGCCCTCGATCTTGGCGCCGAGTGCCACGAGGAAATGCGCGAGGTCCTGCACATGCGGCTCGGAGGCCGCGTTGCGCAAGTATGTGGTGCCGTGAGCGGCGACCGCTGCGACGAGTGCGTTTTCGGTTGCGGTGACGCTGGGCTCGTCGAGAAAGACGTCGGCACCCTCGAGGCGGGAGGCGCGGAATTCCAGCCGGTGTGTGGCGGTGACGGTGGCGCCTAACTGCTCGAAGGCGAGGAAATGCGTATCGAGACGACGGCGTCCGATGACGTCGCCGCCGGGCGGCGGTAGCGCCACCTCGCCGCAGCGGGCCAATAGTGGCCCGGCCAGCAGGATCGAGGCGCGGATCCGCGCGCAGAGTTCGGGATCGAGATCGGCGGCGCGGACCTCCTTGGCGTGGATCGCAAGCGTATTGCGCGCCTGCCATTCGGCGGAAGCGCCGACCGAGCGGATCAGTTCGACAAGCGTCTCAGTGTCGCGGATGCGCGGCACGTTTTCCAGCGTGACCGGATGCTCGGTGAGCAGAGCGGCGGCGATGATCGGCAGCGCCGAATTCTTGTTGCCGGACGGCTCGATCGTACCCGAAAGACGGTGGCCGCCTTCAACGATGTACTGAATGGGCGGCATGGACGCGTCCTGCCTCACACGTCGACATTGGCGCTGAGCGAATTATCCTGGATGAATTCGCGGCGAGGTTCGACGACGTCGCCCATCAGCTTGGTGAAGATGTCGTCGGCCTCGTCGACCTCCTTGATCTTCACCTGCAGCAGCGAGCGTTCGTTGGTATCGAGCGTGGTTTCCCAGAGCTGGTCCGGGTTCATTTCGCCGAGGCCTTTGTAGCGCTGCAACGCCACGCCCTTGCGGCCGGCGTCGGTTATCGCCTCGAATAGGCTGACCGGTCCATAAACGGCGGTTTCCGTATCCTTGCGGCGCAACACCCCGGTCGGGTTCGGATAGGCCTCCTGAAGTCTCACGGCATAGTCGTCGAGCTTGCGGGCGTCGGCGGAGCCGAGCAGGGCGTCGTCGATGATGGCGACATCCTTGACGCCGCGGATGGTGCGCTCGAAGAAGAAACCTTCGCCTTCAGTGAAACGGCCGATCCAGCCGCGCTCGACCTCGTCGGCCAGCGCATCGAGACGCCTGGCGATGTAGCCGGCGGCGGCATTGGCGGTCGCGATGTCGCCGGTGATCCTCGGGTTGAGCACGCCCGCGATCGCCGCCTGTTCGACGACCTTGCGGTTATAACGGCTGTGCAGATTGTTCAGGATGCCGCGGATGACGCGCGCGTCCTCCACCAGCGACAGCAGGTCGCGCCCGCCGCGTTCCGAACCCGACGCCGGCTTGAACACGCAGTCATCGAGGCCGGTCGCGATCAGATAATCCTCCAGCGCACGCTCGTCCTTCAGATACTGCTCGGATTTGCCGCGCGTCACCTTGTAGAGCGGCGGCTGCGCGATATAGAGGTGGCCGCGGTCGATCAATTCGCGCATCTGCCGGTAGAAGAAGGTGAGCAGCAGCGTGCGGATGTGGGCACCGTCGACGTCGGCGTCCGTCATCACGATGATCTTGTGATAGCGCAGCTTGTCGGCGGAGAAATCGTCACTGATGCCGGTGCCGAGCGCGGTGATCAGCGTGCCGATCTGCTCGCTCGACAGCATCTTGTCGGTGCGGACGCGCTCGACATTGAGGATCTTGCCGCGCAGCGGCAGCACCGCCTGGAATTCGCGGTTGCGGCCCTGCTTGGCGCTGCCGCCGGCCGAGTCGCCCTCGACGATGAACAGTTCGGACTTGGCCGGATCCTTCTCCTGGCAGTCGGCGAGCTTGCCGGGCAGCGAGGAAACGCTGAGCGGGCTCTTGCGCGTCAGTTCGCGCGCCTTGCGGGCGGCTTCGCGCGCGGCGGCCGCCTGGATCACCTTGCCGACGATGACCTTGGCCTCAGCCGGGTGCTCCTCGAACCACGCCGCCAGCGCCTCGTTGATGACGTTCTCGACCACCGGACGCACTTCCGAGGACACCAGCTTGTCCTTGGTCTGCGACGAAAACTTCGGGTCCGGCACCTTCACCGACAGCACGGCGGTGAGGCCTTCGCGGCAATCATCGCCGGTCAGCGCGATCTTTTCCTTCTTCGCGTTGGCGTCGGCATAGCCGTTGACCTGGCGTGTCAGCGCGCCGCGGAAACCGGCGAGATGGGTGCCACCGTCACGCTGTGGGATGTTGTTGGTGAAGCACAGAACGTTCTCATGGTAGCTGTCGTTCCACCACAGCGCCGCCTCGACGCCGATGCCGTTGGATTCCGACCGCACCATGATCGGGGCTGGGACGATCGCCTTCTTGTTGCGGTCGAGATATTTGACGAACTCCTCGACGCCGCCGCTGTAATACATCTCCTCTCGCTTCTCGACCGCGTGACGCATGTCGGAGAGGATGATGTGAACGCCGGAATTGAGGAACGCGAGCTCGCGCAGCCTGTGCTCCAGCGTCGCGAAATCATACTCGATGTTCTTGAAGGTCTCGCCCGAGGCGAGGAAGGTGACCTCGGTGCCGCGCTTGCCTTCGGCCTCGCCGACCACCTTCAAAGGTGCCAGCGCGTCGCCGTGGGCGAACTCGACGAAGTGCTCCTTGTCGTCGCGCCAGACCCTGAGCTTCAGCGAGCTCGACAGCGCGTTGACGACGGAGACGCCGACGCCGTGCAGTCCGCCCGATACCTTGTAGGAATTCTGGTCGAACTTACCGCCGGCGTGGAGCTGGGTCATGATGACCTCGGCGGCGGAAATGCCTTCACCCTTGTGGATATCGACGGGAATGCCGCGGCCGTCGTCGCGCACGGTCACCGAATTGTCCGCGTTGAGGAGCACGTCGACGCGCGTCGCATGGCCCGCGAGCGCTTCGTCGATGGCGTTGTCGACGACCTCGTAGACCATGTGATGCAGGCCGGAACCGTCATCGGTGTCGCCGATATACATGCCCGGCCGCTTGCGAACGGCATCGAGGCCCTTCAACACCCGGATCGATTCCGCACCATATTCAACGGGAATGGGATGCTCAGTGTCGGCAGGGGTCCGCCGGGCAGGTTCTGTCATGTGAGGCCTTCGAGGATGTCCCGAATCAGCTGCGCAATATGAGGCGCTGATTGATCTATTTGTGCCATGAAACAGGCACCGCGCCTAGCGCAATCTCTCTGTGTGCAAGCTGTTGAATAAATGGTGGTTTTTTACCCTTTTTCAAGGTCTCCAAGGGCCGATTCTGGAGGCCCCGAAAAGCGCGATTCGAGGGCTGCTTCTGCGCCCTCGATCGCCGGATTTTTGGACGCCGCGCGATGGGAAATGGCAGTCTGCTGCGGACCTGCTAGAGAAGGCGGCGCGGCAGCTTGTCGTCGTTGTGCGCCGTCCACAGCGATCCTGGGTTCGCTCTCCAATTGACCTCGTCTTCCCCAAAATATCGGCCGGATGTCGACGGCCTCCGGGCCATCGCCGTGATGCTGGTCCTGAATTTCCATGCATTCCCGGACGCCATGCCGGGCGGCTTCATCGGCGTCGACGTGTTCTTCGTGATCTCGGGCTTTCTGATCACGGGAATCATCGTGCGCGAACTGGAACTCGGTCGCTTCAGTCTGATCGGATTCTACAACCGGCGGATCCGGCGCATCTTCCCGGCGCTGATCGTGGTGCTCTCTGCGACATTGGTGCTGGGCTGGTTCTGGATGCTGCCGTCGGCCTTCGCACAGCTCGGCAGCGACAGTTTCGCCAGTGCGGCGTTTTTGGCCAATATCGCGCTGTTGCTGCACTCCGGCTATTTCGATGTCGAATCCGCCAAGAAGCCGCTGCTGCACCTGTGGTCGCTCGGCATCGAGGAGCAGTTTTATCTGTTCTGGCCGCTGCTGCTGATGCTCGCAGCCCGGCTGCGAATGAGCATCATGGCGATGGCCGTGGTGCTCGGCATCGGGTCTTTCCTGCTCAATGTCGCGCTGATCGGCTCGAATCCCGTTGCGACCTTCTATCTGCCGTTTACGCGCGCGTTCGAATTGCTCACCGGAGCGGCGCTGGCGTACGGCTGGAACAGGATCGGCCACAGCGTTAAAGCGAGTGATTGGCGCGCCTGGATCGGCGTGGCACTGATCGCTCTAGCTGCCGTGATCCTCGACAGCCATCGCGCCTTTCCGGGCTGGTGGGCGGTGTTGCCGGTCGCCGGCACCGCGCTTCTGCTGTCATCGCCCGCGGCCTGGGTGAACCGGGCCGTACTCGCAAGCCCGCCTTTGGTATGGATCGGGCTGATCAGCTACCCGCTCTATCTCTGGCACTGGCCGCTATTGGTGTTCGGCGGGATTATCAAATTCGGTCCGCTGACCTTGCCGGAGCGTGAGTTGATCCTGCTTGCGAGCGCGCTGCTGGCCTGGACGACCTACCGGTTTGTCGAGAGGCCGTTCCGTTTCGGCTGCCCAAGCCGACGCAAAATGTTCGGGCTTGGGACGGGCATGGCGATGATCGCAGTCGCCGGCATTGCCGTCATCTGGGGGCGCGGCTTCGATTCCCGGCTGCCACCGGAAATCCGCGCGATGGCCAACGTGACGACGGAGAGTTTCAAGTGGCGGTTTCACGAATGCCTGCTTGATCTCAGCCGCGAAATGACGTTTGCCGAGACCTGCATCGAGCGTGATCGGCGTCCGCTGGTTCTGATATGGGGCGACTCGACCGCCGGCGCGCTGTTGCCCGGACTGCGCAAGGCACAGGAGGCACGAGGCTTCGGCATTGCGCAGCTCACCTCCAGTTCCTGCGTTCCGGCGCTGAATGCCGACATCGCGAGCACGCCCAATTGCCGGGCGATGAATGACAAGGTCTTGTCGCTCGCTCGGCAGATCAAGCCCGACGTCGTATTGCTGCACGGAACCTGGGAAAAACATCTCGATAACGTGGCCGAGACGGTGGTCGCGTTGAAGAGGGAGACAAATGCCCGCGTCGTTGTTCTCGGTGGGGTGCCGATGTGGCGGCGCGGGCTTCCGTCCGAAGTGCTCCGATACTTCATGCTCCATCGCACGCTGATCCCGCAGCGTTCGCCCAACGGCATCCCGCCCAGCGCCTACGATGCCATCATGCGCGCCAGGCTCGAGCCGCTCGGAGCGGAATTCATCTCGGCGTCGGACGTCCTTTGCAACGCGCAGGGTTGCCTGACGCGCATTGGCTATGCGGCAGGCGATTTGACCGCGAGCGATCAGGTCCACCTGACCGAAAAGGGGTCGGTATTCCTGATCGCATCGATCATCGATCGCTTGCTCGGCGGGCAGGCATCAGAGGGTAAGAGGCGTTGAACAGCCTTTAGGCGCGGCGGCTCACCCGACCAGACTCGACGTCAAAAATCTCGCCGGTCGCTCCGATATCGACGAACGCTGCCGGATCTGCGCCGGTCATCCAGACTTGTGCGCCGAGCTTTGCGAGTTCATCGAACAGCGCCTTGCGCCTGACGGGATCAAGATGTGCGACGACTTCGTCGAGCAGGAGTAACGGTACGATCCCGGTCATCTCGGCGACCAGCGTGGCATGGGCCAGCACCAGCCCGATCAGCAGCGCCTTCTGCTCGCCGGTGGAGGCGTCGCGCGCCGGCATGTTTTTTGGCGCGTAGATCACCTGCAAGTCCGTGAGATGGGGCCCGTCCAGCGTGCGGCCGGCGGCGGCGTCGCGGGCGCGGCTGGCGCGCAGGATCTCGCGGTAGCGATCCTCCACGGCGGTTGCGGATTCATTGACCAGCGCATTCTCCATCCAGCCGTCGAGCATGATCTGCGCCGACGGAAAGGCCGAAGCCGCGCCACGTTCACGCAGCATCGCCGCCAGTCTCGTCACGGTCTGGCCGCGCGTGGCGGCAACCGCAACCGCCAGCTCGGCAGTTTCGCGCTCGATCGCGTCGCACCAATGGTCGTCATAATTGCGCACTTCGAGCAGGCGGTTGCGCGAACGCAGCGAGCGCTCCAGCGCGGAAACGCGACTGGAATGCTCGCTGTCGATCGCCAGCACCAGGCGGTCGAAGAAGCGCCTCCGCTCCGAGGCCGCGCCAAGGAAAAGGCCGTCCATCGCCGGCGTCAGCCACACCATGCGCAAATGTTCGCCAAACGCGGCCGCCGAACCCACCGGCTCGCGGTCGATCCGGCAGCGCCGGCTGGACGAGGCCTCTGTTCCCGGTGCATCGATGCCGGTGCCAAGCGTGGCAAGCCCCAGCGCGCCCTCCACCTCGGCCGACACCGCCCAGGAGCCGTCGCCCTGATTGTCGGCGACATCCTCCAGCGTCGCGCGCCGCAGGCCGCGACCCGGCGACAGAAACGAGATCGCCTCGAGGCAATTGGTCTTGCCGGCGCCGTTCGGCCCCACCAGCACCACCATATCGCCGCGCACCTGCACGCTCGCCGCGCGATAATTGCGGAAGTGCGTGAGCGACAGGCGATGGATGCGGGAGGGGGTCATGATGAGTCAGGTCGGTCTTTCTTCCCCTCTCCCCTTGTGGGAGAGGGTGGCGCCTCACGAAGTGAGGCGACGGGTGAGGGGTTCTTACCGCTCGGCGAGCTTCACGAAAATGTCCTCCAACACGGCAGAGGGTTGTTGCAGCACGTCATTGTTCCAGTAGCGCGCAATTCGAAATCCTTCAGCGATCAACACCGCTTCCCTCGCTTCGTCACGTGTCGATGATGCGTGCTGACTTCCATCGACTTCGATGACCAGGCGCTTCTCGAAACAGACAAAATCGAGAATAAAGTTTCCGAATGGAACTTGCCGTCGAAATTTGAAACGTGCGAGGCGCCGGTCGCGAAGCAGTCGCCAAATGGCTAATTCCGCATCGGTGGGCTCGTGACGCATCTTCTTGGCGAAGCTGCGGATGCGCTTGGCGACAGGCCTATGGCTTGGTGTATGCGGCGCGAACCCCTCACCCGTCGCCGAACTTTGTTCGGCGCCACCCTCTCCCACAAGGGGAGAGGGAAGGTCGGTGTCCGTTTCGCGAGGCGCAGTCACACCCGCATCGGCATCAGCACGTAGAGTGCGCCCTTGTTGTCCTTGTCCTGCACCAGGGTCGGCGAGCCGGGGTCGGCGAGGCGGAGCACGGCGACTTCGCCTTCGATCTGGGCGGCGATGTCGAGCAGGTAGCGCGAGTTGAAGCCGATATCGAGCGCGTCGGAGGCGTATTCGACTTCGAGTTCTTCGGTGGCGCTGCCGGAATCCGGATTGGTCACCGACAGCACGAGCCTGCCGGCGGACAGCGCCAGCTTTACGGCCCTGCCGCGCTCGCTCGAAATGGTCGAGACGCGATCTACCGCCGCCTCGAAATCCTTCTTGTCGACGATCAGTTCCTTGTCGTTGTTCTGCGGGATGACGCGGCCATAATCCGGGAAGGTTCCATCGATCAGCTTTGAGGTCAGCACCACATTGCCGAGGGTGAAGCGGATTTTGCCCTGCGACAGTTCGATTTTGACTTCGGCTTCATTGTCCTCGATCAGCCGCAGCACCTCGCCCACCGTTTTGCGCGGCACGATCACGCCGGGCATGCCGGTGGCGCCGGAGGGCAGCTCCAGATCGATCTGCGCCAGCCGATGTCCGTCGGTCGCAACCCCGCGCAGCGTCGCGGCCTTGGCGCTGCCGGCCGTGTGCAGGTAGATGCCGTTGAGGTAATAGCGGGTCTCTTCGGTCGAGATCGCAAACTGCGTACGGTCGATCAGGCGCTTGACGCCGGCAGCCGTGAGCGAGAACGAATGCGTCATCTCGCCGGCGGCGAGATCGGGGAAATCGCTTTCGGGCAGGGTCTGCAGGGTGAAGCGCGAGCGGCCGGCGCGGATGGCCATCACCGAACGGTCGCCGTCGGCTTCCAGCACGATCTGCGCGCCGTCGGGCAGTTTGCGGACGATGTCATAGAACATATGCGCCGGCACGGTGGTGGAGCCGGCGGTTCCGGTCTCCGCCGCCAGCGTTTCGGTCACCTCCAGATCGAGGTCCGTCGCCTTCAGCGACAGCCTGGCGTTTTCGGCGCGGACCAGCACATTGCCGAGGATCGGGATGGTGTTGCGGCGCTCGACCACGCGATGGACGTGACCCAGCGATTTCAGCAGTTGCGCGCGTTCGACGGTGACCTTCATTGCAATATCCGCCAGAGATGGAAAAGCCGGGCGGCCCGTCAAGGCAGCGCCGCGGCATTGGAAACCCGAAAAGCCGGATCATGACCGGATTTGATCAAACCCCCGGGGGGACCGCAAGGTGGCGCGGATGGGGCGCCGGTGCAAGGGAGCAGGCCGCCGTTCCCCGACTTTTGCGGCGAAAAATGGCCGCAGAAAAAAATTCTCCCGCCCACCCAACTCGGGTTTACCCGAGTTGGGTGGGCGGGAGAGGCTGGGGAGGAGCCAGATCCTGTTCCCTGCTAGAGCATCGGTTCTGACTGAATTAGAACCGACGCTCTAGATTCGTGCTTTGACGCGTTTTCTCACGCGAACCGGTACCCATCCACGGATCAGGTCCGAGGACATGCTTCGCGCGAAAACGCTATAGCCGCTATTCCTGCAATTGCCGCTTCAGAGACTCGACCTCTTCGGACAGCGCGATATCCCGGGCCACCAGTGCCTCTATCTTGCGCACGGCGTGCAGCACCGTGGTGTGGTCGCGTCCGCCGAACCGGCGGCCGATCTCGGGCAGCGAGCGCAGCGTCAGCGTCTTTGCCAGATACATCGCCACCTGGCGCGGGCGAACCACGTTCGCGGTCCGCCGCGACGACAAGAGATCCGAACGGCTGACATTGTACTGCCGGGCGACAACCCGCTGGATGTCCTCGATCTTGATCCGCTTCGGTTCCTGCGGACGGATCAGGTCGCGCACTTCGCGCTCGGCCATTTCCAGCGTCACCGGCTGGGCGTTGAGCTTGGAATGGGCGAGCAGGCGGTTGATGGCGCCTTCGAGATCGCGGCCGTTGTGGGTGATGGTGCGCGCCAGATAATCCAGCACTGCTTCCGGCACATCGAAGCTCGCATGATGCGCGCGCGCTGCCGCCACGCGCGATTTCAGGATGCCGAGCCGCAGCTCTTCGCCGAGCGAGCCCATCTCGACGACGAGGCCGCCGGCCAGCCGCGAGCGCACGCGGTCGTCGAGGCTTTCGAGATCAGACGGCGGGCGGTCGGCGGCGATCACCACCTGACGTCCGGCATCGATCAGCGCGTTCAGCGTGTGGCAGAACTCGGCCTGGGTCGACTTGCCCTGCAGGAACTGCAGGTCATCGATCACAAGCACGTCGATGCCGCGCAGCGCCTCCTTGAACGCCAGCGCCGTCTGCGTCTTCAGCGCTGCGACAAAGCCGTACATGAATTTCTCGGCGGTGAGATAGAGCACCTTGCGCTCATTCCCGGAATTGCCGGCCCACGTCACGGCCTGCAGCAAGTGGGTTTTGCCGAGGCCGACGCCGGCGTGAATGTAGAGCGGGTTGAACATCACGGGATCGCCGCGGCGGCCTTCTGCAACCTGGCGCGCCGCCGCATGGGCGAGGGTATTCGACCGACCGATGACAAAACTTGCAAAGGTCAGGCGCGGGTCGAGCGGCGAGCCGCCGAGCGCATCATGGCTTGCGGACACCGGCGCAGTGGCGGTCGCGCGCAATTCAGGCGCGGGCCGGCCATTGGTCTGCTCGGTACGGCGTTGATCGGCCGGCGCGGTCGGTTCCTTGGCGGTCGCGGTGGATCGCATCGCCGTGCGCACGGTGAGGTCGATCCGGTGCACTTCCGGCATCTCGGCCTGCCAGCAGGTCAGGACACGGTCGGCGTAATGCGCCTGGATCCAGCTCTTGAGGAAGCGGGTCGGCACCGACAGATGGACGCTTTCGTCCTGCACGCCTTCGAGGTCCATGCGCGCAAACCAGCTCGTGTAGACGTCCTCGCCCACACTCGTCCGCAACCGCCCCTTCACGCGCGACCAGCGATCCTGTTCCATATTTGTCATTGCCTGAGAACTTTTCTGAATGAGTAATGGTGTCTTGTGAAATCGGCTGGCGGTAGCCTTGCAGGTCTCCTGCCAGACGTGACCTCGGCGCGGCGCTTCAACCACCAGACACAGATCTAACGTTCGGCGGAATCGCCGTTGCACAGATCAAAGGCTGGATGGAGTGGAAGGCTGCCGCGAGGTCAGCGCGTACTCGACGCTCGGTGTGGAGCTCGCGTAGGGGGACTGCCAAATACGTTGTTCAGGAATTCTGAAGCGGTCTCGATGGAAATAAGCGTGCCGAATGTCGCGTTGATTCCGTAAAGCATAGTACCTCCCCCTCTCGTCGCGAAAGCGCGCGACGAGTAACCAGATCACCAGTGTTTCAAAGCCAGTCTGCTGCTACCGAACATCCGCTTGTTCGACCGCCGCGTCCGCCGCGTACCTCAGTCTGTCGTCTTCAACACGTTCACGAGCTCCGCGTTCCCAATCGCTGCATGGTCGGCAAGCATCTTATTCCCCTTGTCCGGAGCACGCTTGAACATGAGCGCCACGCCGGGAAATTTAGACACAGAACAACCGTCCTCATATTGCTATGAGTTACCAACTCAGCTTCGCTTGGAAAGCGTCGCTAACGCGCACACCGCCGCCGATTTGCACGTCCGCTCTTGGGTCTCAAACCGCGCTGGTCAGGAGAGCCTTGAGCGTCGCGAACGAGTAACAAATACACCAAGCGTGATTTCTGACAATCCGTGATTCGACGATGTCGCGTGACTCTTCGGCTTTGTTGCAACACTGCAAATGCGACACTCCACACCAAGTTTTTGAATCAGCGCAGAGAATCCCGCGACGCGAACGAGCGTGACAATTTTCGCCGCACGCGCAAAATTTTTTAAGAAACCGTTACAATCTTGGTTACCGGGACCAATTTTCAAAACGCTTGTCCTCGCTATGTGGATAAGTGATTAGCGAGACGAAGCTTTTCGGAATTGTTTTTGCAGGGTAACTCGCGCGAGCGATGCCGGCGGAGGAGGGGGGTGTTGTCCGATCGGGTCAGCCGCCGCGATCGCACTTCTCGCAAAGGCGCACGGCAACGCTGGTGCAATAAGTTGCACCTCGTAAAACTACGGGTGCCCGAAATATGACACGCAAGCCGGCGCTCAGCAACGAGACAATTGAATTGTCACGGTCGATCCGGCGCGCAGCCTTGGGTGTGTGTCCGAAATCCAACAGGGTGCACGTCCGGGACGAAAATGAATTTCGGGCTCGTGCTCATGCGCCGGTGTGGCAGAAAAAGAAAAAGCCCGGCGGCGCCGGGCTTTTGACGAATACTCATTTCTGTCAGTTCACTTCGCGAGCTTGGCGATCGCATGCGTCAGGCGCGACACCTTCCGGCTTGCATTGTTCTTGTGAATGATGTTGCGCTGCGCCGCCTGCATCAGTTCTGGTTCCGCGCGCTTCATCGCTTCCAGCGCCGCATTGCGGTCGCCGGTCTTGATCGCTTCCTCGACGGTGCGGACCGCGCCGCGCATCTGGGTGCGACGCGACTTGTTGACGATGGTGCGGCGGGCAATCTTGCGGGTCGCCTTTTTGGCGGAAGTCGTATTGGCCATGTTCTCAACTATCCTTCGGCTGTCATCGCTCGGGTGGTCGGCCCTTGAGCGCGCCGGCCGTTCAAATTGCGTGATCGCTGGTTGTATTTTCCAGGGTGTTCGTAACCTAAGCCGTTCTTGAGGATGCCATGGACGGAAGCCAAAATGCTCCCGCAAGCGGCGCTGCTCAAAGAACAGCGGCGGCGGGATTGCGCCCGCCGCCATTGGAGGTCTTATAGAGGGCGCATCCTGCACCGTCAACGCTTTCCGGCCTCCCCGAAAGGCCGGAAAAGGCGGCGGAACGGGGCCCGTAAGGTGCTGACGAGGTTGAATTTCCGGGGTGCCCCCGGTATTGGCTGACGGCCTTTGGGGGCGACAGATATAAGGTGACGCATGATCCGCGGTTTTTTTCGGCTTATCGGCCTGCTCCTTCTGGCCGGCGGATTCATCTTCATGGTCTATGACGGGGCCCGTTTCGTCGCCGACCAGACCCTGCGGTTTACCCGGTTCGGCCAGTTCTGGAACGACGTCCATCAGTCCAGCCAGCTTGCGTTCCGGACCTGGGTCGAGGGTAACGCACCCTGGCTCTGGGACAGTGTCATGAAGGTCCTGCTGGACCAACCGGTTTTCGCCGTGCTGGGCGTGGTCGGCATTCTGCTCATGATCCTGTTCCGGCCCCGCAAGCCGTTGATCGGCTATTCGCGGGACTGACCCGGCCGGCGCCCGCCCGCGGGGTCGGGTAACAGGGCTGCGGTAACAGGCGTAAAGACATATATAGAAGTCCAACCGGCCGATGCCGTCATCGCGTCCGCCGATGTCCCGCCTGGAGGTGCTCCATGTTGTTCATGCGCAAGACCACCGCGTTGCCGAGCGCAGCCGAAGCGCTGCCGGGCCGTGCCATCCCGATACCGACCGCAACCACGCATTTCGTCAACGGCCGCAAGCTTCAGCCACCCTATCCTGCGGGCCTCGAGCAGGCCGTTTTTGGATTGGGCTGCTTCTGGGGCGCAGAGCGCAAGTTCTGGGAGCTCGGCGACGGCATCTATGCGACCGCCGTCGGTTATGCTGGCGGGCATACGCCCAACCCGACCTATGAGGAGGTTTGCTCGGGCCGCACCGGTCACACCGAAGTGGTGCTGGTCGTGTTCGATCCGAAGAAGGTCACCTACGAGCAGCTCCTGAAGACGTTCTGGGAAAATCACAACCCGACGCAGGGCATGCGCCAGGGCAACGATGTCGGTACCCAGTATCGCTCGGCGATCTACACGTTTGGGGACGCGCAGCGTCAAGCAGCCGACGCGTCGAAGGCTATGTACCAGAAGGCGCTGGCGGCGAAGGGCCTTGGCGCCATCACCACCGAGATCGCGCCGGCGGGCGAGTTCTATTTCGCCGAGGACTATCATCAGCAATATCTCGCCAAGAACCCGGCGGGCTATTGCGGGCTAGGCGGCACCGGCGTGTCCTGCCCGATCGGCGTCGGCGTGAGTGCTTGATTCTTGCTTCTCTCAACCTCTCCCCGTGAAGAACGGGGAGAGGGAGCTTTGAGCGCCGTTGTCGCACTCCACCTTCCAAAAAACCGTTTATTAACCATACCTGGTGCAAGACTAGAGCTGTCTCGCTTTGAGGGATGGCTCTGGTGCGGGTTGTACGCGCGTTTCGAATACCGATCACTGCGATCATCACCGCGCTCGCACTGTCGGGCTGCATGCGCACGACCGGGCCGGTTGCGGGCGCGCCGCAAGGCGATCTCGACCAGTTGGCCTATGGCCAGCCCAACACTCCGCCGCCGCGGACGGTCGCGGTCAATTCCGGTGGCGGCGCCATTGGCGCGCTTCGCGCTGCCTTTGCCGCGGCGCCACGCACGGCACCGGCATCCGCCGACGTTGCCGCGCCTGTCGCCTATGCCGAACCCGCGCCCGTGCGATACGACGCGGCCTATCATCTCGATGCCGGCGACAAGCTGCGCGTCGTCGTCTATGGCCAGGAGGGCCTGACCAACACCTACGCGATCGACGCCGGCGGCGCGATCACGATGCCGCTGATCGGTTCGGTTCGGGCGCGCGGCCGCACCACGGCGGGACTGGCGGCGGAGATTTCAGCGAAACTGCGCGCCGGCTTTATCAGGGAACCATCGGTCGCTGTCGAGATCGAAGCCTATCGGCCGTTCTTCATCCTCGGCGAGGTCGCAGCACCTGGGCAATATCCGTACGTCCCCAACATGACAGTCGAGAGCGCGGTGGCGATCGCCGGCGGCTTTTCGCCGCGCGCCCGCCGCGACAGCGTCACGGTTACCCACACCGATGCGTCCGGCACGTCACGCTTCGTGGTTCCGCCCGGCAGCCCGATCAGCCCTGGCGACACCGTGCTGGTCAGCGAGCGCTGGTTCTAAAGCGCCAAGCCATTCCATCGAATTGTCATCTCGACCCGCGCTTGTTTCCTGAGCATTTGTGTCAGGCAAATGCCTCGCATTTGACCAAGAAAATTCACCATCCGTTTCGCGTCAGCGCGGACGCTGCGTTCTGGCAGCAGCTTCGGGCCGCTTCGGTGCGATGAATTGGCGCTATGCGCTGAATGCGTTCGAAACCATGTTCCATCTTGCGCTGCAGCGATGTAGAAAGCCGCCGTTCAATCGAGGCGCGCCGGTTTGTCGGTAGATGCCTGCAATCCGGAGTATGACCATGAACTATCATTTGCCGGTCCGCGTGGTGCGCACGGCGACGGCTTTGGCGTTGCTCGCTTCCATCGCCGTGACCGCTTTGTGCGCCTCTTCGCATCAAGCATCGGCGGCGGATCCCTATCCGAGCCGCCGCATCACCTTCGTGGTGCCCTATCCCGCGGGCGGCGCCACCGACGTCCTGGCCCGCTTGCTCGCCAACAAATTGCAGGAGTCGTGGAAGCAGACCGTCCTCGTGGAGAACAAGTCGGGCGGCGGCGGCGTGGTCGGCAACGACTACGTGGCCAAGGCACAGCCCGATGGTTACACCGTGCTGGTCGGCATTACGCAGATCATTCAGGCGCCGAGCCTCGTTACGAAGCTGCCCTACGATGTCTTCAAGGATCTCGCGCCCGTTACCCAGATCGCCTTGTCGACCATCGTTCTGGTGGTCCCCGAGCAGCAGCCGATCAAGTCCGTCAAGGAACTGATCGATTCTGCCAAGGCGAACCCCGGCAAGCCTTACGGCACCTTCGGCAACGCCACGACGTCTCACCTCTACGGCGAATTGCTCAAGAAGACCGCCAATATCGACATGACCCATGTCCCCTATCGCGGCTCGGCGCCTCTCACGAACGACTTGCTCGCCAACACGGTCACTTCGGCGTTCCAGGACCTGACCACGGCGAGCGCGCAAATCAAGGCGGGCAAGCTCCGGGCTCTGGCGGTTGGCGGCGAAAAGCGCAGGACTGCGTTGCCCGACGTGCCGACGATGGCCGAACTCGGTTACCCCGGGTTTGAGATCGAAGGCTGGCTCGGCGTGTTCGTGCCCGCCGCAACGCCCAAGGAGATTGTGAAGAAGCTTTCGGACGAACTCGCCCGCATCATCGCCTCGCCCGAGGGCGTCGCCGGAATCGAGACGCTCAGCCTCGTGCCGGTGGGCGGATCGGCGGAAACGTTCGAGAAAGTCCTGCGCCGCGACCACGCGAAATGGGCCGATGTCGTGAAGGCAACCGGCGTCAAGGGCGAGTGAGTTACTCGTCATTCCGGGGCGATGCGAAGCATCGAACCCGGAATCTCGGGATTCCGGGTCCGTGCTGCGCACGGCCCGGAATGACGGCGGAAGGATTGCCGCCTATTTCTTCAGATGCTTCTCAAAAAACGCCAGACTGCGCGGCCAGGCGATATCGGCGCTGGCCTTGTCGTAGCTCGCGCGTTCGTCGCAGTGAAAGCCATGCTGCGCGCCGGGATAGAGATGGACTTCGACGTCCGGCCGCTTGGCCTTGACGGTTTCGACGTCGGTTAGCGGAATGCCCGCATCCTTTTCGCCGAAATGCAATTGCGTCGGCACCTGCGGCTTGTCGTCGGCAAAGCGGACAACGGCGCCGCCGTAATAGCCGACCGCGGCAGACAAGCCCGACAGCTTGGTCGCTGCCGCATAGGCGATGCTGCCGCCGAGGCAGAAGCCGATGATGCCGACCGGGCCGATATCCTTCACGGCGTCGATCGCGGCCTGGGTATCGCGCAGCATCGCGGCCCAATCCGGATTGGCGATGAACTTTCGTGCGTTTGCAATCTCGTCAGGCGAATAGCCGCACTGGAAGTTCGGTTGCGTGCGATCGAAGATCGACGGCGCAATCGCGACATAACCTTCGCCCGCCAATCGGTCGCACACCGAGCGGATGTGGTGGTTGACGCCAAAAATCTCCTGGATCACCACGATCGCCGCTTTCGGCCGACCTGCGGGATCGGCGCGATAGCCGCCCAGTTTGAAGCCGTCCGAAGCCGTCAGTTCGATATCTTGTCCCACGGGTCATCCATTTGCGTTTGAGTTGCACGAGGTCGATGTTCTGGGGTCGGCTACTGCCACATCCAGTTGTGGCCCCAGTCGCCCTTCCAGCCGGCCAGCCTGCCCTTGCGAAATTGCAGATAGAGCCGGTCCTTTTTGTAAAACAGCCCGCTGCCGCCGACGTTGCGGAACGCGAGAAAGATTTCATCGCCGGGACGGCCCCTGATGTAATTGAGCGGGACGCCGAGCGCGCGTGCGGCTTCATCGGCCTCCATGCCGAATGCCAGCGGGATGTTGTTCGACAGCGTCTCGGTGAACGGTGGCGGGTAGGGGCCGCCGACCGGCGGCAAGTGTTGCGCGGCAGCTTGCGTGAAGCTGCTTGCGATAAGGGCGAGGGCCACCGCGGCTGTCTTCATGACGCGGCCTTCTGTGGTGCGTTGGCATCAAGGCTGTCGAGGAACGGCAGCACCGCGTCGACGAAAGCCTGCGGCTGGTCGATATTGACGGCGTGGCCGGCAGCCGGGATCACCACCTTCTGCGCGCCCGGAATCTTGGCCGCCATGTAGTCGGAAGCGGCGATGAACGGGGTGTCGTCGGCGCCGACCACGATCAGCGACGGCACCTTGATATCGGGTAGCGATTCAATCACGCGGGCATCGCGCTGGGTCAGCATGCCGCGCGCGGCGCGCGCCAGTCCCGATGCATCGCGATGGGTGACGCTGGAGCGTTCGCGGCTGGCCGATTTCAAAACCTCCAGGCCCTCGCGCTCGAAGCGGTCGCCGGTATCGTACGCGCGCTTGTTCCAGGCCTCGCGCGCCTCGTCCTTCTTGAAGCCCGGGCCGGTGTCGATGATCAGCAGCGCGCGGACGCGGTTTGGATGGGCGCGGTAGAATGCCAGCGACATGTAGCCGCCCAGCGAGAGCCCGCCGACGATCGCCTTGTCGGCGCCGACGGCGTCAAGCAGCGCCGCCATGTCGGCAACCGTCAGCGCTTCGCTATAGGCTGCGGGATCACCGGGATAATCGGACTGGCCGTGGCCGCGCATGTCCCACAACACGAGCTTGTGATGCTTCGACAAGGCCGCGATCTGGCCCTGCCACATCCCACTCGTCGATGAATAGCCGTGGGTCAAGAGCAACGGTGGGCCGGAGCCGTGAACCTCGTAATAGATGCGGACCCCGTCGCGATCGATTGTCGGCATTGCGGCTCCTTGGGAGTTCCCATGCAACTGTCGACCCCCATCCTAGCGCGATCTGATCGCGATTGGGAAATGCGGAAAGCGAGGGCGGTATCAGCGCATTGATATGACCCTTGCTGACGGCAGCCCGCATTGCTCCATCGCGAACGATGAGCAAAAAGCGACGAGCATCGGCTCGCGATCTCTTTGCCTCCTCTCGTCATGCCCCGCGCATGCGGGGCATCCAGTACGCCGTGGCCGTGCCGTCTCCACAGCCGTCACGGCGTACTGGATCATCCGCTTTCACGCATGATGACAGTCGTGGGATTAGCGTGGATGCGGCGCATCGCGAACGAGATCGCTAAAATTTTAGCGTTCACATTAGCCTATATTCACGACGCCTCTTAAGGCCCGGGGAACTCCTTATCCGCTAGCCTCGGTTGCAAGTCATCATCGCTAGGGGTCTGGGGTTTCATGACATCCGCAACCAACAAGACTTCGACCAGGCGCCGGCTGTTGCTTGCTTCGGATCGGAGCGATCAGAGCAGCGAACTCGCCAGCATTTTGCGATCCGTCGGTCAGGTCGACACCATCGCGACTTCTGACATTCCCGACAGCCCGGAACGGGACCTGGCGGGCATCGTGGTCGACATCAACCTGCGTTCCGCCGAGAGCGTGCAACTGGTGCGCAACAAACTGCGGGCCGAGGCCTATCGCGAGATGCCGCGGCTGTTCGTGCTGGCGGACGCGCTTCACCACGGATCGATGCAGGCCTGGGCGCTCGGCGCCACCGACACGATCGCGCGGCCGTTCGACGCGCAGGGCATCCTGCAGCGGATCCGCGCCGCGTTTCCGGACAGCGACGGATATGACGAGACCGATCGCGGCAAAGCCCTCAACAGGGGCGTCGAGGCGGCGCATGCCGTGATGGTCAAGATCTTCGAAAAGCTTCCGGCCGGCGTTCCCTTGAAGTTCAGCGACATCATTGAGGCCGAGAGCAAGATTCTCAAGGCGATCAAGCATTCATCCTTGCGGGAATGGTTGACGGCGGTCGGCTGCCATCACACCGGCAGCTACCGTCATTGTCTCTTCGTCACTGGTTTTGCGGTGGCGTATGCGCAGCATCTCGGCATGCGCGACGACGATCAGCGCCGTCTCGCCCGTGCAGCCCTGCTGCACGACGTCGGCAAGGCGTTCATTCCGGTGGCGATCCTGGACAAGCCGGGTCCGTTGACGCTGGAAGAGATGGAAGAGATGCGCCAGCATCCGCGTCGTGGCCATGACGCGCTGTCCGCGCAAGGCGGCTTCCCGCCCGAAATGCTCGATGTGGTGCTGCACCACCACGAATTCCTCGACGGCACGGGCTATCCCAACGGACTGAGCGGCAAGCAGATCAGCGACATTGTGAGGCTGACCACGATCGTGGATATCTACGCGGCCCTCGTCGAGAAGCGCGCCTACCGGCTGCAGTTCACCCACGCCCGGGCCTACGGCATGATGGAAGAAATGGGCGACAAGCTCGACCAGCATCTGCTGCACGCCTTCCGCCCGGTGGCGTTCGGGTATTATTGAGCCATCGCCGTCATTCCGGGGTGATGCGAAGCATCGAACCCGGAATCTCGAGATTCCGGGTTCGCTTCGCGCCCCGGAATGACGTGCCATTCGGCCTTCATTCCAGCATCTTTCGCAATTCCGCCTTCGCCACCTTCTCCAGCGTCGAGCGCGGCATGTCGTCGACGAAGTGGATTTCGCGCGGCACCTTGAAGTCGGCGAGAGCGGTTCTGCAGGCGGCCATCACGGTGTCGTGCAGATCGCGAGGTGCGCCCGCGACACCGGCCTGCGGAATGATGAAGGCAACCGGCACTTCATCCAGCATCGGGTGTTTCTTCGCGACCACGGCGGCCTCGCGCACGCCGGGCACCACCGCGATCTCGGAGGCCGCGACGTTCTCGCCGCCGACCTTCAGCATGTCCTTGGTGCGGTCGCCGAACCGGATGAAACCGTTTTCGAGCAGCGTGACGCGGTCGCCGGTGATGAAATAGCCGTGCTCGTCGAAACTCTCGCGCGTGGCTTTCTCGTTGTGGAGATACTCTGAAAACAGCGACAGGCCGGGAATGCCCTTGATCAGGAGATTGCCGGTGCCGCCGACTGGTGTCGGCGTGCCGTCGTCCTCGACGATGCGGATCTGATATTCTGGCGCCGCGCGGCCGATCGACATCGGCGTGTTGGGCTGGTCGACCTCGCCGACGATGCCGTGGGTGATGGTTTCCGTCATGCCCCACCAGCCGATCGTCTTGACGCCGAAGGCGGCAAATGGCGGCGGCTCGGATACCGCGGTGCCCCAGAGCCGGAATTTGTGGTTCTTCGGAATCTCGTGTTCCAGCAGCGCCTTCATGCAGAAGGGAATGGTCGAGGTCCAGGTGCAGTTGTGCTCGAGCGCCACGCCCCAGAAGCGGCTCGCCGAAAACCGCGGCTGGATCACGCACGTCGCACCAACCCACAGCGATGCCAGCATCGAATAGGCCAGCGCGTTGGTATGAAACAGCGGCAGATAGGTCTGGTGCACGTCGCCCGCGTGCAGGTCTTCATGCGCGGCATTGATCTTGGCGCCCCACAACGCGTTGGCATGCGTCCACAGCACCGCCTTTGGTCGCGACGTGGTGCCGGAGGTATATTGCACGCTGCACGGCGCGAACGGATCGGTGGCGCGGCGTGGCCGGTCGGCGCTGTCGGCGAAGAGTTGCTCAAAACTCTCGTCGCGCGGCGCGACTCGCGCTGGCGTACTGCCGGCGTCGTGCGAGATCACGGCGATCCAGCGCAGGCCGCGGCAACTGGCCGAGATCAGCTCGGCATAGGCAGGCTGGGTGATGGCCGCGACCGCGCCGCAATGGCCGGCGAAATATTCCATCTCGGCTGCTGCCGAGCGGGTGTTGGTGGTGACCGCGATCGCGCCGAGTTCGACGCAGGCGAACCAGGTCAGCATGGCCTCGATGCAATTGTCGAGATGGATCAGGACGTATTCGCCGGGCCTGACGCCGCGCTTGGCGAGGCCAGCGGAAAGCGCGCCGACGCGCTCATGGAATTCCCCGTACGACCAACTCCGCGCCGGCCCCTCGAACGGCGCCCAGACTAAAAATGGATGGTTGCGGCGGCTTTCGGCGCGCATCCGCAGCAGCCACGGCACGTCGAGCCCTGCGAATGGTCCGACAATGCCTGGGGCTGGCTGTGAAAGTGGCATAGAATTCCTCCCGCGCGGCTCTACGGCCGCCTTGGTTTTTGCTTGGAAGTAGTTCTGCCATCGGACGGCGCAGCGCGCAAATCGGGAATTTGCAGGGCTCTCTCCCCGTCATTGCGAGGAGCGAAAGCGACGAAGCAATCCAGACTGTCTCCGCGGTCAGATCTCTGGATTGCTTCGCTTCGCTCGCAATGACGGGGATGGGCCGGAGCGCCCTAACCCGCATCCCCCTCATACGACGAAATCTCGATCAAGCTCCCGTCCGGATCACGGCAATAGACCGAGCGCAGAGTGCCGCGGGCGCCTTGCTTCGATACCGGGCCTTCCTCGATCGCGACGCTGTTGGCCTTCAGGTGCGCCACAACTTCGTCCGGCGTGCTCGACGTCAGGAAACACAGGTCGTCGCTGCCGGCGGTTTCGTGGTCGGCTGTGAACCACTCGACCTTGTCGGCGTCGCGCGGCCGCACGTTGATCTTCTGGTTACCAAACACCAGCGAGGTCCGCGGCGTCTTGCCCGAACCTGGATCGAACACCTTGACCTCCATGCCGAGGATCTTCCGGTACCACTCGGCGGAACGCGCCACGTCCGACACATTGATGACGAGATGGTCGAGAGCGTTAACCCTGACAGACATGCCTTATCCTTTCGTCGCGGTCGGAGACGCTGCGCCCCACTGGCCGCACCCGGGTTTGTTTGTTACAACGCGCGCCGCGTTCGGTTCAATAGAACCGCGCCTCAATAGAAACGGACCGGGCCTGAACCCCGGCCTCCAAGGAGAAGTTTTATGATTTCACGCCGTACCGCGATTTGCCTGGCCGTCATCGGCCTTTCCACTGCCGCTTCGATCGGCAGCGTTTCGGCGGCGGATTATCCGACCCGGCCGGTGAAATGGGTCGTCGGATATCCGCCGGGCGGCGCGACCGACATCATTGCGCGGCTGATCGGCCAGCGGCTCTCCGAGCGGCTCGGCCAGCAATTCGTGATCGAGAACAAGCCCGGTGCCGGCAACAATATCGCGACCGAATCCGTCATCAACGCCGAGCCGGACGGCTATACATTGCTGCTGGTCAATCCCGCGAACTACATCAACGCCACGCTCTACGCCAATTTGAAGTTCAACTTGGTCCGCGATCTTGCGCCGATCGCGGCGTTCAATCGCGTGCCGAACGTGATGACGGTCAACAAGGACGTGCCGGCCAAGACGGCCGCCGAGTTCATCGCCTACGTGAAGGCCAATCCCGGCAAGGTGAACCTGGCCTCGTCCGGCAACGGCACGTCCGTGCATCTATCGGGCGAAATGTTCATGGCGATGTCCGGCGCCAAGATGCAGCACGTGCCCTATCGCGGTGCGGCGCCCGCGATCACCGATCTGCTCGGTGGCCAGGTCCAGTTGATTTTCGACAACATGCCTTCCATCCTCCAGCATGTTCGTGCCGGCTCGGTGCGGGCGCTGGCCGTCACCAGCACGACAAAGTCGCCGCTGCTGCCTGATGTGCCGGTGCTTGCCGATACCATCCCGGGCTATGAGGCGAGCGCGCTGTTCGGCGTGGGTGCACCGAAGAACACGCCGAAGGAAGTCATCGCCAAGCTGAACAAGGAGATCAACGAGATCCTCGCCGAGCCGGCGATCAAGGCCCGCCTGACCGAGCTTGGCGGCGAGCCGCTGATCGGGCCGCCGGAGGCGTTCGGCAAGATGATCGTGGCCGAAACCGAAAAGTGGAAGAAGGTGATCGAGGAAGCCAAGGTCGAAAAGGTGCAGTGATCTTCGTCACGGAACATAGGCACAGCCGCGGTGTTTTATGGCAAAGGCCGACGCGGCTTGCCTCATGTGAAGGAGATCGAAGATGCGCAGTACAATATTAGCGACATTGGCGCTGACGGTGGCGACGGTCGCCACCGTCGCGGGCAGTTCACCCGCGGCGGCGTATGACTATCCCTACTGCCTCCAGGGCCGGGGCATCGGCGTTCCCGGCGATTGCTCGTATGCTACCTACGGCCAGTGCATGGCATCGGCATCGGGGCGTGCGCTCTACTGCAACGTCAATCCGCGCTTCGCCTACGGACAGCAGCGGCGGATGCGGGTTTATCGGGATTATTGATTGATCGCTCCTTGCAATCCTCCCGCATGATGGCCGGGCGAGAGCGCTGTTCGCGCTGAACGATCCGGCCATCGGTGTCTCTCTCTTCCGCCACTCCCGACTTCGTGATGCATGCGCCGGCTTGACGGCGTTTCGTTTGCGTCTATACTGAACCTTATGGTTAAGTATCAGGAAGACGTTCTGGACCGCACCTTTGCCGCACTGTCCGACCCAACCCGGCGCGCGCTGCTGGCGCGGCTCGGCGATCGAGACAGCCTGTCGGTCAGCGAACTGGCGAAGCCATTTTCGATGTCGCTGCCCGCGATCATCAAGCATCTCGATGTGCTGTCCGATGCCGGACTGATCGCGCGCGAAAAGACCGGCCGTACGGTCGCGTGCCGGTTGACCGCCCAGCCGATGGAGCAGGCGATGGACTGGCTCAACCGCTACCGGCGCTTCTGGTCCGACGCGCTCGACCGCCTTGCCGCTTTTGTGGAGGAAGACCCATGGCCACCCAGTCAAGCCTTGCCAAGCACGATACTGCCCGCGACGCCGAACTCGCCGCGCGCCCCAGCCTCACGCTCACGCGCCGGTTCAGCGCGGCGCCCGAAAAAGTCTACGCCGCGTGGGCCGACCCGCAAAAGCTAGTGCAATGGTTCGGGCCGACCTCCGTCGAGGAGGGCTCGGTCAAGGCCGACATCGATCTGCGCGTCGGCGGGCGCTACCGCATCAGCTTCCGCGCCAATGGCGACTATAACGAGGTCGGTGGCGTCTATCGCGAGGTCGTTCCGAACGAGCGGTTGGTGTTTAGCTGGGCATGGCATTCGACGCCGGAGCGGGAATCGCTGGTGACCATTTCGATCAGGCCGGAAGGAAGCGGTTCGCTGCTCGTCTTCAACCACGCGCAGTTCGTCGATGAGAAAGCGCGCGACAGTCACCAGCGCGGCTGGACGGAGCTTCTTGGCAAGCTCGAAAGCTACCTGACCTGAACAAAGGAGCCGCCCATGCAGCCGCACCCCATCGTCTCCCGCGAGGAATGGGTCGCCGCGCGCAAGGCTCACCTTGCGCATGAGAAGGAATACACCAAAGCGCGCGAGCGCTTGAACGAGGAGCGTCGCGCGCTGCCATGGGTCAAGGTCGATAAGGATTACGTGTTCGAAGGGCCTAACGGCAAGGTGTCGCTCGGCGACCTCTTCAAGGGACGCAGCCAGCTCGTGGTGCAGCATCTGATGTTCGCGCCCGACTGGAACGAGGCCTGCAAGAGCTGCTCGTTCTGGGCCGACGGGTTCGAGCGCATGATCCCGCATCTGGCCGCCCGCGACACCACGATGGTCGCGATCTCGCGCGCGTCGCTGCAAAAGCTTACCGCATTCAAGCAGCGGATGGGCTGGACCTTCGATTGGCTGTCGTCGGGTGCAAATGAGTTCAATTACGATTTCGGCGTCTCGTTTACGCCAGAGCAGCTCAAGTCGGGCGCCACGCTCTATAATTTCGGCACCACGCCCTTCGGCGGCGAAGAGGCGCCAGGCATCAGCGTGTTCTACCGCGACGAGGCCGGGACCGTCTTCCACACCTATTCCTGTTTCTCGCGCGGCCTCGACATGATGAACGCCGCCTATCACTATCTCGACCTCACTCCGCTTGGACGTCACGAGGAAGGCCTGCCGTATCCGATGGACTGGGTGCGACTACGTGACCAATACCAGCCGTCGCAGGTTCAGGCATCTTGTTGTCATGGTTAGTCGTCGCTAACCCCACATTCCCAGTCGTCATTCCGGGATGGTGCGCAAGCACCAGACCTCAGATGTGCAATTGCACATCGGGGAATCTCGATATTCTCAGGTGCGCAGTTGCGCACCACAGTTCGATGCTGCGCATCTCCCCGAGATGGCGTCGTATCGACAGAAATACCGGAGAGTAATGCAATGCCTTACGTCGATGGCTTCATCGTCGCCGTGCCGAAGAAAAATCTCGAAGCCTACTCCCGCCTGTCGAAGAAGGCCGGCAAGATCTGGCGCGAATATGGCGCGCTCGACTATCGCGAATGGGTTGCTGACGACGTAAAGGTCGGCAAGTTCACCTCATTCCCGCGCGCCGTGAAGCTCAAGCCGGGCGAGACCGTCGTGTTCGCCTGGATCACCTACAAGTCGCGCGCCCAGCGCGACAAGATCAACGCCAAGGTGATGGCGGACCCGCGGCTCAGCGAAATGATGGATCCGAAATCGAAGCCGCCGTTCGACGGCAAGCGGATGATCTATGGCGGATTCGAGAGCCTGGTGAAGGTGTAGGCGGAGCTCCGCCTGTGCATCAGCCATGTTCCCCGAAGGCGAGCGGTGGGAAAGCTGGGGCCAAGCCCGGCGGTTCGTTCCATTGTGATATAACTGTCAAACAAGCCATTTAGGACATCCGGTACCGCAGCCACGGATACCGGATTGAAATGGCCGAGATCGAGATTCGGGCGCTTCGCAAGGCCTTTGACGGCGCCGAAGTTCTGAAAGGCGTCGATCTCACGATTCACGACGGGGAGTTCATCTCCCTCGTCGGTCCGTCGGGGTGCGGCAAATCCACGCTTCTGCGCGTCATCGCCGGTCTCGAACCGCAATCCTCGGGCGAAGTCCGGATTGACGGTGCCAGTGCCGACGGCGTCAGGCCGAGCGCGCGCAATCTGGCAATGGTGTTCCAGTCCTACGCGCTTTATCCGCACCTGAGCGTGTTTGACAATATCGCCGTGCCGCTGCGGATGAAGCGCCTGTCTGCGCTGGAGCGGGCGCCGTTCGTGGGCCGGCTGATGCCGAGCCGCCGCCGGGCCGAACGCGTCATCCGCGACGATGTCGAAAGGGTGGCCGAGCAGCTCGAAATTTCGCCGCTGCTGAAGCGCAAGCCCGGGCAATTGTCCGGCGGGCAGCGCCAGCGCGTTGCCGTCGGCCGCGCCATCGTGCGTCAACCGCGCGCGTTTCTGTTCGACGAGCCGCTATCCAATCTCGACGCCAAGCTTCGCGTGCACATGCGCGCCGAGATCGCCCAGTTGCACCGCCAGCTCAAGACGACCTTCATCTACGTCACCCACGACCAGGCCGAAGCCATGACCATGTCGGGCCGGATTGCCGTCATGATCGGCGGCGAGCTCATTCAGGTCGGCACGCCCGCCGCCGTCTACGACGACCCCTGCGATATCCGCGTCGCCGAATTCGTCGGCACGCCGAAGATAAACGCATTTCCCGGTCGTATCCGCAGCGATGGCCGGCTAGAGATGCTCGGGCATGTTCTCCATATGTCAACACCGGCGCCGGAAGGAGAGTGTCGCGTCTGCGTCCGGCCGGAGCGGATCGAACTGGCTTCGCACGGATTGCTTTCCGGCACGGTCGTGCATCTGGAAAATCTGGGGTCGGAAGCCTTCGTCCATATCGGCAGCGCGGGCACGGACGCGCCCGTGGTAGCGCGCGTCAACGACCCCAGCCAGTTGCCGGCGATCGGTGCCACAGTCGGCTACGGCTTTGCGTCGGAAGCGGTTCGCGCCTTCGACGCTGATGGTAAGCGCATCGTGACCTCCGTCCCGTCGCGCGTCGAGCGGCCACGGGAGATGGCCGTTGTCTGACGCCACCACCGCGCTACAGGGAGTGGCGATGGTGCCACGCGTCCCTGCGCGGGTGCTTGCCAGTTTCCGCCGGACAGGGCGATCGCAGGCAGCCTATGCGCTGGCCGCGCCGGCCTTCGTGCTGATGCTGCTGATGCTGATCGGCCCGCTCGCCGGCGTGATCGCGCTCTCGTTTACCGACTATCAGCTCGGCGCGCCGGCCTTCTCCTGGATCGGCCTCTCGAATTACCGGGAGATGTTCGCCGACCGCGTGTTCTGGATTTCGCTGAAGAACACGCTGACCTATGTCGCGATCGTCGTGCCCGGCGCGGTGGCGCTCGGGCTCGGCGTTGCGCTCCTGATCCAGAGCGGCGCCGGGCTCAAGAGCTGGTATTGCACCGTCTACTTCCTTCCTGTCATGGCGACGTTGATTGCGATGGCGATCGTCTGGGAATTCATGTTGCACCCGCAGTTCGGCCTGGTGAATGGACTTTTGCGCGCCGCCGGCCTGCAGGGCCAGAGCTGGCTGCAGGATCGCGGCACCGCGCTTTATTCGCTGTGCGTGATCGGCATCTGGCAGGCCACAGGCTTCAACATGGTGCTGTTTCTCGCCGGCCTCGTCTCGGTCCCGAAGCATCTCTACGACGCAGCCGAGATCGACGGCGCCGAAGGCGCGTGGTCGCGTTTCCGCCTGGTGACGTGGCCGATGCTCGGGCCGGTCACCCTGTTCGTGGTGGCGATCTCGGCAATCCGCTCGTTCCAGGTGTTCGACACCGTTCAGGTCCTGACCAAGGGCGGCCCCTCGAAATCGTCGGAAGTGCTGATCTACACGATGTATACCGAAGGGTTCGAGTTCTTCCGCTCCGGTTACGGGGCGGCCGTTACCGTCGTGTTCCTGGCCTTCGTGCTGCTGCTCACCCTGCTCAAATCGGCCCTCGGCAATCGCGAAGTGCACTACGCATGACGCCGCGGGCCCGCATGCTGCTGTGGTCTGCGATCCGGCACATCGTGCTGCTGGCGGGAGCGCTGGTGATGCTGACGCCGTTCATCTGGATGCTGTCGACCGCGTCAAAACCTCAAACCGAGATTTTTTCATCCGATCTGCACCTGATCCCCTACCACTTCGCGCTGTGGGACAATCTGCTGATCGCTTTCTCCAAGGCCGATCTATGGCGCTATCTGCTCAACGGCTTGATCGTCACGACCGCGATCTTCGGCCTTCAGGTGCTGGTTGCCCTACCTGCCGCCTACGCCCTCGCCAAATTGCGCTTTCTCGGCCGTGACGTGCTGTTTGCGCTCGTCGTGTTCTGCATCCTTATTCCGCCGCAGGCGACCGCGATCCCGGTGTTCCTGCTGCTGCATAAACTGGGTGTTCTCGACAGTTATGCGGCGCTGGTGCTGCCGTTCACGATCTCGGTGTTCGGCATTTTCCTGATGCGCCAATTTTTCAAGACCGTGCCCGACGACCTGATCGACGCCGCGCGAATGGACGGGATTTCCGAGTTCGGCATCGTCTGGCGCGTGATGCTTCCGACCGCGATTCCGGCGGTGACCGCGTTCGGCATCTTCTCGGTGGTCGCGCACTGGAACGACTATTTCTGGCCGCTGATCGTGCTGAACAGCGAGCATTTGCAGACGCCGCCGCTTGCGGTCGCGCACTTTCGCAACAATGAGGCCGGAACCAACTACGGCCCTCTGATGGCAGCGGCGATGGTCATCATCGCCCCGCTCGTCATCGCCTTTCTGTTCGCCCAGCGACGCTTCATCGAAGGCATCACGCTCACCGGCATCAAGTAACCGAGTTTTTCAAACCTCAGGAGACGACAATGTTCAGAACATGGATTGCCGCAGCCGCCCTTTCGCTCGCCGCCGGCCTCGCGCATGCGCAGACCGAAGTCGTCGTTCAATACCCCTATGCTGAACTGTTCGAAGGCACGCACAAGCGCATCATCGAGGAGTTCGCCAAGGTGCGGCCGGACATCAAGGTCACGCTGCGTGCGCCCTATGATTCCTACGAGGAAGGCACCCAGAAAGTGCTGCGCGAGGCGGTGACCAACCAGATGCCCGACGTGAGCTTCCAGGGTCTCAACCGTATCCGCGTGCTGGTGGACAAGAACATTCCGGCCGAACTCGACGGCTATATCGCGGCCGAGAAGGATTTCGACAAGCAGGGCTTCCATCAGGCGATGTTCGATATCGGCACGGCGAGCGGCAAGGTCTATGCGCTGCCGTTCGCGATTTCGCTGCCGATCGTCTACGTCAATCTCGATCTGGCGAAGAAGGCCGGCGCCGATCCGGCCAATCTGCCGCAGACGTGGGACGGGCTGATCGATCTCGCCAAGAAGATCAAGGCGCTCGGTCCTGATATCAACGGTATCACCTACGCCTGGGACATCACCGGCAACTGGCTGTGGCAGGCGCCGGTGTTTTCGCGCGGCGGCACCATGTTGAACGCCGAGGAAAACAAGGTGGCGTTCAACGGGCCGGAAGGCCAGTTCGCGATCAGGACGCTGGCGCGCCTTGTCAGTGAAGCCGGCATGCCCAATCTCGACCAGCCGGCGATGCGCGCGACCTTTGCCGCCGGCAAGACCGGCATTCACGTCACCTCGACCTCCGACCTCAACAAGACCACGCAGATGATCGGCGGCAAGTTCGAGCTGAAGACCCACACCTTCCCGGACGTGGTGTCGCCGAACGGCCGGTTGCCGGCCGGCGGGAACGTCGTGATGATTCTGGCCAAGGACAAGGCCAAGCGTGACGCGGCCTGGGAGGTCGTGAAATTCTGGACTGGCCCGAAGGGCGCGGCGATCATGGCGGAGACCACCGGCTACATGCCGCCGAACAAGGTCGCCAACGACGTTCACCTGAAAGATTTCTACGTCAAGAATCCGAACAATTACACCGCGGTCAGCCAGCTCGCGCTGCTGACCAAATGGTACGCCTTCCCCGGCGACAACGGCCTCAAGATCACCGACGTGATCAAGGATCATCTCAACTCCATCGTGACCGGTGCACGCACCAAGGAGCCGGGAGCCGTGCTCGCTGACATGACGAGCGACGTGCAGAAGCTGCTGCCGAAGACGGTCGGTTCGGTGCGTTGACGACAACTGCCTTACCAAGAACCGCTGCGGCTCCACGCCGCGGCGGTCGCTAACAGGAGACATGGTTCGATGAAATTCGTCATCCTCACCGACACTCATTTCGTCGCCCGTGGCCGCAAGCTCTACGGGCTGGATCCCACCGAGCGGCTTGGCGCGGCGGTCGAGCGGATCAACCGCGATCATCCGGATCTTTCCTTCGTGATCGTGACCGGTGACCTGGCCCATTGGGGTGAGGACGCCGCTTACGAAAATCTCGCCTCGGTCCTGGCGCGGCTGAAGGCGCCGACCATCCTTTTGATGGGCAATCACGACAAGCGCGGTCCGTTTGGCCGCTTCTTCCCCGGGGTGCCGCGCGACGAATCCGGCTTTGTGCAGTCCATTCATTTGTTCGATGCTGCCACGATCGTCACGCTGGATACGCTGAACGAGGCCGCCCCTGATCATGCCGGATGGCTGTGCGAGGCGCGGCTCGCCTTCCTCGAACACGCGCTTGCTTCGGCGCCAGCCGATCGCCCGCTTCTGCTGTTTCAGCACCATCCACCGTTCGATACCGGGCTGCGCTACATGGACGACATCAAGCTCGCCAATCCCGAGGCCGAATGGGACGTGATCGCACGCACGCGAAAGCCGGACTATCTATTCATGGGCCATCTGCACCGGCCGATCTCGGGCATCTGGCGCGGCATCCCCTTCCACATCCAGCGCGCGCTATCCCATCAGGTGGCGTTCGACCTCGATACGGCGGATCACATTCCCGGGTCGCACGAACTGCCGGACTATTCGCACGTGACCGTCAGCGCCGGGCAGGTGGTGATTCACCAATGCTCGTTCCTTTACGATGGACCGCTGTTTTCGTTGCAGGACCGCGCCGCAATCGAATGGACCGACCGATAACGCCTGACAACGCCAGGCGGCCGGCCGTCAGCCTGGCCGGGACTGCGCTTCCAATTGCCGGCTGTAGCGCGACATCGCAAAGCAGAACACGAAATAGATCAGCCCGACGAACACGTAGACTTCGACGCTGAACTGCTGCCAGGCGGGATCGATGATGGAGGTCTTCGCCGTCGTCAGCAGGTCGAAGATGCCGATGATCAGCACCAGGCTGGTGTCCTTGAAGAAGGCGATAAACGTATTCACCAGTGGCGGGATCACATGGCGAATCGCCTGCGGCAGGATGATCAGGCCGTTCTTCTTCCAGTAGGTGAGCCCGAGCGCGTCGGCGGCGTCGTGCTGTCCTCTCGGAATTGCCTGCAGGCCGCCGCGGATGACTTCGGCAAGATAGGCGCCGGCGTACAATATGAACGCGATCTGCGCCCGGAGCAGCTTGTCGATGTTGACGCCGTCGGGCAGGAACAGCGGAAACATCACGCTCGCCATGAACAACAGGCTGATCAGGGGAACGCCGCGGATCAACTCGACATAGAGCACGCAGAGCGACCTGATCGCGGGCAATTTTGAACGGCGGCCCAGCGCCACCACGATCCCGAGCGGGAAGCCGAACGCCAGCCCAAACGTCGCCAGGATCAGCGTCACCGGCAGCCCGCCCCAGCGATCCTGTGAAACGTAGGACAGCCCGAAGACGCCGCCCCACATCAAGATGCCGATCAGGACCAGCGCCGCCGCCCACACCAGTACCAGTTCCTTGCGCCACCAATTGCGCCGGCTCGACACCCAGAACAGCGCAACGAAGGTGAGGCACACCAGTGCCGGCCGCCACTGCTCATTGAAGGGGTAAGTGCCGAACAGGATGAAGCGATATTTTTCAGGGATCACGGCCCAGCAGGCGCCGAGCCCACGAATCGACCGGCAGGGGCCGGTCTGGTTGCCGGAAACGATCCAGATCGCATTCCAGTAGCCCCACTGCACGAGGCTGACGAATGCCTTGGCGAGCAACGCGATCAGGAGAACGGAGATGATGCTTGACGTGATCGAGGCGAACAGATTCGCACGCAGCCACCGGATGACGCGGCCGCCCGGAGTCCTGCGGGGGCGCGCGTCGAAGGGCAGCGGATTTTGCGGGGTGTCCGTGATCGACGTCATGGCATCAGCGCTCCACCAGCGCGATGCGCGCATTGTACCAGTTCATGAACAGGCTGATGCCGAGGCTGATGGTAAGGAACACTGCCATGATGAGCGCGATGGCTTCGATGGCCTGTCCGGTCTGGTTCAGCGTGGTATTCGCAATCGACACCACGTCCTGATACCCGACCGCAACGGCAAGCGAGGAATTCTTGGTCAGATTCAGATATTGACTGGTCATCGGAGGGATGATGACGCGGAGCGCCTGCGGCAGCACGATGCGCTGAAGCACAAAGCTACGGCGCAGGCCGAGCGCGTTCGCGGCGTCCCATTGACCCCTTGGGACGGCCTGAATGCCGCTGCGCACGATTTCGGCGATGAAGGCCGAGGTGTAGGTGACGAGCGCGATCAGCAGCGCGAAATATTCCGGTGCGAGCGTCAGTCCGCCGACAAAATTGAAGCCGCGCAGTTCGGGAAACGTGATGGTCCATGACGCGCCGAGACCGAACGACACCAGCGCCGGCAGGCCGACGAGCAGGGCTAGCGCATAGGGCCAGAGCGGGCGCGCTTTGCCGTCCGCCATCTGCCACGCCACTAACTGCCGCCGCAATAGATACAGGGCGCTCAGGCCGGCAGCGGCCGCGGCGATGACCCACAGATTTGCTTCCTCGATCGGAATCGATGGCAACACCAGGCCTCTGTTCGACAGAAAGACGCCTTCGATCGGCTTCCAGGCCGCGCGTGCCGCCGGAAGTCCCTGCATCAACACGTACCAGAACAACAACTGCAGCAGCAGCGGAACGTCGCGGAGCACTTCGACGTAGACTGCAGCCAGCCGCGACAACAGCCAGTTCGACGACAGCCGCGCGATGCCGATCAGCGTGCCAAGCACGGTCGCGAGCACGATGCCGATGACCGCGACGCGGAGCGTATTGACGATGCCGACGATGAAGGCGCGGACGTAAGGATCCCTGGGGCTGTAGGCAAGCCAGCTATCCGCGATCGGCATTCCGGCCTCGCGGCCGAGAAAGGCGAAGCCGGTCGAAATCCGGCGTACCGACAAATTGTGCAGGGCGTTGGACCAGAGCCAGCCAACGATCGCGACCGCGATGGCGACCACCACGATCTGCCAGATGAGGCCGTTGACCTGCTGGCGATTCAGGCGGAGGCGCATCCGCCGCCGGCGAGGCAATTCGGGCGTGGATGTCGTCACAGCACAAGGATCCTCGACTTAAGCGGCGATGACTTTGAGCAACGATGATGTCTTGCAGCAGCGATCTTCCAGCAGCGACCCTCGGCCATGCGTCCGAGGTGCATTTCAAATGTTGCACCAAAACGGATTTTGTGCAACATATGTTTCATGGCGCAGCCCCGGCCGAAATCCTCGCCGCTGAACGATTTGTGCAGTGCGCTGCCGTCGTTGCCGATGCGGCTGCAGCAAGTCGGCCGGTTCGTTGCCGCCAATGACTATGACGCCACCACGCGCTCGATGCGCGATCTTGCCGCCGAGGCCGGCGCCGATCCCGCCGCTTTCACCCGGCTTGCAAAAGCGATCGGCTATTCCGGATGGGACGAGTTGCGCGCCGCGCTGACCGAGGCCCGCCGGCCCGCGCAATCTTCGCCGTTTTCGGGTCGCGCCAAGGGCGGCGGGAAAGGGCCCAACGCCGAGATATCGCTGATCTCCGACAAGCTGGAAGCCGAGGCGGCAGGTCTTGCGCGCATTTCGGCCGGCTCGGTGGCCAACGCCGCCAAGGCTCTGCACGCCGCGCGGCGCATCTGGATCGCCGGCTTTCGGAGCTGCCGCAGCGTTGCGGAATTGCTCAATTATCAGCTTCGCTTGTTCCGGCCGGACGCGGTGCATCTGGTCGGCGGCTCGGGTCCCGAAGATCTCGATCTGGGTGCGTTCCATAGCGGCGACGCCGTCGTCGTTATCGGGTTTGCGCCCTATTCGAGGGCAAGCGTTTTGTCGGCGCGGGCGGCCCATGATTCTGGCGCCACGCTGGTTGCGATTGCCGATACGATTACGGCGCCGATGGCGGAGGGGGCCGATCATCTGTTGCTCTATGAGGCCGCCGCGTCGCCGGGATTCTTCCCGAGCCTCACCGGCGCCATTGCCATCGCGCAGTCGCTGGCTGCCGTGACCTTCGTGCTGGGCGGCACCGGCGCCAAGCGCCGCCTCGAAGAGACCGAAGGCCGGTTGGCCGCGCTGTCGCAATATGTCGCGGAGAAAGGTTGATCGTCATGGGAGCCAGCAAAAGCCGGTTGCTGCACCGAAGCCTGCGTGAAACGCCGCCAAAGGCCATCGGCGGCGATGGCGTCTGGCTGATCGCCGAGGATGGCAGGCGGATTCTGGACGCTTCCGGCGGCGCTGCCGTCTCCTGTCTCGGCCACCAGCACCCTCGCGTGCTCGAGGCCATAACGCGGCAGGCATCGAAGCTGGCCTTTGCCCATACCGGGTTCTTCTCGTCGGAGCCTGCCGAAGCGCTGGCCGAGGCGCTCGTCGGCGACGAGCCCGGCGGTCTGGCCTACGCCTATCTCGTCAGCGGCGGGTCGGAAGCAATCGAGGCCAGCATCAAGTTGGCGCGGCAATATTTTGTCGAAAGCGGCCAGCCGCAACGCCAGCGCTTCATCGCGCGCCGCCAGAGCTATCACGGCAATACGCTGGGTGCGCTCGCCGCCGGCGGCAACGCCTGGCGGCGCGAACCCTACGCGCCGTTATTGTCGGCGGCCTTCAGCCACGTGACGCCAGCGTTCGCCTATCACGAAAAACGCGACAGCGAATCCGAGGCCGATTTCGTGACGCGACTGGCGGGCGAGCTGGAAGCCGAATTCCAGCGCCTTGGTCCGGATACGGTGGCGGCATTCATCGCCGAGCCGGTGGTGGGTGCCACCGGCGGATGCGTGCCGGCGCCGGAGGGATATTTCCGCGCCGTCCGCGAGATCTGTAACCGGCATGGCGCGCTCTTGATCCTGGACGAGGTGATGTGCGGCATGGGCCGCACCGGCACGCGCCACGCCTGGGAGCAGGAGGGCATCGCGCCAGATATCCAGGCGATCGCCAAGGGTCTCGGCGGCGGCTATCAACCGATCGGCGCCATGCTCGCCGGCGGGCGCATCATCGACACGATCCGTGAAGGCTCGGGCGCATTCCAGCACGGCCACACCTATCTGGCGCATCCGCTCGCCTGTGCTGCGGCGCTCGAGGTGCAGCGGGTGATCGACGACGAGCAACTGCTCGACAGGGTCAAGGATCTTGGCCGCCAGCTCGAACGGCGCCTGACCGAGCGTTTCGGCAATCACCGCCATGTCGGCGATATCAGGGGGCGAGGCCTGTTCCAGGCCATTGAGCTCGTCGCCGATCGCGCCACCCGCGCGCCGTTCGATCCCGCGCTCAAGCTCCACCAGCGGATCAAGGCCGCCGCGTTGGGAGGCGGCCTTGCCTGTTATCCCTCGGGTGGATCGGTCGACGGCCGCAGCGGCGACCACGTCCTGCTCGCGCCGCCCTATATCGCGACATCAGACGACATCGACATGATCGTCGACCGATTAGGGCACGCCGTCGACTCGGTGTTGAAGAGTGTTGGTCATTAGGAGGAGCAGAATGAAGAGAATCATCATCGCTACAGGCTTGCTCGCCGCGTCGGGCTTGATGGCGCAAGCCGCAACGCTCGATACGGTCAAACAGCGCGGCACGCTGGTGTGCGGCGTCAGCATCGGCTTCGCCGGGTTCTCCACGCCGGATTCGCAGGGCAATTACAAGGGGCTCGACGTCGACTATTGCCGCGCCTTGGCCGCCGGTGTGCTCGGCGACGCCAGCAAGGTGCGCTATGTCGCGCTCACGGCGCAGAACCGCTTCACGGCTTTGCAGTCGGGCGAGATCGACGTGCTCTACCGCAATTCGACGCAGACCTATCTGCGCGGCGCGACGCTGGGGCTGCGGCAGGGACCGGTCAATTTCTACGACGGCCAGGGTTTTGTCGTAAGGGCCGACGCCGGCGTAAAGGACCTCAAGAGCCTCAATGGTGCCACCGTCTGCGTCGCGCAGGGCACGACCCATGAAGTGACGCTCGGCGACTACGGCCGTGCCAACGGCATCGAATGGAAACCGCTGGTGTTCGACCGCACCGATACCATGTACCAGACGTTCTTTGGCGGGCGCTGCGATGCCATGACCCAGGACGCTTCCGCGCTCGCCGGCGCGATCACCACCGCGGCTTCCAATCCGGCCGATTACACCGTGCTGCCGCAGACCATCAGCAAGGAGCCGCTCGGGCCGTTCACCCGCAACGGCGACGATGTCTGGACCGACATCATCGCCTGGCTTCACTATGGTCTGATCGAGGCGGAAGAGCTTGGTGTCACCGCAGCCAACGCCGATCAAATGGCAAAATCCAATGTGCCGGCCGTCCAGCGGCTGCTCGGTACTTCGGGCGAACTCGGCTCGCGATTGGGCCTCGACAACAAATGGATGCTGCAGGCGATCAAGGCGAGCGGCAATTACGGCGAGATTTTTGAGCGCAATGTCGGCAAGGCGAGCCCGTTAAAACTCGATCGCGGCCTCAACGCGACCTGGGCCAAGGGCGGCCTGATGTACGCTCTGCCGTTCAAGTAGGGAGCATAGCGTTTTCGAGCGAAGTGGATGCCGGTTCGCGTAAGAAAACGCGTCAAACAAAAACTATCGCGGCGCGGCGGGTTGACACCCTCTGCGCCGCAGCCAGACTGACCCATATGCGAATTACCCTGATCCATGCTCTGAAGCACTCGATTGTGCCGATCGAAGCCTCCTTCGCCAGGCTTTGGCCGGAGGCCCGCCTGATGAATTTGCTCGACGACAGCCTGTCGGCCGATCTGGCGCGTGACGGCGGGCTCACTGATGCTATGACCGAGCGCTTCCTCCGGCTCGGACGCTACGCCGTCGGTACCGGATCGGATGCGATCCTGTTCACCTGCTCGGCGTTCGGCCCCTGCATTGAAGCCGTCGCACGGGCCCACGCCCCGATGCCGGTGCTCAAGCCCAATGAAGCGATGATCGAGCAGGCCGTCGCGCATGGCCGGAAGATCGGGCTGTTGTCGACGTTCCCGCCGACGCTCGCCTCGATGCCGCCGGAGTTTCCGTCGTGGGTCGAGCTGGTGCCGAAACTGGCGGAGGGCGCGTTGGCCGCGCTCGATCGCGGCGATCGCGCGACCCATGACCGCCTGGTGGTGGAAGCAGCGAGGAGCTTGCGCGACTGCGACCTGATCGCGCTCGCCCAGTACAGCCTGGCGCCGGCGGCTGACGCGGTCGCCGAGGCGACGGGACGGCCGGTGCTGACCACGCCCGACAGCGCGGTGCTGAAGCTGATGAAGATGCTGGGAGTGGACCGAGCCTAGGCTTCTTCCTCGTTTGGCGTCTTTTCGGCTAGGCTTGCTCAACGTTATCTCTTGCCACGGGCCGTTGGCCAGCGGCAAATGCTGCTCCAATCGCAGCAACAAGCAGAGCAGCTCCTCCCCAAGCGAGCGCATCCGCACCGAACCAAGTGATCAGGCCGCCACCAAAGGCGCTGCCGAACATTTGCCCGAGATACGTGGCGGACAGATTCAATGCCGCCGAGGCTGAAGCCAGCTCCGGCGCCAGGAGCACGAGCCGTGCCTGCTGAGACGGATGAATAGCGAAGCCGCCAAGCCCCCAGATCGAGATCGCCAGCATCGTAGTCACCAGCGATCCGTATGCCATGGGCCACATCGCAAACGCTGCAATCATGAGGACAAGGCAAGCGCCAACCACACGTCCAGCGCCAATGCGATCTATCACGCGGCTCGCGAAGTAATTGCCAGCAAGCCCCGCTACCCCGAACCAGCCAAACAGAAGGCCGATTCCCCCCGCATCAATGCCCAGGCTGTCCCTGAGGCCGGGAGCAAGGTAGGTATAGAGTGTAAATTGACCTGCACACTGGAGAACGGTGGTCAGCAACAACCATAGAATGACTGCATTGCCCGCCAAAGGCCGCCATGCGCTCCAGTCTACCGGCGCATTCGGCACTCTGGCTGAAACCGTGAGCGCGACCCACACCGCGCTCGCGAACGACATTGCGCCGACAAGGCTGAGCGTTACGCGCCAGCCAAGAACCGCTCCGAGCGCGTTTCCTGCAGGTATCCCAATCACGATCGAGAGCGTGAACCCGAGAAACATCGTGGCGATGGCTCTGCCGCTCTGTCCGGGCGGAGCTGCAAGACCGGCGGCAGCGATCGAGTGTGGAGTGACGATCGCAGCAGCAAGGCCTGCAAATATGCGCGCCGCTGCAAGCGTGCTGTAGGTCGGCGCCACCGCCGCGGCAAACTGCAGGACTCCAAACAAGACAAGTCCCGCCGCAATCAAGTCCCGCCGACCAAATCGCCTCGTGAGAGACATCAGCAGCGGCGCCCCGACCGCGAGCGCAAGCGAATAAGCGGACATCAACTGTCCCGCACCTGCGACTGACGTCCCAAGCTCCAGCGCGATCTCATTGAGTAGACCGGTCACCGCGAAAGCGCCGATCCCCACAACGAAGTAGCCGAATGCAAGAGCTGCGGTGGATTGGGTTCTGCGCACACGACCTCACGCAAGCTTCGGATGTGGTCGCTGGACACGCCGGAAGCAGCTCACATGCGGCGCGCACGAATATCGACTTCCTTCCGCCAGTTTTCGTTGTCCAAACTCCGCTCCGCCGTCCAATGAAAAGACGTCGGTTCAATTTCGGAAAAGGTCCAGCGCATCGAGCCGCCTCGTGGATCCGGGCCTTCCTGCACAATATCTCGGTCTCGTGCGCGGCCGGTCTGTTGCGTGAAAACATCGGTCGCAGGGTCATTCCATAGAATGCGCCAAGCATCGAGATTCGGATCGTAGATGCGCAGCGTCGTTCCGTACCAATTTCCTGCCCCGGGAAGCTGTTCAATACCCAGGCGCCGTTGCATAAGGCGCGGGATCATCCAGACGTCCTGTATGGCGCGGCCCTGCAATATCCAGCCTGCGTGAATCTCACCGTGACCGGCATGGGTGGACCCGTCCTCAAGTATTGTGGTGACGTCCATCTCCCATTGACCGACGAGCCACGAATATAGTTCCAGCTTGGCCTTGCGCTCTGGATCCGGGCCATCGGCGTGGAGCACGCGAGCAAATGATGTGGCAAGCGAGCTTGGCGCTTGAGCATTTGTGGTGTGCGCAGATGTCATCGTAGCCTCCTCTGACTCCAACGGTTGGCCTCACCGTGAGCCTCGATCCGATATCCACCCATCGGGATCAATCAAAGGTCGCCGCATGGAACTTGCTCACTGCCACGGGCCGGTGCCGCGAAACTGAAGTGCAAGCCTGAGGCGGGTTTCGGATCGACCGGTTGGCCCTGCAGATGTGGCGCGGCGCCGGTTTTCGCTTGGGAAAAATTGCTAAATCTGGTCGGGCTGGCCGGAACAGCCTGTTGCCCGCTCTGCTGGAGAACCTGAAACCAGGTTATGCGTTCTGGCGTTATGGCACTCAAGATTAAGGTATTGGCGTCTGGTCCTGGTTGGAGCGTGCGTGACGTGGTCTGCGACTACGGGCCGCACGATCACGCTTTCGTCGAGCAGCATGCCGAAACGGCAATCTCGCCAGTGACGCAAGGAAGCTTTCAGTACCGGACGCAGGTTGGAGCCGCGACGCTCGTGCCGGGATCGCTTCTGCTCGGCAATGCCGGCAGCTGCTTCGAGTGCGGGCATGAGCATGCGCAGGGCGACCGGTGTCTCGCGTTTCATTTCGCGCCAGCATTCTTCGAGAGCATTGCCGCAGGCGTGCCGGGCGCACGCAGGACTACATTCGACCATGCCGGCTTGCCTCCGACAAACGACCTCATTGGTCTACTCGCCGATGCTGAAGTCGCCCGCGATCAGCGCGACGGGGCAGCGCTCGAGGAAATCGCGACCCGACTTGCCGGCGCCGTTCTGATGATGACGGCCGACAAAGTCGCGCCTATCCGCACTCCAAGCGCGCACGATGAGCGGCGGATTACCCGGGTCGTCCGCCGTATCGATGCACAACCAGATGGAAGGCTGGGGCTCAACGCGCTTGCCCGCGAAGCTGCAATGAGTCCCTATCATTTTCTGCGTACGTTCCAGCAAGTAGCCGGAATGACGCCGCATCAGTACATTCTGCATATGCGGCTCCACCACGCTGCAAGGCAGCTCCGCGAGAGCTCGGATCCGATCTCCAGGATCGCTTTCAAGGCTGGCTTCGAGGATCTCGCCACTTTTAACCGGCGATTTCGCCGACTGATCGGTACAACGCCAAGCACCTACCGCGCGGTCGGTTAGATATTTCATGGGGTAGCGCGACAGGTCCTTGGGCGCTCCTGCTGCCAAAGTTCTATTGTGGCGACAGCCGCATCGGAAAGCGATGCTTGGCGCCGATCGCGGCTAGGCGTTTTTCTTCTTAGGAGCCTTTTTCGCCGCCTTCGCCGCAGCCGCTTCCTCGGCCGCGTTCCTGATCGCCCGCGCGTAACTATCGGCGGTGTTTTGCGCCGAGTTTTGCAGCCGCTTGGCCGCGGCCGTACCGAGCTCCATCGTGCTCCTGGCGATCAGCCGGAATTGGTCCCGCGTCTCCTTGTCCTTTGCCTTGGCCGCGCGGGCCATGATCTGGTCGCGCCGTTTCTTCACGGCTGCCATCAGGCTCTTGTTCTGCGTTTTTGCGATTTGCCGGATGACGACGTCGAGATCGGCTTCAGCCATTATGAGTCACTCTTGCCGCACCATGCTGCCGGTCAGGGGGCGCTGATGCACTGGCACATTACGGTTGATGAAGGAACAGGCAGCATTGTGTCGCCCTGGCGTGATGATTTCAAGCGCGATTTGGCAGCGGCGCGGCGTGACGGCTTGCTCAACTTTGAAGCCGACGCGCATAGCCGGGCGTCATGCCGGAAGGATCCGCCGATAACCGTCGGTTAACGTTGAATTGCTACGCTTTCGCAACCGACAGGAAGGACAAGCGGATGCGTAACCTCACCGTCTATCAGCGCTTTGCGATGGTCATTGCAGCGCTGACGATCGTGCTGCTGGCCGTCTCCGCCCTGCAGATCCTGGTGCTGCGCGATGCGGTGCTGGCCGAGCGGCGCACCACGGTCCGCAATCTTGTCGAGTCCGCGACGAAGATCCTCGCCCAGTACGAAGGTGAGGCCAAGGCCGGCAAGATCGAGCCTGACCGGGCGCGTCAGATGGCCTTTGCTTCGATCGGCGCCATGCGCTGGGGCGAACACGCCGACTACATCGGCGTGTACGGCACCGGAAGCGCCGATGCCGGCGTCACCTATGTGCACGTCAATCCGAAATACATCAACGTCAACCGCTGGGAGTTCAAGGACAAGAGCGGCAAACTGTTGATCCAGGACATCGTGCGGGCCGCGCGCGCCGGCGGCGGCTTTGTCGAATATCTGGCGCCCCGCTCCGCCGGCGGCGCCGAACTTCGCAAGATCGCCTATGTCGGGGCGTTTGGCACAGGCGACAAGCCTCTCGCGATCCAGGCCGGCGTTTATGTCGACGACATCGACGCGGTGGTCTTCAGTCGGATGATCTGGGCCGGGATCGCCGGGCTGGCCGGGCTGGCAATCGCGGCCTTCTCGGCATTCTGGCTCGGCCGCGGCATGGTCGTTCCGCTCAACAGAACCTGCTCGGCGATGGACGAACTGGCCAAGGGCAACCTTGCGGCTGAGATTCCGTTCGTCGACCGGACCAACGAGATCGGCCGGATTGCGCGAAGCCTCCAGGTCTTCAAGAATCATCTGGTCGAAACCACGCGGCTGCGCACCGAACAGGAAGCGATGAAGACGCGGTCTGCCGAGGAGCGGCAAGCGGTTCTGTCCCGCATCGCCGACGAATTCGAGCGCAGCATCGGCGGGGTGATCCGGGGCACCGCAACGGCCGCCGACGAGTTGCAGAATTCCGCCTCGTCGATGTCCACGATTGCGGTGGGAACGACGGATCAGAGCGCGAAGGTCGCGGCCGCCGCCGAGCAGACGGCGTCGAACGTCCAGACCGTTGCGGCGTCGGCGGAGGAATTGTCGTCCTCGATCCAGGAGATCGCGCGGCAGGTCACCCAATCTTCGTCGATTGCCCAGAATGCGGTCGGGCAGGCCAACCGAACCGAGGCCATGGTCGGCCGCCTGGTCGAGGCGTCGCAAAAGATCGGCGAGGTCATGGCGCTGATCCAGACCATCGCGGGACAGACGAATTTGCTGGCGTTGAACGCGACCATCGAAGCTGCGCGGGCCGGCGAGGCCGGCAGAGGCTTCGCCGTCGTCGCCAACGAGGTGAAGGCGCTGTCGTCGCAGACCGCCAAGGCTACCGACGAAATCACCAGCCAGATCCAGGAAATTCGCGATGCGACCGGTTCGACGGTTAATGCAATCCGCGAGATCGGCACCACGATCGGGCAAATGAACGAGATCGCAGGCTCCATTGCGGCCGCCGTCGAAGAGCAGGGCGCTGCGACCAACGAGATCGCCCGCAGCGTGCAGCAGGCGGCGCAAGGCGCCCAAGAGGTGATGCAAAACATCACGGGCGTGCGCGAAGCTTCGAGCAAGGTCGACGCAGCCGCGAGCCTCGTGCTCAATGCCGCCGGTCAACTGACGTCGCAATCCGAGCAGCTCAAAACTGAAACCGGCAAATTCCTCGGCAACGTTCGGGCGGCGTGAGAGTGGGCGCTGGCTTCATCGTCATGCCCGGGCTTGTCCCGGGCATCCACGTCTTCCCATGCTGCACCAACAAAGACGTGGATGGCCGGGACAAGCCCGGCCATGACGGACAAGCGGCGGCTCTCGATCTCAGCGTTCAATTCAGCCGCGCCCCGATCCCCGTGAGCACGCGATAGTCCGGCTTGGACTGAATGCCGTTGTGCTGGTTGATGACCGGCACGCCGACTGAGACGAAGCCCGAAAAACGATCGAAGCCCACCCGCACGCCGGGCGACAGATAGACCGTGGTGCCGCCTGAATTGGGATCCGGAATGCCGGCGATGCGCTGCTTGTCGTGCCACTCGCCATTGAGCTCGAGAACGAGGTCGAGCGTGTAGGGCGTCTTCTTCATGTCGCTGTGGTCGTGGTTGGCGTGATAGAGACAATGCTCCTGCAACTGATTGCGAGGCTGCATGCAGTACTCGTGCAGCTCCACCTCTTTCGCGGAGCCGGTCGGCCCGACCAGCCGATACGACACGGCGGTGCCGAACAGAAAACGGTCGCCGAGATTGGTGTCCTGCGTGCCCGTGCTGATCAGGTAATAGAGGCCGCTCACGTCGAACGACCAGCGGCCGGCGCGCTTGGTGAAGGCGGCGCCGAACAGGCCGTCCCACGAACCCGAGCCCGGTTGAAACTCGGCCTGAAAAAGCTGGCCGGCCGCGTCGCGTTGGTTGGTGCTGCCGGTCGGCGCCTTGAAGCCGAACAGCACGGCGGCCGACGTCCCGCTCTGCGCGTTGCTGTGGAAACGATACTGCCCGAGCATGGTGACGTCGCCGAACCCCGCCGAGTTGCCGCGCTTGTTGATGCTGTCGGATCCCATCAGGCTGCTCATGTCGCTCGCATCCATAATGCCCATGTGGCCGCCGCTCAGCATGTCCCCCCCGGGCTCGCGGATATCCGAGCGCCGCACGCCGGCTGCGCGAACGGCAACGGTCAGGTCGTTGGTGATGCCGTAGGCCACCGAAAGCGAGACACTGTCGATCGAGCGGATCGAATGCGCGTGCGTGCCCCGGGTTGCTGCGGCGAGCAGGTCAGCATCGCTGAGTTGGCCCAGCCTGATGAATTCATAGCGGATCGATGCGGCGATCAGTCCTTCGGAAAGCGTGTCGGCCGAGATGGTGTTGATGGGGCCGCCACTGCCGGTATTGCCGCCGCCGCCCGGATGATGCGCTGCTGCGGGAGCAGCGAGAAAAAATATCATGGATGAAAAGATGCCGGCCGCTGGCCGTCTAAGATACGCACACACATACGCCCCCTGTACTCACTGTCCGGCGATTAGCCATCGCAATCGGGCGCGAGATTGACTGGATCTTGCGAGAAGCGCGGCTGGCTGGCGACCGAAGCGAAGCGGAAAAGCGAACGCGCCATCGCGGGCGCGGCGTCTGTGTGGCTGTCGCGTGTTGGGCGAATGGCGAAAGAGGTGCACTCAGTTGCTTGGTTGTATGCCCGGGGTCGCTCGCGTCGCAACGCAGCAGCCGCAATCAAGTCCGGCAGCGGCCGTAATCACGGCGAGCGCCAGCCGCAATCGCGTCTGATTGATTCTCTACACGCTTCACGGTCCAGCGCGCGTATCGGAGTAGGACAATTATGACAACCATCGTCAGAGATATCTTTGTGTTTGTCACCGCGGCTATTTTTGTCGCAGCGAGTTTGTTCATTGCGACCAGCGCCGGCGCGCACGAGTACAAGGCCGGCGCGCTCGACATTGGCCATCCCTGGTCGCGCCCGACCCCGAAGGATTCCAATATCGCGGGCGGCTATCTCACCATCACCAACAAGGGAAAGACCGCGGATCGTCTGATCGGCGGCACGTCGCCCGCGGCAAGCCAGATCGAGGTGCACGAGGTGGTCGATGTGGACGGTATGGCGAAGACGCGCCCGCTCGCGAACGGTCTCGAGATCAAGCCCGGCAAGACCGTGGAGCTCAAGCCCGGCGCCTATCGCATCCTGCTGATGGGCCTCAAGGAGCCGTTCCTGATCGGCCAGAAGGTGAGGGGCACGCTGGTGTTCGAGAAGGCCGGGCCCGTCGACATCATCTACAACGTCGAGGAAAACGCCGGAGCCGCCGTTAGTGGTGTCAATGGTGTCGCGCACAAGCACCATTAGCGCGGTGGCGCTCTGCAGGATCCCGCCGTGCTCAGCTCAAGCCAAATGTCGCTCGTCACCATCGGCAGGCCACCGTCGTCACCACAGAGAACGCAGGCTGCCTGGCGGTCCGCCGCCGCGGTCTTGTTCGCATCGCTTCTCGGTATCGGGCTGGCCTACTGTGCCTGCATATTGCTGATCCCAGCGGCAGGGCATGGGAGCAGCGCGTCCTTCGCTTCGGCCGACGATCGCTCGCAAGGTGTGATCTGCTCAAGCGGCAATTCGCTGCAGGCAGTTCGCACCAATGAGTGAGCCGGTCGAGCTTTGGCCAACTTGTATCTTGGCATCGAAAATAGTTTGCGCGTTATCGCGCGCGGCCGTGTGCATGTCCGCTGGCGCACATGCTGGCGGCATTGCCGTGGCAAGCCGCGTCCATGCCCTGCGCACCCGCCGTCAACAGTTCGGAAACCACACGAGCTCTCTTCCAGTCCCGCTAACTAATCGAAAATCGTTCTGCCGCAAATTCGTCCTCGGGAAAGGGAATGGGGAGATCCAAGCAATGAACGGGCTGGCCATCATGGAAAACGTTCGCCGCTACCGCACAATCGCATCGTTGTACCGCCAGACCGCGGCCTTCCGGCCGCTTCATAGCGGTTCCCTGCTTGCGCAAGCAAGGGAGTGGGAGCATCGCGCCGTAACGGAGCTGGAAGCCTATTATGAGGCTTTCTGTCAGGCCGCTTCCGGCAATGCGCCAACCCACTCCGCAAGCTGCGCCGTAAACTGACGGCGGGGCGCTCCGGAGTTAACGAATTCAGGCGGCGTGGGTGAGATCCATTTACCTTCGCCGTCCCAGATAGGTAACTCGATCGATCCACCTGCCATCCTCGACAGTGATACGATCGAAATTTACGGTAGCCCGCTTGGGGCTTCTTTCCTGGGTTGCATATCAGCTCGCCGGCGCTATCAGTCCTACCCGCATATCCCTGGCGATATAGACGCATGTGTCGTCGGCAAAGACACGGCCGTTCGCAATGCCGACAGCCAGTTTGCCGCGCCGGACATGGCGCATACTGACCTCGTAGCGCACGCGCTTGACGTCTGGCTTGATGTCGCCTCGGAATTTTACCTCGCCGACGCCGACCGCGCGGCCTTTGCCCGGCGAACCCGACCAGCCGAGCCAATAGCCGATGATCTGCCACATGGCGTCCAGACCCAGACACCCCGGCATCACCGGGTCGCCGGCAAAGTGACAGCCAAAGAACCAGAGGTCCGGCGTGATATCGAGCTCACCGATGACATGGCCCTTGCCGAATTCGCCGCCATCCACGCTGATCTCGATAATCCGGTCCATCATCAGCATGGGCGGTGCCGGGAGCTGAGCATTGCCCGGCCCGAAATAGCCGCCTTCGCTCGACTTGAGCAGCTCTTCACGGGTGTAGGACGATTGCGGAGCGTGAAAGTCGCGCGGGTCTGATACGGTCATGTCACCTTTGACGATGTTTGGCGGGCGATTGTCGAACGTTCACGGCCGCCTTTTCGACGACGGAGCCTTGCGGCAGGCGCAGGGCCTCAGCCATGAACGCCCAGATTTCATCCGTGAGTTTGCCAGGATCGGGTCGCTGCTGGGCGCGAAACTTCTTATGATCTGCTGCCTTATCAACACATTGTGGATTCAATGAATCTGGACTCTGATGACTGTTGGGTCGATCCGGATGCCGAAGACCTTGCGCCCGATCGTGTCGTTGCTCCTGGGGCTCGCGTTCCTGCTGGCAGGCAGCGGCCTGCAATTCACGTTGCTGCCGTTGCGCGGCAGCGCGGAAGGTTTTGACGATCTTGCACTCGGTGTCATCAGCTCGGCCTATTACGTCGGCTTCGTCAGCGGCTGTCTGCTCGCGCCTTATCTGATCCAGCGCGCGGGACACATTCGCGCTTTTACAGCGATGGTGGCGGTGGCGGCGGCCGTCGCGCTTGCCTACGCGCTCGCGCCGGTGGTCGTGGCCTGGATAGCTTTCCGCGGCGTAACCGGCCTCTGCCTCGCCGGTCTCTACCTGGTGGTCGAGAGCTGGCTCAACGATCGCGCCTCCAACGAGAATCGCGGGCTCGTGCTGTCGGCCTACGTGGTGGTCAATTATGGCGCCATCACATTCGGTCAGGCTCTGGTAACGCTTTATCCGATCGCTGAGGCTGGGAACTTCATGGTGGCCGCCATGCTTTCCTCGTTGGCCATCGTTCCGGTGGCCCTGACCCGTGCGGCGCAACCAGCACCGATTACCACCGTCAGCTTTCGCGTCGGACAGCTATACCGCGCGGCACCCGTCGCGCTGGTCGCAAGTTTCATGATCGGCGCAGCTAACGGTGCATTCTGGGGCCTTGCGCCGCTGTCGGCCGCGGGTAGCGGCCTCAGCATCGATCAGGTGGCGCTGTTCATGAGTACGGCGGTGCTGGCAGGAGCGATCGTCCAGTGGCCGGTAGGCCGTCTGTCCGACCGCATCGATCGCCGCCTGGTGCTGCTCGTTCTCTTGATCGGAGCAGCCGCCGCGGGCGTTGTCTCGTGGCTGATCTCCGCATCCGGAATGATGCTGCTGCTATTCGGCATTCTCTTTGGGGCGCTCGCGCTGCCCGGCTATTCGCTTGCCGCGGCTCATGCCTATGACAAGACCCCAGCGAGTGATGTGGTACCGATCGCCGCCACAATCCTGCTCACCAACGGCCTCGGTTCAGTGGTCGGACCGCTCATTGCCGCTGCCTTCATGTCGGCGGAAGGGCCACGCGCCTTGTTCCTGTTCACCGCGATGGTCCAGGCGTTGCTTGCGGCCTACGTTTTGTATCGGACGCAGGTGCAGGTCTCGCTCGCTTCGCCACAGAAGACCGACTTCGATCTTGCCGCGACAGCACTCGTGGGTACGGTGGTCACGCACGATGCGCTGGACCCGGCCGATCCCTCGATTATTATCCCGGAGGCCTATGCGCGCGCGCCCATGCAAGCCAATGCCGGATCGACTCCATCGTCGGAGAGCTGACCTTGGGCTCGCCGGTTGACGCGGCATCGGGCGCCGGACTCCATCCTGATGACCACGGCACGCCGAGAGGGCGGACATGCATCCGGAGAACCGCAACAAACTCAACGACCGCGTGATCAGAGCGGCTGAGGCGACGCTCGCAGCCCAGAAGTATGTGAGCCCCGTCGACGTGCTGGTCGGGATCGGATGGCTCGATCCCGGAGCACTCAAACGTTGGCGGCAGGGGCAGGTCGACTATCTCGAGCGCGTCATGCAGACCAATCTGCCGCGCATTTCGCAGGCCATGAAGCTGTTTCGGTCGTGGGCAACCGCGAAAGGGCTGACCCCAAGCGAGACGCATTATGTTGCGCGGACACCGTCACGGCAGACGCTGCGCTTCAGCAAGAGCGGGAATCCGACGATCGAAAGGTTGTACCGCACCCATTGGATCTCGGGCGAGCTTTCGCAGAGAAAACGGGAGCGTTTGGCGGAGATGGCGAGCCGTGCGCCCGAGCTTGTGGTGATCCAACCACTGAACGATACCTGGAAATGCCACCGATGCGGCGGAACGGGCGATCTTCTCATCATGGAAAGCCCCGGCCCGGCATGCCTGCGATGCACAGGTCTCGCCGATCTTGAATTTTTGGGGGCCGGGAATGCACTGCTCACGCGCCGGGTGAAGGCAAAGAGCCCGAGGCATGCCGTGGTGGTACGCTTCAGCAAGACCCGGGGCCGCTATGAACGACAAGGCCTGCTGGTCGAGCCGCACGCCTTGGCGGAGGCGGAACGTGAACTTGGCCGGTAGAACCGCGACTGATGCCTTTCCGGAGAGCCATGCTTCAGTGGTGATCTGCCAGTTAGCTTTCGATCTGGCGGTAGACTGGCGCGCCACGGCCGGTGAAGATGGGCACTACTGCTTCGCCGTGACGCTATGATGAAGCGCTCCACTGCACGAAAGGGACGGCGATGCTACGCCACCCTATCCGACAGTAGTGGCTGCATGACCCTCCGGTAGCTGCGCCAGTCGACCCACTGCAGGTAGCGAACTTAACCGCCTCGAAGCTGCGCCACAGGCCGTGCCGCGAGAGGACGCTGCGGCTGGGCCTCTTTCTTATGATGTCTCACGAGATTCTCATCGGGATGGCGCCGAGGAAATCACGCTTGCCGATCTCGACGCCACAGTGCCGGAGAATGTCGTAGGCCGTGGTCAGGTGAAAGTAGAAGTTGGGCAGTGCGAAGTGGTTGAGATAGTCGATACCTCGCATGTGCCCCTTGTTGCTCGGGCCGAGCGGGAACGTGATTTCGCGTTCGGCAGCCGTGTCGATGCCCTGCGGGTCGAGCGTCTTTATGAAATCGATCGTTTTTGCAATGCGATTCCTGAGTTCAGCGATCGTCTTCTCATTGTCCTCGTATCTTGGCGGCTCAAGACCGGCGAGCCGCGCGCCCCCGTTCTTGGCCTGGTCGCAAGCGCTCTGCACTTGCTGAGAGAATGCGAACATGTCGGGAAAGAGGCGCGTATTGAGAAGCACTGCGGGATCAATGCCCTTCGCCCTGGAATAGGCCTCGGCCTTGTCGAGGAGCGTCGACAGCGTGTTGAGACCGACCTCGAATACTGGAATTGAAGTGTTGAACATTGACATGGCGGGAGCCTCGCTCTGTTAGTTCGAACGTGATGAATTTGGCGGGCCGGCAAGGCTCTGGACATCAGTTGCATATGCATCTATAATGTTTACTAAGCTAACCGCCTGTCAAGAATTCTGCTTTCAACCTCAAGTGATCGGCAGATAATTCTGATGCGTATGCACGTTTCATGGCTGAATTCGCTCAGCTAGCACGAACGATGGCCGTGGAGTGCCCCGCTCTCCGCGTGCGGCAAGCCTCGCGTGTCCTCGCAAAGCTCTTCGACGACGAGCTAGCGCCTTTCGGACTGCTCTCGTCGCAACTGCCCGTCATCGCGACCGCCGCGCTGTTCGGAGATTCGGGTGCGCCTATGAACAAGCTCGCACAGGCACTGCTGATGGATCGCACTACCCTGACGCGAAGCATCCGACCGCTCGAACGTGCCGGGCTCTTACGTGTGGCGCGGTCCCCGGAAGATGCTCGCACAAAAATCGTCGTCATCACGCGGTCCGGTGAGCGCATGATTGAAACGATCTTTCCCGTGTGGAAGCGGGTTCTTGAGCAAATCAAGAAGCCCCTCGGCGCGGAGATGCTTACCGACCTTCATGCGCGGCTCGATCGGGTGATTGCGCTCTCTCGCGTTGCGGAGCGTGGCGCGCCGTCCAGCGACGGCGCTCTCTCTAATGAGGGGCGTGGCGGCCTGCGTTCATCAAAGACCCCATACAAGGGGTGAAGGACGGCAGCATGACCTACGTCGAATTCTGTCGAGCGCTCCCAGCGAACACCTACGTGGTTCAGTCGGGCGGGTCCCACGTCTGGAAAATCGGCGACAAAGTTTTCGCAATCGCCACTGGGTCGGATGGCAAGCGCGTTTCGCCTTCAATGTGAGCGACATTGCGTGTGAGAGCCAGGCGTGCGTCCCCCTGCCTCGCATCGCGTGGCGGGAAATGGATCCAGCATTTCGCGAAGCTAGGAGCAATCGGCGTCTTCCGCGGGCTTTCGCGCGCATTTGCAACTGATCGGCAACGATATCGCGCAAAATCGTAGAGTGGCGCACCCGACACGATTCGAACGTGTGACCTTTGCCTTCGGAGGGCAACGCTCTATCCAGCTGAGCTACGGGTGCAACAGGGCTTCATTTAGCCGATTGGCCGGGCAGGGGCAACGGCCCTGCGGGATTCGTTTTGGGCCGTGTGTCAGGCACCTGCGCCGTCGCCGAAACGTTGGCGGTAGGCGCGAACATAGGCCTGCTCGGCCGGTTTGAGGTGACGCCTTGTCAGCATGATCAACTCGTCGCGGCGGGAATGCCGAAGGGCCTCGATCATGGCAATGTGGTCCTGGCGGGCCTCATTCAGCGCGCCCGGGTTGGCGTAGGCATAGGAGCGGATGCCCGAGACCTTTTGCGCCAGATTTTCGATGGTCTCGATCAGGCAAGCGTTGCCGCATAGCCCGAACAGGGCGCGGTGGAATTGCACATTGCTGTGGAACACCGCCAGAAGGTCGCCGGCATCCACGGCCTTGCCGTGCTCGCGCTGCACGGCTTCCAGCCGGACGATATCGGCGGGCGCCACGGGAAACGGCAGAATCCGCACCGCCATCACCTCGAGTTCCTCGCGAACACTATAGATGTCGCTCACCTCACGCGGCTTCAGATCGCGCACGATCGCGCCGCGGTTTGGAATGCGTTCGACGATGCCGCGCTTTTCCAGTTCGAACAGCGCCAGCCGGATGTCGCCGCGATGGGTGTCGAAGGCCGCGCACAGATCCTGCTCGACCAGGCGCTCGCGCGGATGCCGCCTGCCGAGCACGACATCTTCCTCGAGCTTTCTGGCGATCACATGCGCGATCGGCTCGCGCTCATGCGTCGCCGCCGGGGGCAAAGCAGTCCCGGACGTTTTCGCAATGTCGCCGCGCGCGGGCGGCTTTTTGGAGATTTTGGCAGTGGCCATGGCGCCAATGTGCCATCGGCCGAAATAGTATACAATCTGAAATACTATCTTGTTAACAGGACAGCTTCGGTCATAATGACCCTTGCTGCGGCCTATCAGGGGGCAAGCGGCGACAATCAGCCCGCAAAAGCGGCGAAGCAGGGGAGGAATTCAATGTCCGTTTCACGGTATTTGCCGTTCGCGCGCGGCATTCTGCTGGGCGTTGCCATTGCGATGGTGTCGTCGCCAGCGTCGGCGCAAAAGCGCGAATTCTCGTTCGCCTACGACCAGCCGAAGAACAGCGGCTACGGTATCGGCGCCGAAATGTTCAACAAGAAGCTGTTGGAGTTGAGCAAGGGCACGCTCTCGATCAACCAATATCCCGGCGCCCAGCTCGGTACCGAGGCGCAGACCCTGCAAAAAGTCCAAACCGGCGACATCGATTTCGTGATGCTGTCGACCGCCAATGCCTCGACCGCGCAGCCGGAGTCGGGCGTGTTCTCGCTTCACTATATCTTCCGCGATGAAGCGCACGCCATCAAGGTGCTCGGCGATCCCGCCGTCATCGCGGCGATGAAGGAATTATACGCGGCCAAGATGAAGGGCGCGCACATGCTGGGGCTCGGCTCGCAGGGCCTGCGGCACATGTACGGCAAGAAGCCGGTGCAGGCGGTCGCCGACCTCAAGGGCGTCAAGGTTCGGGTGCAGGCGACCGTCACCGAAGATACGCTCTTCCCGGCGTATGGCGCTCAGGTCGTGCACATGCCGTTCGGCGAAGTCTACACCTCGCTGCAGACCGGCGTCGTCGACATGGCCGAAAACGGCATCAACAACTATCTCGTCAACAAGCACTACGAACCCGCCCCCGTGCTCTCGCTCACCGAGCACGAAGCGAACAATGCCGCATTGTTCGTCAGCGACAAGGTATGGAGCAGTCTCACCGACGAGCAGAAGAAGTGGGTGCAGGCGGCCGCCGACGAGGTCAGCAGGAACGAGCCGGCCCAGGCCTTCAAGCTCGAACACGACGCGCAGGCGAAGCTCGAAAAGATCGGCGTCAAGGTCGTCAAGAGCGTCGACAAGAGCGGCTTCATGGCGATCAGCAAGCCGATCCAGGACAAGCTGGCGGCCGATCTCGGACCGAACGCCGTCAAGGTCCTCGGTATGGTGCGCAACGTCCAATAGCTGGCGGCTCATATGCGGGCAGCCGGCGGCTGCCCGCAGTGCCAGTGCCTTGCGGATCAGAGAATCGACATGCCCGGATTCAATAGCCTCGTCCTGGAGGAGCAGCGTCACCTGAAGTGGCGCGCGCTGGACTGGCTCGAGCAGGTTCTGATGATTCTCTGCGGCGTCGCCATCACCGGGTTCTCCGTCCTGGTAATGTGCGACATCGTTACCCGCACCATCGGTCATCCCTGGCTCTGGCTCCAGGAAGCGACGATGACGTTTTTCATCTATGGTATCTTCCTCGGCGTGGGCGCGGCGACGCGGCGCAACGATCATCTCTATCTTGCCGTGCTGGCGGAATCGCTCACCGGCAACACGCGGCTGTTCTTCGAGACGTTCAACCGGCTGGTGGTGCTCGGCGTCGCCCTCTGCATGATCTACTTCGGGTATTTGAACTTTCTGGATGGCTTCAAGAGCCTGCGCATGCCGTCGATGACGCCATTGGCGAGCCTGTACGCAGCCATTCCGCTGTGCGGTGTGCTGATCGCCCTTTTTACCATCGAGCAGATCGCCAACGGCTGGAAGAACGGCTTCGGCGGCCTGTCGGATGCCGACGAGAAGAGGAAGGCGCTGTGACGACCAATGGCGGGCTCATCTTCCTGATGGGATTTCTCTTTCTGTTTCTCGGCTACATGGGCGTGCCGGTGGCCTTTGCCCTGATTGCGTCTGTGCTCGTGGTGACGGCGTTCACCCCGGTCAGCCTCGCCTCGATGATGGCGCAGCTCTTCAACGGAATGGACACCGAAGCCCTGCTTGCGGTGCCGTTCTTCCTGCTGGTCGGCGACCTCATGACGTCGGCAAACGTCACTGCCCGCATGATTGCGTTGTCGCAAACGCTGGTCGGACATTTGCGCGGCGGCCTGGCGCAGGTGGTGACGATCTTCAGCATGTTCTTCGCGGGCATCTCCGGCTCGTCCGCCGCCGACGTCGCCATCCTGTCGCGAACGCTGGCGCCGGAAATGAAGCGGGAAGGCTATGATCTCGCCTTCACGGCGGCGCTGATCGCCTCCGCCTCGACGATGGCCAATCTCATCCCGCCCAGCATCATGGCCGTGGTGTATGGCGCGACCGGCAATGTCTCGATCGGCGGCTTGTTCCTCGCCGGCGTGGCGCCCGGCGTATTCGTCGGCATCGGACTGATGATCTACAGTCACTTCTTCGGGCCCGTTGGCATCAAGCGCGAGCGCGCCACGTTTGGCATGGTCGCGACTGCTACGAAGCAGGCGGCCGTGCCGCTGATGATCCCGTTCATCATCATGGGCGGCATCCTCACCGGCCAATTCACGCCGACCGAGGCGGGCATCATTGCCGTGGCCTATATCGTATTCGTGGCGATCCCGTTGCTCAATCGCCGGCATTACCGGCACTTGCCGCGCGACATGGCGCTGACCGGACTGCTTTATTCCATCCCGCTCATCACCATCGGCGCCGCATCGGTGTTCGGCTGGATGCTGGCCTATCTGCGGGGGCCCGCCGTGGTATCAGGCTGGATATCGTCGGCGGCTGGCGGCGATCCCTTCCTGATCATGCTGTTGCTGGTCCTCTTGTTCGTCGTGGTCGGCGACTTCATCGACGCGATCCCTGCGATCATCATATTCATGCCCATCATCGACGATCTAACCAAGAACGCCGATATCAATCCGGTGCATATGGGCGTCGTCATCATCGTTACGCTGGCGTTCGGGCTGATCACGCCGCCTTACGGGCTTGCGCTGCTGATGGCATCGAAATTTGTCGGGGTGCGTTTCGGCCGGGCGATGCTGGCGTCGCTCCCCATCTACATCGTGTTCCTGGCCGCGATCGCGTTCTGCATCTTCTTCCCCGAAGTCGTGCTGTGGCTGCCCAAGCACCTGCTTCCGGAATCGGTCGGCTGCTTCAAGAATCCGAGCGGCGCTGGCTATATCTGTCCTTGAGACGACCGATGTGCCGCAACAATGGTCATCCCGCCGGCAGGCCGGCCGGAGCGACCCCCATGGGGTTAGGAAAACGGCTCACGCCTTCCGTCAAAATTCTGATCCGCTCGCGCCAATTGGTGGTAGTCTTGACGCGTTGATCTTCTACCATGGATGGGGACGTCCGATGTATAAGAAGGTTCTTCTCGCCTATGACGGTTCGGTCGAGGGGCGGCGCGCGTTGCGGGAGGGCGCAAAGCTCGCACAACTCTGCCGTTCCGAGGTCTTTTTGCTCGCCGTCGTCGAGGTCTCCTCGATCATGACGCCCGAGGCCGGGCTTACGATCCCGATCGAGCTGCAGACCGAGGATTACAAGGCCATCCTGAACGAAGGCGCCGAGCGGCTGAAGGCGCTGGGATTTTCGCCGACCGTGCGGCTCGAGGTCGGCGATGCCGGGCAGAAAATTGCCGAGGTCGCCGAAGAAATCGGCGCGCATCTCGTCGTAGTCGGGCATCGCCCGCAGGGGACGCTGGCACGCTGGTTCGGCTCGATCGGCAGCTATCTGGTCAAGCGCCTGCGCTGCAGTGTGCTGGTGGCCCAGACCGAGATCAGCGACGCCGAATTCGAGCGGTTGAAACCGGCGGAAACAGTGGCCTCGGGATAGCCGTAAGGCTGCGCCGAACTTAGTTCGCGGGAACGATGATCTTGCCGATCGGCCATAGCGCGATGCCGGCAAGCTTCAGGTGTGCCCAGGCAAACGGAATGCCGATGATGGTCACAGCCAGCAGCACGGCCGTCACCACATGCCCGAGCGCCAGCCACCATCCTGCCAGTATCAGCCAGATGAGGTTGCCGATCACCCCGAGCGGCCCGGTGCCGATATCTTCTTGGCCCGTATAGGCATCGCGCGAGACCGCGGTGAAGCCGAACGGGAACAAGGTGTAGGCCGCGATATTGAATGCGGCCCGCGCCCAGGGAATGCCGATGATCGTGATCGCCATGACGACGGACGCGACCAGCCAGCCGAACGCCATCCACGCGCCGCCGAGAACGACCCAGATCACATTGAGGAGCAGTGAAACCGGTGACATGGCTGCTATCCCTGTGTTGACGCAATGCGGGCGAAACCGTGCTGCGGGCGAACCCGATTGCCCCGGGCCCAGCAGACGCTAGACTGATTCCCACGACGATCAAGCAACAAGCGCGCCAAAGAACACGTCAAGGGAGAAGCGTTCATGCGTCCGCTCGAATTCGGCTGGTATCTGCCCACGCATGGCGACACCACGGCCTATGGCCTGATGGAAGCGCAGATTCCGGGGTCTCCTGAACTGTGCGACCGCGTGGTGCAGGCGGCGGAGAAGGCCGGCTTCGAATATCTCCTGATCCCGGTCGGTTCCGTGTGCTGGGAAGCCTGGATCACGGGCGCGTTCATGGCGGCGCGCTCGTCGTCGATCAAGCCGCTGATCGCGGCGCGGCCCGGCTACATCAATCCGGTGCTGCTGGCGAAGATGATCTCGACCTTCGACCAAATGTCGGGCGGGCGGATCTGCATCAATCTGATCGCCGGTCAGAACGAAAGCGAGGTCGAAGGCGAGGGCGTCCGTTATCCGAAGGAAGCGCGCTACGAATTGATGGAAGAGGAAGTCTCGATCCTGAAGGCGCTGTGGACGACGCGCGGGCCGGTGAATTTCGAAGGCAAGTTTCACAAACTGTCTGGCGCGCACATCCGCCCGCGCCCGCACCAGCAGCCGTTTCCAAAATTCTATCTCGGCGGCGGCTCGCGCCAGGCCTGGGAAATATCGGCCAAACATTCCGATGTGCATCTGTTCTGGGGCGATCTGCCGGAAAAGATCGCCTCGAATATCGCCGAGATCAGGGAGATGGCGCGCGCGCATGGCCGCGAGAACGACATCGGCTTCGGCATGCGCCTTCAGGTGATCTGCCGCGAGAACGAGGCGGACGCCTGGGAGGCCGCCGATCAACTGGTGCGGCATGCGACCGAGCGGCAGAAGCAGGAAATGAAAACGCTGTACAACAAATCGGAAGCGAACCAGCGGGTGCAGCAGCTCGCCCGCGAGCATGGCGATCTCCTGCTGCCGCATCTGTGGACCGGCATCACAAAAGTCCGCCCCGGCGCCGGCATTGCCGTCGTCGGCAATCCCGTCCAGTGCGCCGATACGCTGCAGCAATTCATCGACGCCGGCTGCCACTCGTTCTGCCTGTCCGGCTATCTGCATGACGAGGAGGCCGAGCGTTTTGGCCGGCTGATCCGGCCCATTCTCGCCGAGAACAATCGCGGCCGGTGGGCGGCGTAGAGCGGGCGGCGGATACGGCCGTCATGCTGCAGTGCAGCCGAATGCCAGATGGCGCCGGGCGCATTGCTGCGCCGCGCCGCGGCACACTCTTTATATCACTCGCGGTGCGGTGTGGGCGGCGCTAAAGTCGGGCCGCGAATTCAACTGGGTACCGCCAAATGAGTGGATCGAGCTCGGTACTTGCGTGGAGCTCCGCGTTGGAGGAATTCGCGCTGTTTCGAACGCTCAGTTCCGAACAGCGGCTAAAGGCCCTCAACGCCATGGTCCGCCAGGATCTGGTGCGCGGGCAAATGCTGGTCGCGCAAGGCGGGCCGTCGGACTCGCTCTTCCTGGTGCTGCACGGCGCGCTGGCGGTGCGCAAGACCGGCTATCTCGAACCTATCGCCGAGCTTCGCGCCGGCGAACTGGTCGGCGAAATCGGCTTCTTCGCCGATGTCCCGCGCACCGCCGACGTGATCGCCATCCGCGACACCAGCGTGCTGGCATTGACGCGCCCGGCCTATCAGAAGCTCGTCGAAGAGGCCCCCGCCATCGTCGAGGCGCTGCTCGCGGCGCTGGCGCGGCGGTTCGCCAAGGAGACCGCGCGCATCGCGCCGTTCCCCACCTCGCCGAAGGCGCGGACGGTGGCGCTGATCGACGGCGGATTGCAGCCGCTGCCGGGCGGTTTCGATCGCCGGATGTGCGACGGCTTGACCGCGACCCAGGCCGAGATCGTCGACGCCGCGCGTTTGCATGCGATGTTTCCCGGGCGCGCGCTCGATGCACATGAAGTCACCGAATGGCTCAACAGGCTCGAACATACCGCGCCGCTGGTGGTCTATCTCGGCGGCCGCGAGGCTCAGCCCTGGGCGCGCAAGGCGATCCGTCAGGCCGACATGGTCGTGTTCGCCTGTCGCGGGGATGCGCCTGCGGCCCCATTGACGGAAATCGAGGCTTTCGCCTGCGAGGTTCATTCGATCTCAGCCCGGCGTCTCGTCCGCATCCATGACCGGCGAAGCGGCGAGGTCTCCGGCACTGCGGCCTGGCTCGCCCGGCTGCCGGCCTTCATGCATCACCATGTCGCGCTCGAAGATCAGGTCGATATCGACAGCCTGATTCGTTTTCTATGCGGCCGCGCCGTCGGCTTCGTCGCCGCCGGCGGCGGCAGTTTTGGAACCGCCCATGTCGGAATCTACAAGGCCTTTCGCGAGCGCGGTGCGATATTCGATATCTTCGTCGGCACCAGCGTCGGCTCGGCCATGGTTGCCGGCTTTGCCAAAAATCTCGAAGCCGAGCATCTCGAGCGCGGCACGCATGAAATCTTCGTCAGGAGCCGAAGCTTTCGGCGGCCGACCTGGCCGCGCTACGCGCTGTTGGATCACAAGGCGTTCGATCGGGCGCTTGCCAATCAATACGGCGCCGACTGCCGGATCGAGGATTGCTGGCGGCCGTTCGCGGCCGTCGCCACCAACCTTTCGACGCACAATCTCGAACTGATCCGCACGGGGCCGCTTTGGCAGGCGGTCCGCGCATCGAGCGCGATCCCTGGGCTGTTGCCGCCGTTCTACACGGCTGAGGGCGCGATGCTGGTCGATGGATGTCTGATCGACAACGTCCCGCTGGCCTCGATGCACCAACTCAAGAGCGGTCCCAATCTGGTTGTTCATTTCGGTGAGCCGGCGGCGGAGATGTTCGACGTCGACTATGCCTCGCTGCCGGGACGGCTGGAATTGATCGCCGCCATGCTGACGCCGTTCCGCAAGAAGCTGTTGCCCGCGGCCCCCAGCGCCGTGAACGTGCTATGGCGAAGCCTCGTGGCGCACCAGCGCTACGATACGTTGCCGGTCGGGCCGTCCGATACGGTGATGCGGCCGCCGCTCCCGCTCGATATCGATGTGACGGATTTCGATCGCCACACGGAAATCTTCGAAGCTTCCTACCTCTGGGCCAAGGAGGCCATCGTGGCGCTTGAGGCGGGAAGCAGTTCGGCGATCGCAGCCATCCTCGACGCCGGCGCGCTGGAACGGCGTCAGGCGACGGCCGTCGCGGCCTCCAATCGCCCGCCCAGCAATCGTCTCGCCTCGGCCGCCGGCTTCGGCGCGCTGAACAGGTAGCCCTGCATCTGCGTGCAGCCGAGCTGGCGCAGGATCTCGCGCTGCTGCTCGGTCTCGACGCCTTCCGCCGTCGTGGTCATGTTGCGGGCGGCTGCGATGTTCACCACTGCCTGCACGATCGCCGCCGAGCCATCGACCTCGATGTCGCTGACAAAGCAGCGATCGATCTTGATCTTGTCGAACGGGAATCGCTTCAGATAGCTCAGCGAAGAGAAGCCGGTGCCGAAATCGTCGAGCGCGATGCGCACGCCGATGGCGCGAAGCTGATGCAGGATGGCGAGAGCGGTTTCGTCGTCATGGATCAGCACCGCCTCGGTGATCTCGATCTCGAGCCGGTCGGGCGGTAGGCCGGAGGCGGCCAGCGCGCCGGTGATCCGCAGCGCCAGCGTCGGCGACTTCAACTGGATCGGAGAAACGTTGACGGCGAGCCGGACCCGGGACGGCCAGCCGGCCGCCTCGGTGCAGGCGATCTGCATGACCCAATCGCCGAGTTCGTTGATCAGGCCGGTGTCTTCGGCAATCGGAATGAATTCGGCCGGAGACACCATGCCGCGTTCGGGATGCCGCCAACGCAACAGCGCCTCGCAGCCCGTCACCTCGCCGCTCGCGAGATCGAGCAGCGGCTGGTAGTGAATTTCGAAGCCGCCGTCGGCCAATGCCTGTCGCAGATCCTGCTCCATGGTGAGTCGCGCCTGGGCGCGCGCATCCATCGCTGGCTCGAAGAAGCGATGGGTGCGGCGTCCCTCGGCCTTGGCGGCGTACATGGCAAGGTCGGCGTGCTTGATCAGCTGGTCGAGTTCGATGCCGTCCTCCGGCGCGAGCGCGATGCCGATGCTCGCATCAGTCGAGAGATGGTGGCCGAGGCACCGATAGGGCTGCCGTATCGCCTCGTAAATGCGGGCCACGAATTCCTCGACCTCCGCGCGGCTGCCGATCGCGGTCTGGATGACAGCGAATTCGTCGCCGCCGAGACGGGCGATCAGATCGCCCGGCTTGATGCAGTCCTTGAGGCAGGCTGCGACCGCCTTCAGAAGTTCGTCGCCGACATGGTGTCCGAGCGAGTCATTGATGCCCTTGAATTCGTCGATGTCGATATAGAGCAGTGCGAATCGCTCGCCGCCTGCGGCCTTGCGAAGCTCGCGCTCGATTTGCTCGCGGAACAGCACCCGGTTCGGAAGGTCGGTCAGCGCGTCGTAATGCGCCAGATTCGCGATCTTCTCGTTGGCAAGCCGGCGCTCGGTAACGTCATCGACGACGTTGATGATGTAATGGGCCTGGCCCGCCGAGTTGCGGATTCCGAGCCGTTTGGAGGTGACGTAGCGCGGGCCCATCCCCCGGGTTTCCCAGACATGCTCGTCCTTGAACAGGCCGTCGGGAGATTGCAGCGTCTTCTCTTCGTCGGCCGCGATGATCTCGGCGACGGCTTGCGGAAAGATGTCGGAGGCCGTCCTGCCGATGATCAGGTCGCGCGAAATGCCGAACTGGGCTTCCGCCACGCGGTTGACCAGCAGATAGCGCCGGTCGTGCACGTCCTTCACGGTGATCTGGGAGGGGATGTGGTCGATGATCTGGCTCAGGAAGGCGTAGTTGCGGTCGCGCTCCTGCTCGAGGTTGCGCCGCTCGGTGATGTCTTCCATGGTGGCGATCCACCCGCCATCCGCCAGCGGCTTTCGCACCGTCATGACGGAGCGCCCGTCCGGGCATTGCATGATGCTGTGGTCGACCTGGCCGCGCGCGATATTTCGCAACACGGTGGAGCAGAATTCATCGACATCGCCGGCGAACGATCCGCTGTCCTTGCGGTGCTGCATCAGATCGCGGAAGTGGCAGCCTGGCTTCACGATCTCGGTCGATAAATTGTACATGTCGATGTAGCGGCGATTGAAGGTGACAACCCGCGCCGAGGCGTCGAAGGTCGCCAGACCCTGAATCATGTTGTTCAGGGCGGTATCGAGCCGGCCCCGTTCCGTTTCCAGCCGCTGCTGCGCTTCGCGGCTCTGCCGGGTGATCTGCCGGATGATAAGGAACAGGATCAGGGCGATCACCACAGCGGACAGCGTTGCGGCGATGAGCAGGAATCTGGTTTGCTCCCGCCAGTCGGCGAGTGCGGCGGCAACCGTGTTGGTCGCGACCACCACGCCCGAATAGTGCGCGAGCGGAGCCGCTGATCCCAGCCTGGCAGTCTGGTCGATCGGACTTTGCACGCGCAGCGTCTGCGCGCTGCCGCTTTGCCGCACGCGCTGCAGCAGCGGCGCGTTCGAAAAATTCTGACCGATCAGGGCGTCGACACGCGGATAGCGGGCCAGCAAAGTGCCGTCGGCATGAAACATCGAAATTGCGGCGCCGGTCCCGAGCGCGACGGAAGCGAAGAATCTTTCGTAGTTGGCGGGGTTGATGCGCCGCGTCATCACGCCGAGGAAGATGCCGTCTTCGCCCTTCAATCGATGGGCAATGACGGAATTCAGGTTGCCCGTGAGATAGCTGCGAACCGACTCGGCGAGAATGGAGGGTGATCGCGAATCGAACTTGAAGCTCTTGAAATAGGCCCGCTCGGAAATGTTGAGCTTGGGCGCCGGCAGCGGCCGCGACCAGTTGATGATGTCTCCATTGGAATCGAAGATCGAGATGTCGCCGAGATAGGACAGGACGCCCGCCTTCGATCTCAGGATCTCGTGCGCTTCTGCGCTCGCGACGCGTTGCCGGAATTCCTTCTCCGAGCCGATGCCGGAAATCTGCAGCCGGGAGATCACGTCGTCGGCGAGGGTGTCGGAGTCCTCGAACTGCTGGTCGAAATGGCGGGTGAGCAGTAGAACGGTGTTCTCCAGCTCGCGCTCGCTGTTGACAAGCGCGCGCTCACGGAACTCGCCGGCCATCATGATGGTACCGACGAAAATCGCCGCGACCAGCATGCCGCCGCAAAGGGTCAGCCACAACACCGGGCCCCGGATCGTTGCGGCAAGGTGCCGTGCGGCGGCCGCGGTCCGGGCCTTCATGCCTCGCAGGTGGTGAAACAGGTCGCGCATTCTCCCTTCTCCCCGGGAACACGCATACGATGCGCGCATGTCATAAGCCGTTAGGAAATCCGGTTACCTAAGCCTTAATCGAGTGTCCTTCGGGCGCAATCGCGAGGCTTAGCGGCGATAGCCGCCGGCGCGCGAATAGGTGGGGCGGTTTTCCTGTGCCGGCCGGCTGGCCTGGCTGGCCCGCGCCTCGCTGGCGCGCGGGATCGTCAGCTTGAGGTCTTCCAGGAAGATCGGCCTTGAGAAGTAGTAACCTTGGGCGTAGCGGATCTTGGTCGCTGCCTGCAGATAGGCCAGTTCCTCGAAAGTTTCGATGCCTTCGGCGATCACGGTCATGCCGAGCGCTTCGCTTAAGGATTCGATTGCCCGCAAGATGCCCTGGCTGCGCGGACGCATATGGATATCGGTGATGAAGGAGCGGTCGATCTTGATCTCGTCGGCGGTAATGTCGGCCAACGCCGACAGCGATGAATAGCCGATGCCGAAATCGTCGATCGAGATCTTGACGCCGAGCTTGCGGAAGATCGGCAGGATCTCGTCCTGAAAATGCGTCTTGGTGACGAAGGCGTCTTCCGTCACCTCGATCATGAAGCGCTTTGGAAATCCGGTGGCTTCGATCGCCTGGGCAAACGGGCGCATGAATTCGAGATTGCCGGCCTGTTTGGCCGCGACGTTCATGCTGATCGTGGTGTCGGGGCCGAAGTTCTCGTTGATCAGGTCGATCGATTTGACGATCTCGGCCAGCACCAGGTGAGTCAGTTCGTCGATCAGGCCGAGTTCGGTGGCAAGATTGATGAAGGTGCTGGGGGCTTGAATCACCCCCTCGTCGTCGCGCAGGCGCACCAGCGCCTCGACGCCCATGAGCTCCTGGGTCCGGATATCGACCTTGGGCTGGAAAGCGCAGCAGAAGCGTTTTTCCAGGATCGCCACCCGCAGCGCCTGCTCGACCTTCATCCGCGCCTGGGCTTCGCGTTCCATGCTGGCGTCGAAGAACGCGGCGGCGCCCTTGCTGCCGTTCTTGACGCGGTACATCGCGATATCGGCGTTCTGACGCAACTCCTCATAGCTGCGCCCGTGCTCGGGGTAGAGGCTGACGCCGATCGAGGTCGAGGCGAAGATTTCAGACTGGTCGATGAAGAACGGCGCCTTCAGCCGCTGCAGGATGAAGCGGATGAATTCGGCAACCTCGCTCTCGCTCTGGACCGGGTTGAGCAGCAGCACGAACTCGTCGCCGCTGATCCGCGACAGAATGTCGGAATCGCGCAAATCAAGTCCCACCCGCTTGGCGATCTCCGCCAGCAGCGCGTCGCCGACCGAATGTCCGTAGTAGTCGTTGATGTGCTTGAAATTATCGACGTCGAGAAAGGCCAACGCGAAAAGGCCCTGTCCGTTGTCGTACTTCAAGAGACTGTTGACGCGATGTTCGATCACGCGCCGGGTCGGCAGCCCGGTTAACTCGTCGTAATAGGCGGAGCGGAACAGATGTTCCTCGAACGCCTTTTGTTCGGAAATGTCGGTCGAGCTCGAGATCAGCAGATTGCGCTCGGCGATCCGAACCGGCCGGTGGGAGGTCAGAAATACCTGCTTGGTTTGGCTACCGGCAATGGATTCCTCCAGCACCGCCGGGCGGCCGGAACGCAGCAATTCGAGGCAGGTTTCGCGGCGATCGTTCAGGTGCGAGGCCTCCGGCGCGGCGGTGGCCATCTGCAGCGCGGCTGCCGCGGCGTCGTTCACCAGCACGAACTCGCCGTTCTCGTCCTGAACCGTCACGCCGGTCGGAAGCAGCCTGACGATATCCCTCAGGATATTCAGTTCGGATTCGAATGCGCTTTCGTTGACGGCCTGCGTAGCCGCCGCCTGAAAGTCGTTCTTGTAGGGACTTTGCATGCCGCGGAGCTTGGCAAAGTCGGTTGTAGTATTGGTTAAGCGCACTTCCGAAAAGCCGCAACAACCGTAGGAGTCGACGATTTCGAACGTCCCCGGGCTCGATCGTCATTAACAGAGTGTCAACGCAATGCGAGAGAGTTCGCGCGTGCCGGCGGCAATCGCCTAGCTCGCCGGGATCTTGCATTGCATCGTGCAATGCACGCCGGTCTTCAGGAAGCTGATCTCGGTCTTGCCGTCGAACGCACGCAGCGCCGCTTGTAACAGCTTGGTGCCGAAGCCCGGCGGGCCGACGCTTTCGATCACGGGGCCTTCGGTTTCATCCCAGGTGAGATTGAGGCGATCGTCCGACACCGACCACGACACTTGCAGCAGCCCGCGGGCCGAAGAAAACGCGCCGTACTTGCCCGCATTGGTGGCCAGCTCATGGAAGATCAGCGCCAGGCTGACCGCCAGTTTGGCCGGCAGAAACAGCGCATCGCCGTTCAAATTGAACCGGACGTGGCCGTAGGGCCCGAGCTCGGAACGCAGCATGTCCTTGATGTCGCAGCCGCTGCCGTCTAGCCGCGCAATCAAATCGTCGGTCGCCGACAAGGCGCGGAGGCGGTGGTCGATGCTGCCCCAGATCTGCGGCTGGTCCTGCAGGACCTGGTGCAGCACAGCGTGGATCGTCGACGTCTTGTTCTTGAGCCGGTGCTGCAACTCCTCGACCAGGAGCTTGCGATATCCCTCTTCCTGGACCAGTCGTTTCGAATCTTCTCGTTGTTGCGCGACGATCCTCCGGTAATGGTCGACGCCCCAAATGGCAAAGCCACAAACTGCCCAGAACATCACCAGCAGCGCAAACCGTGCAGAATCGGCCGTGGCACTGCTGAAATTGACGAGGACGCCGAGCGCGCCTCCCGCGATTGCCGTCGCGATCCCGATCCGGGCGCCGCCGACGGCGGCTGCCAGGAACACGGCTGGGAAATAAGGCGTGAAGAATACGTCCGGACGAATCTGGGCAATGCCCCACCGGGCGATCGTCGACAAGGCGAGACAGCCGGTCGCGAACACCGTGCTGGAAAGCAGGGAGGGCTGGGAGATTCCCTGCCAGCCGTGCCTGAGCTCGTCGATCAATTTCTTCATCGGGGTTGTCACTTCACGTGATCAGCGCATCCAAAATATGGCCGATCATACCGAAAATCGGGGATTTCGTGGCGCGGAAGCAGCAAGGCCAGCCGAGCGCCGGGTGATCGCGATGGAACAAGCTCGCTTGCCTTGTCCGCGAGGGACGGGAATATTGGCATCAACGAATTTCGACGGGGGTGACAACATGGGACGGCTGGACGGCAAGGTCGCGGTGATCACCGGCGCGACCAGCGGCATCGGATTGCACACCGCGGAGCTATTCGTCGCCGAGGGCGCAAAAATCGTCATCGCCGGGCGCCGCGCGCCGGAGGGCGAGGCGCTGGCCAAGAAGCTCGGCGCCAACTGCATCTTCCGCCAGACCGACGTCACGGTGGAAGAGCAGATGAGCGCGTTGATCGGGCTTGCGGTTGAAAAGTTCGGCCGTATCGATTGCCTGTTCAACAATGCCGGCGGCCCGGCGCAGACCGGCGGCATCGAAGGCCTCGAGGTCGAGCGGTTTGATGCCGCGATGGCGACGCTGGTGCGCAGCGTGATGCTCGGCATGAAGCATGCGGCGCCACATATGCGTAAGCAAGGCTCCGGCAGCATCATCAACAACGGCAGCATCGCCGGCCGCCTCGCCGGCTTTTCGTCGTCGATGGTCTATAGCGCGGCGAAGGCCGCCGTCATTCATCTCACCAAATGCGTGGCGATGGAGCTCGGCGAAGCCAACATCCGCGTCAATTCGATTTCGCCCGGCGCTATCGCGACCGGCATTTTCGGTAAAGCGCTCGGCCTGTCGGTGGAGGCTGCCGAAAAGACCTCGGCCGTGATGCGCGAGGTCTACAAGGCGGTGCAGCCGATCCCGCGCGCCGGTCTGCCCGAGGATATCGCGCATGCCGCGGTGTTTCTGGCCAGCGACGAATCCTCCTTCATCAACGGCCACGATCTGGTGGTCGACGGCGCCATGACCGGCGGCCGCAATTGGAGCCAGCAGCAGCAGGGCTATGTCACGCTGAAGAAGGCATTCGATCAGGGTTAGGGTCGTCATTCCGGGGCGGTCCGAAGGACCGGACCCGGAATCTCGAGATTCCGGGTCTGGTGCTAACGCACCATCCCGGAATGACGGATGCAAAAGCTGACGCGCTTGGGAGAGAGACGAAAATGTCTACAACATTACACCTATCACCATCGGAAGGCCGCCCGTTCTATCTCGCCATCATCGCCGGGCTCGCCTGTGCCTTCGTCATCAGCAAGACGCTGCCGTCGACCATGGACGCGGTTTCAGCGATCATCGAGCCGCTCTGCGCCAACAGCGTGACCGGTTCGACGCAGGATGTCGTAGAGCCGATCAGCTCGCATGCACTGCCGAACGTGCCGGGCAAGCGCGTCACCATCGTGCGCGTATTCTACGGCCCGGGCGGCTTTACGCCTGCGCACCAGCATGCCGGCTCCGTCACCGCCTACATTACCAAGGGCGAGATTCGCTCGCAGCTTGCCGGCGGTCCGGTCGAGACGTTTGGGGTCGGCCAGTCGTTCTTCGAGCCGCCCGGCTCAACCCACCTGGTCTCGGCCAATGCCAGCACTACGGAGCCAGCGGAATTGATCGCGGTGTTCGTGGCCGACGAAGGCGCGCAGCTCACGACGCTGGTGAAGTAAGGCAAATCGTAGGGTGGGCAAAGCGAAGCGCGCCCACCATCTTTCCGAATTCGTGACTTAGAATGGTGGGCACGCTGCGCTTTGCCCACCCTACGCGCCCAATCTAAACCGCCTTCACCACCACCCGCAGCCCGTCCCGCGGTTTCGGGATCGGCCACATCTGCCAGTTCGCCTTGTAGCCGGGCTCCAGCGACACTTCGAGATTCTGCAGGAAATGCCGCGCAAAGGTCTTCGCCTGCATGTAGGCGAAGTGCAGGCCGAGGCACATATGCGCGCCGCCGCCGAACGGCACCCAGGCGAAACGGTGGCGGGTGCGCTGCGCCTCGTCGGAGAAACGCATCGGATCGAACTTGTCCGGCTCAAGCCAGATCTCCGGCATATGGTGCGTGAACAGCGGGTTGACGCCGACCAGCGTGCCGGCGGGAACGTCGTACCCCTTAAACGAAAAGCCGCGCACCGCGCGGCGCGGCATCGACGGCACCGGCGGCTTCAGCCGCAGCGCCTCCTTGAACGCCATTTCCGACAGCGGCATCTTTTCGAGATTGTCGATGCTGGAGGGATCGTTGGCCTCGATGCCCAGGCCTTTGACTTCCTCGCGCAACTGCTGCTGCCATTCGGGGTGGGCGGCAAGCTCGCCAACAAAGGAGGTCAGCGACGATGTCAGCGTGTCATGCGCCGCCATCATCAGAAAGCTCATGTGGTCGATGATGTCCTGAGTCGACAGCAGCGCGCCGTTCTCGTGCGTCGCCTGACATAGCTGCGAGAACAGGTCATCGCCGCCGCCACGCGCGCGGCGGATCGGAATCTGCTCGGCGAAGTAGGCAACGATCCGCTTGCGGCCCGCAACGCCGCGGCCCATCTGCGTGAACGGCAGCGGCCGCCGGATCGGCGCCACCGCGGCGGCCACCATGTCGATGAAGGCGCGGGTGATCTCGTCGACCTCAGGCCCGATCTCGGCGCCGAGGAACGACGTCGCCGCCAGATCGAGCGTGAGCTGCTTCATCGCCGGATACACCAGCATCTCGCCCGGCTGCGCCTTCCACTGCTTGACCCGCGCGGCAATGCCGCGGTCGAGATCGACGAGGTAGGACTTCATCGGCCCCGACTTGAACGCGACCGACAGTGCGCGGCGGTGCAGGCGGTGCTCTTCAAAATCCAGCAGCATCAGCCCGCGCGGAAACAACAGGCCGAGGATCGGTCCCCAGCCATGGGTGGAGGAGAACAGGCGCGCCTGGTCGAACAGCACGAGCTCGTTGGCCTCGGGCCCGAGCATCGTCACGCTGGTCTCGCCGAACAGATGGGTGCGGTAGATCAGACCGTATTTGGCGGCCGACTTCTCAATCTGTCCTTTGGGGTCGGCCAGCACCGCCAGCGTGTTGCCGATGAACGGCCACCCCTCGTTACCGGGAATGTGCCTCAACGCCTTGGGGTTCGGCGGCACCGGGATACTGACGGGAGAAGCCACACTCTGCATCGACATGGCAATTGCTCCGGTTGAGCCTCGGATTGCGAGTATTATCCACCGTGTCAGCGGCTTTGTCGCGGCCTGAATTACGGGAAGTCGGCGCCCCCGCCAAGGAAAATGCCGCTAACCCCTGTCATTGCGAGGAACGATAGCGACGAAGCAATCATCTTCCTTCCGCCGTGAAGATGGATTGCTTCCGCCTTCGCTCTTCGAGCTTCGGCGACAAGTCGCTTCGCTCGCAATGACGGGGGACAAATCTCGTCGCCCCTCACAAAGCCTATTACGCCTTCCGCTTCGCCGCTTCCTTCTGCAAATCGGGCGCGTTCGCAGTGGCGATCGGGACGCGGCCGGGTCCCGTCTCCGTGAGCGCAGCGGCGGCCTTCTCGTTGCCCAGGATCTTCGCCATCACGGCTTCGCCCGCCCGCTCGAACACGGCGCGGTTCTCGATCACGAACTTCTGTGACTTGCGCAGGCTGTCGATGTAGCCGTTGATTTCCGGCACCACGTAGCGTGCCACCATGTCCCAGCTGCGGCGCGTGGCTTCGATGTTCGCCCAGTCATGCGCGAAGCCGATAATGCTGCCGACGCCGCCCGACAGTTTCATCACGTTCTTGATCAGGTTGACGAGGTCGTCGGGCGTTCCTATGGCGGAAGCCGCGCCGTCGACGAAAGCGGTCTGATCGACGGCCTCGTCGGGCGATTTGAACGCAGTGACGCCCGGCCGCATCAAGGTGCCGACATTATATTCATTGTGCCAGCGCATCAGCCCCTCACGCGCTTCGCGCCGCGCCTGCTCGCGCGTCTCGGCGACGTGCCAGGAGAGCAGCACGCGCCAGTTGGCGCGGCTCACGCTGGTGCCGGCCTTCTTCGCCGCATCCTCGGCGAACTCCCATTGCTGCGCGAGCGACATCAGGCCCTTCGTCGACATCGAGCCGAGCGAGATGATGCCGATGCCGTATTTGCCGGCGAGCGTCATGCCCGACGGCGAGATCATGGACGCCACCACGCACGGCATTTCCTCCTGTAGCGGCAGGATCTGCAGCGCGGCGTCCTGCATGGTGAACCAGTCGCTCTTGGCGGTGACGCGCTCGCCCTTGAACAGCCGGCGGATGATCGCGATCGCCTCGTCCTGGCGGTCGCGCTGCGTCATCGGATCGATGCCGAGCGTGTGCGCGTCGGAGGCCAGCGCGCCCGGACCTGAGCCGAAAATGGCACGGCCGCCGGTCATCCAGTCGAGCTGCACCATGCGCTGCGCGACATTGTAAGGATGGTGATAGGGCAGCGAGATCACGCCGGTGCCGAGCTTGATGCGCTTGGTGCGCTCGCCGGCAGCGGCCAGAAACATTTCCGGCGAGGCGATCATTTCCCAGCCCGAGGAATGGTGCTCGCCGCACCAGAATTCGTCGAAGCCGAGCGTGTCGAGCTGTTCGACGAAGTCGAGGTCGCGGCGGAATTGCAGCAGCGGATGCTCGCCGATCGGATGATGCGGGGCGAGAAAGGCTCCGAATTTCAGGCGTGCCATGCGTGTTCCTCTCCGGATACTTGTTCTTTGAATTGCTCGGGATCAAACCTACGGGGAGGGAAAGGGCAAGGCAATCCTCGAAGCGGGGCGGGCAGCGCATGGTAGTCGCGCAAAGTCAGCGACATGCCGCAGCCCGGAATTCGTGGGTGCTTGCTTTTCTCTTGTTCGGTTACTTCCCGGTGCGGGCGGCGCGCGCGGCCCTTGCGAGCAACGTCAGAATTGAGCGCGCTGGAGACTGACGCTCCAGTCTCCTTTGCCATCGACAGCATGATCAGCGTTTCGGTTCGCTCCACCGTCGACCGGCTTGATCGTGGCCGCCATCGGCGCGGTATTCTTGGCCATCGAATCTGCCAAGCCGGCGTGGCCGGCGCCGCTTGCGGCTGCCGCACTGTTTGCATTGTCGATCATCGCCTGCGCCGCATTCCTGACATGGATGCGTCGGATCACAGGATGACAAATTAACGTCAACTGCCAAAATTTGATTGTGGGGAATGACAGTGCACGGTCTTTTTATTTTGCAGTGCAGCAACTATCTGTTCTGGGTAGCATGAGTTAAGAAGAATCGCCCCAGGAGTCTGTCGTTGTCCCTCGCCAAGAACGTCGAATTCTTGCGCCATTTCCCGAAGCTGAACGGGTTCAATGGCCTGGGAATCTATGGCCGAAGCAAGTTGCCCGGGGCCGGCAGTCCGCTCGTCGAAATCAGCGGATTCGGCACCAATCCCGGTGCGCTCAAAATGTTCGCTTTCGTGCCGGAGCAATTGCTGCCCGCACGCGCCCTTGTCGTCGTGCTGCATGGCTGCGGCCAGACCGCGGCCGGTTACGACTTCGGCACCGGCTGGTCGACGCTCGCCAAGCGCTACGGGTTTGCGTTGCTGATGCCCGAGCAGCAGGCGTCGAACAACGCCAACACCTGTTTCAACTGGTTCAATCCGGGCGACATCGCGCGCGGCCGCGGCGAGGCCTCTTCGATCCGTCAGATGGTCGCGCGGATGGTCGCCGATCACAAGATCGATTCGCGCCGCATCTTCATTACCGGGCTTTCCGCCGGCGGCGCGATGACCTCGGTGATGTTGGCGACCTATCCGGACGTGTTTGCGGGCGGCGCCATCATCGCCGGTCTGCCCTACGGTATCGCCAGCAATGTCCGCGAAGCGCTCGGCGGCATGATGCAGTCGACGTCGCGCCCCGCCGGCAAGCTGGGCGATTTCGTGCGCAAGGCCTCCAAGCACAGGGGACCATGGCCGAAAGTGTCGGTGTGGCACGGCAGCGCCGATCGCACCGTCAACCCGGGCAACGCCAATGAGATCGTCAAGCAGTGGCTCGACGTCCACAGCCTGCCGGCGGCGCCGATGTCGACGGGAGACGTCGACGGCCATCCGCGCGAAGTCTGGTGGAATGAAGACGGCGAGACCGTCGTGGAGTCCTATACCATCACCGATATGGCCCACGGTACGCCGCTGGGGCTTGCCGGCAATGACGAGCGCTACGGCGCGGAAGGTGCGTTCCTGATCGAGGCGGGAATTTCCTCGTCGTATCACATCGCAAATTTTTTCGGCCTGACCGAGCGCGTCAGTCCGGCCAGCGAAGCGGCCAGGCCGGCGCAGGCGCCGAAGATCGTTCCGTCGGCCGCCACGGAGTCCCTGCAGTCGTCCGATATCGCCGCAAGACTCTGGTCGAGGACCCACAAGCCGGTTCGCGAACACAAGCCGGCGCCGCGCGAACCGAAGCGCCGCGGCATCGATGTCGGCAGCGTCATCACCCGCGCGCTGACGGCCGCAGGCTTGATGAAGTAGCCGGACATCACAGCGTCAGCCGGACAATTTCCGCTCACATCTCGTCTGTGAGGAACGGATTGGTCAGCCGCTCCTGACCGAGGCTGGAGCCGGCGCCATGGCCGCAGATGAAGCCGACGTCGTCGCCGAGCGGCAAC